>JAFAMM010000022.1 GCA_019233375.1 Acidobacteriaceae bacterium
CTCGCAAAGAAGATTGTGCCGGAGCTTCAGAGCGCGCAAGAACCAAAACTGGAGCACGACAGTTCCACGAACACGCTGATTCGGCGTTACCGCAAGTTCAAGGCATCAAGCTAGAGCGTTCGCGAACTCCGCGCTACCACGCGGCCAGACTTCCGCTTCTAGACCACAAGGTCATGCGGCTTCCCGGCGCAGTGACCTTGATTGAGCATTATGTGCAGCGGTTCTGCGGGATTCGGAGACGGGGCCTTAGCCCGCGAGAGAGCTTTGGCCCCGCTCTGTTATTGACTCGACTGCTGTTGGCTTGAGGGCGGCACCAGCCCTTTGATTCGCAGATAGGTGATCATATTGCCGTAGTGCTCCATGTTGTGAGCCACGTTAAAAGACAGAATGCTCAACTTCGGCGCGTCATGGCCAAAAAACTTGACCATTTGCGGTGCTTGGGCATCCGTCATCGCGCTGTACGCCTGGTCGCAGTACGCAAAGGCGTCCTTTAGAGCCTGAACCAAGTCCGCCTTGCTCGTCTTACTTTTCTCAATTCCGGGCGGCTGCTTCCCGTCACCGATCACTGCCGAACAGAATTCATACTGCGAATCGGCTGCATGCCCGACCAACTGGCCGAAGCTCCGCACCGTAGAGACCGGTTTGAAAGAATAATTCTCTTCCGGCATCTCTTCGGCGGACTTCAATAAGTCATTCTTGCTCATTGAATACATATACTTAGTGGCGCCGCTCAAGGGATTTTGCAGCGGCGCCGTTGATGTTTGCGAACTATTCGACTGGGCAAAAGCCTGTAGCGCTACCGCCCCGAATACAAGAACCATTCGTTTCATAAGTAACCCCTTAGTTTCGCGTGCATGCCACTGGCCAACAAAGCATGCGACCGCTGCCGCCTGAAAGCGATGCTTTACTTCTGCAAAAGCTGCTGAATCGTGTCCAGCTCTTTCCCGGCTTCGGCCCACTTACCCTGCGCGCTCAACTCGCGATAGCGCTGCAAGTGGTCTCGTATCTTTTGTAAAGTTTGTACGGCCTGCGTCTGTTGCGGACTCGGCACGGCAGCGTTCGCCCCTGAAGGTTGTGGGGCCTGATTTGCAGCTGCCTGGGCCGGTGCCTGCGCACCCTGCTGCGGGACTTGCGTATTCTGTAACTCGGCCGGAGCACCCCCGCCCGATTCCTGAATCAGCTCCGCCAACGCTTGCTCGTAGGTGTCTTTGTATACGAGCGTGTTCCCCATGGCCAGCGCCACTTTCTTCAGCTGCGGCATGCTAGCCTGCGATGCCTGTATATAGATCGGTTCTACGTAGAGAAAACTCTTATCGATCGGCAGCACGAGCGTCTGCCCGCGCAGCACCTGTGACCCTTGTTGGTTCCAGAGGCTCAGATCTTTTGAAATGTTCTGGTCCTGGTTGATCCGCGCATCAATCTGAATCGGCCCGTAGATGATGTTCTGCTTCGAAAGCTCCTCAAATACCAGTTCTCCCAGGTGTTCCCCGTCACAGCGGGCGTACATTACACCAATGAGGTTGTTCTTGTTCGCCGGCGTGAACGTGGTCAGCAGCATGAACTCCGCAGTGTTCTGGCCCGGCAGCGCCGCCACAACATAGGTGGGTGAAACGGGGGTTGTGCCTTCTGTGCCGGCCGTCTTCGACAAATCCCATAAATCCGCGCGATTGTAAAAAGCCTCGGGATCCCGCATATGGAACGTGCGGTAGATCTCTGCCTGCGCATTAAACAAAGTCTCCGGATAACGTACGTGGCGGCGCAGGTCGGCGGGCATGGCCGATTCCGGTTTGAACAGATTCGGAAAAAGCCGTGAGTATGCCTCGATCAGAACATCGTTCGGATCAAAGATATAAAAGCTCACTTCCCCCGTGTAGGCGTCGACAGTCGCCTTAACCGAGTTCCGTATGTAATTGACCGGCGCATTGCCGCCCAATTCCAGCTCTCGCGAATAAGGGTGCGCGTTCGATGACATATAACCGTCGGCTATCCAGACCAGCTTTCCCGCATCGGTCAGCACAATGTAAGGGTCTGGATCCCAAGTAAGAAAGGGCGCGAGCGTTGATAACCGCTCGAGCGTTGGCCGGTGAATCATCATGCGGCTCTGGCTCGTGAGATACGACGTCAGCAGCACATTCAAATCGCCATAATTCACCGCTGCCGCGAGCCTCATCAATTCGGACCCGATCGAAATTCCGCCCGGCCCCTTGTAGGTCGTGTATACGCTCTCTGAACCCGAGGGATAATTGAACTCCTGCTGCGACGTGCCCACGTATACCGGCTCATGCGCCTGTTCGCTGAAGTACAGCTCCGGCTGCGTGAGCTGAAGACTTTTGGTTGTCACCACCGGCGGCGCGTCCTTCACGAACAGGAGCGGCAGCCCGTCGGCCGTGATCCGGTTCGCCTCCGCCATCACCAGCCCATACCCGTGCGTGTAGATCAAATGGGTATTAATCCAACGATTCTGAGCTTCACCAAGCTGCCGGATTTCGAGCTCTCTCGGCGAGAGCAGTACCTGCCGGAGTCTCCCGTCGATAACGTAGCGGTCCACGTCCGTGTCCGTATATACATACGGCCGCAGAGGCTGTATCTGCGAGATCGTGTCGTGAAAAGCGCGCCAGTCCCATAGCCGCACGTTATCGAGCAGTGCCTGGTGTTTTGTGTAATCGATCGGAATCTCCAGCTCCGCATCAAGCGCGCTCTCTTTCACTCGCTGATTTAATCCGTACGCCGAGCGGGTCGCGTCGATATGGTGTTGGATGTATGGTTTTTCGAGCGCCAGTTCGTTCGGCCGCACGTACAGGCTCGCAATGATTCCCGGCAGCACCATGCGAACCGCCATCACCAGCAGCAGAATCAGCGCCCAGCGGCCCTTTCTCGTCAGCACCAGCAGCGTGCCCACCACCGCCGCGATAATCTCGCACCACTGCAGCGGGAGCACAATGTGGTCCGCCACCCAATCCACTCCCACCAGGTATTGCCCGTGATCCTGAAACAGCAGATCAAAACGGTTCAGATACACTTTGGCCGCCACGCCTAGCAACAGAATGGCCAGCATCACTCGCACGAAATGCGAATCGAAGGCGTCGCGCAAAGAAATCGGCTCAAAGTCGAACTGCGCGCCCTGACGCCCGAAGTTCGGCAGTTGCCGGCTGAGCTTTTCCGCGTGCGCTGCGAGCCAGTAAATAATGAGGGCCAGCACCACGCACGTCAGCACCACTCGCAGCGCAGTTTCATAGAAAGGCAGGCCGAAGAAAAAGAAGTGAAGACGTTTTCCAAAAATCGGGTCCGCGTATTCGGCTCTCTGCGGCAGGCGCAGGCCGCCGAGGTAACGCACGACCGTCCAGTTATTCACCGTCGCGTTCCCCGCCGCGATCGCGAGTAGTGCCAGGCCGGCAGCTACTACCCAACTCACTGTCCGGCGGTGCAGAAAGCCGAACATGGGCGTCTCGCTCGGCCGGCGGATTCCGGCCCGATATGCGGTCCAGAAGACTGCGAAAAGGAGCGCAATAACAACCAGGACGGGAATCGTGGAATACAACCAGAGGTTAAACCAGGTGTCCTCCTGGCCTAACCCTTTCCACCATTCGTATTCGATAAGCAGGTTCGCGAAGAACCGCGAACACAACAGCAGCAGGACAGCAACAACAATCAGCGAAACGCATCCGATGCGTCTGCTGCCCCGTCGTTCCCCCAGAAGCGGATCAGCCATGCGTCACGAGAGCGAGTATATCGAGAGTTCTCCAGACTCGCCCCCGAGCGCCAAGTCCGAGGCGGAGTGAGGCTGATCGGGCCGGATGCTAATTCAGCTTCTCAGTAATGGTAACGGGCGTAGAAAGCTGAAAGGTGAGCTTGGTTTCGCTAGGAATCACGGCTCCCTTGCCATGCGTGGCGAGCGCAACGCCGGTTCCCGCAGCCCCGCCTGCTCCGGCGCCGATCGCCGCACCCTTGCCGCCGCCGGCGATCGCCCCGATGATCGCTCCCAGCGCAGCGCCGCCGCCGATCTTTTCCGCGTTGGAAACGGTATTTCTTGGTCCCTTTTTGTCGAAGCTGCTCGTTTCCACTCGTACAGTCTGACCATCGGTACTGTGGATCTCGTTCAATGTCAAAGTCAAATTCGCCGTCCCACTCAAATGGCCGCCCTTGTCTGCTTCGACCACCTTGCCCAAAACCTTTGAGCCCTTGTCGGCGATGATAAAGCCATCCATGATGACGGGTGCGTCCAATGTGCCGCGGAACGTATCGCCCGCATAGTTATGGTCAGTGGAAATCGTTTCGCCAAGCCGCACGACCAGCGTCGTCCCGGCCGCCAGCGTCACGACGTGGGGCTGCCGCGTAGGTGGCGGGGGCTGGTCTGGATCCCCGGCCTGCCGCACAACGGCTGTGGAGGCCGGGTCCTGCGCTGCGCGCGGCTGGGGCGACACCGGCTGCGGCGGTGTGTAGGGAGGCGCCGGCATGGGGCTGTTTTGCGCGATCTGCACGGGCTCAATCGCCGGCTTCGTGATCGGCGGCGCAAAAGTCGCCTTCGCCTGCTGTGGTTGCGAGTGGCCTGTCGATCGAATTGCGCGTGGTGTGGCGCCGGCGGCCGACTTTTTGCCCCCGACGCTCGGCGACTCAGCGGTCTGCGTCCCGGGCGTCGTAGCTGCCGGTCCCGCACTAGCCGGGTCGGGCGCATCGCTCGTTGTCGCCAACGGGGGCACCACGATTGACGGCGCCTGATACTTCGGCTGATCATTGACCCTCACATAGACGAGAGCGCTCCCGAGCGCGACGAGAATGCCGGCGCCAAACGCCGCGATGATTTTGATCAGATTCGAGCCCTGCATGCTAGAACCCCACTATAAAAGCAAACGCAGCATCGGGAATGTACGTTTCCTTCCTAAACGTTAAAATGGAGTTATTCGGCGAACTTCGCCCTTCTAACCCCTAAAAAATGACTGGTTTACTCGACACGCGGCTGCAGGAGGGCTATCAGGTAGGTCCGGTGCCCATCCGGCCGGCAACCGTCCTCGCGCCTATGGCGGGCGTCACCGATACCGTATTCCGGCGGCTCATTCGCAACCAGGGCGGCTGTGGCCTGATCATGACCGAATTCACCAGTTCACACGGTGTCGTCAGCACCCGGCACGCCAAAAAACCGAATCGGAATTTCCGCTATCTCTATTTCGAGCCGGAAGAACATCCCATTGCGTGTCAGTTATTTGGGTCGGATCCGGGTGTAATGGCCGATGCCGCCCGTGTGTGTGAGGATCGCGGCTTCGATATCGTCGACATCAATTTCGGCTGCCCGGTCAACAAGGTGGTTAAGTGCAATGGCGGGTCCGGGTTGTTGCGTGATCTGCCGCTGGTCGAACGGATCCTGCGTGAAGTTCGTTCGGCAATTTCCATCCCATTGACGTGCAAGTTTCGAGCCGGATGGAACGACCATGAACTCGTTGCTGTGCAGATGGCCAGGATTGCAGAAGATCAAGGTTTGGCTGCGGTTGCCCTTCATCCCCGGACGCGCGAGCAAGGTTACAGCGGCCGCGCGGATTGGACTCGTATCGCTGAAATAAAGGCTGCCGTGAAGATTCCGGTCATCGGCAACGGGGACATCACCACGCCCGAAGATGCCGTCCGTATGCATCAGGAGACCGGCTGCGAGGCCGTCATGGTGGGCCGTGCCGCTTCCTACAATCCATGGATCTTCAGGCAAATTCAGGACTATCTCGAAGCAGGAACGTACGTTGTGCCGCCTGATCGCGAGCGCTATGAGATCATGCGCACTTATTACCTGATGCTCCAGGAACACGGCGAATCCGATGCCGTCGGCAAAATGAAGCAGTTTGCTACATACTTCACGCACGGCGTGCGCAACGGTTCGAAACTTCGTACCGATATTTATCGCTGCCAGCAGATCCAGCAGATCCTGGATGTTGTCGACACGTTCTTTTGCGGCGCGCTTGAACTGGAAGCGGTCCAGCTCGCTTGAAGCACGTTCAGTTGATCACGGACGGCGCGTGCAAAGGGAATCCAGGCAAGGGCGGCTGGGCTTGCATCCTGCGGTACGGCGAATTCAAAAGAGAACTGTTCGGCTGCAGCCCGCACACGACGAATAATCGGATGGAGTTGGCGGCCGCGATCGAAGGTTTGAAACGTCTGAAAGAAAGCTGCTCGGTCGAAATCGTCACCGACTCGGAATACGTGAAAAACGGCATCACGAAGTGGATCCAGGGCTGGAAACGCAATGGCTGGAAGAAAGCGGATAAGCAGCCGGTGAATAACCAGGACCTCTGGATCGCGCTCGACGACCTTGTCAACTCTCACCAAACAAAATGGACCTGGACCAAAGGGCACGCGTCGCACGAAGACAACAATCGCTGCGACGAATTGGCCAGCCGGGCCGCTGAAGAACAAATCTCGAGCGATCCGAGCCCCTCGACCCTTCGCTACTAGCATGCCGGAGCGAATTTGCCTGTTTGGCGGGACCTTCGATCCGATACACAACGCGCATCTGAGAATTGCGCAAGAGGCCTTGAAGTGCTGTTCGCTCGACCGGATCCTCTTCATACCCGCCGGAAACCCGCCGCACAAGGACTCGGCTGGTGTGACGCCCTACGAAGACCGCTTTCGCATGGTCGAACTGGCCTGCGAGCCGTATCCGGCATTTGAAGCATCGCGGCTTGAAGCAGGGTCCGAACGCAGCTATACGATCGATACCATTAAGCGGATGCGGGAGACGTTGGCGCCTGGTGATCGGCTGTTTTTTCTGATCGGGTCGGATGCGTTCGATGAAATAGAAACCTGGAAAGGCTGGCAAGAGTTGATCCGCTTGCTAGAATTCATCGTAGTCGCACGCCCTGGCGGCCAATACCGCATCCCGGAAGGCGCGCGCCTTCAGCAGGTCGGAGGGCTCTCTCTCCCGGTCTCGAGCTCGGGAATTCGAGCACGCCTGGCCGAGAGCGGCCCCACGCCGGAACTTCCGAAAAAAGTCCGCGCCTTCATCGAAGAGCGCGGACTGTACGGATTCGGAGAGAGGAAAGCTACTGCTTTGCTGTAGCGCAGTATTGATCGAAGGCATCCGTCAGGATGTCGGAGATCGTCTCGGCATCACTGCTCTCGATCGTCGAGCGGTGCAAGACCCAGATCGGCTTGCCGTCGCGAAACAGAGCCATCGAGGGCGATGATGGAGGAACGCCGGGCAGGAGCGCGCGCAATCGGGCGACCGCTTCGATATCGGCGCCCGCAAAAACCGTTGCGACCTTATCGGGAAGCGTCGAGTGCCGCATCGCGAGGCCCAACGCCGGGCGGGCCTTGCCGGCTGCGCAGCCGCAGACCGAGTTCACAACGAACAAGACTGTTCCGCTGGCGGCCGCGAGCAGACGGTTCACATCCTCTGCCGTGCGCGCCTCTTCGACACCGTACTGCGTCAAATCCTGGCGCATAGGCGCTATTAGTTTTTCTGGATAACGATTTGGAGTAGTGGGAAACATGAACTAGGACCTTGGAGTTTGTACCTTGGGCGTCGCCAGATAGCCGACAATCATGTTTTTCTGAACCTGATTCACGACGATCTCATCCGGCTGCCGTGCTTTCGATGTATAGAACTGGATCGGCTCGTTGATGGTGCGATCTTTCTTCTCGACGGTCTTATCGTCAACTGTGATCGCAAGGGTGAAGCGGTTGTGCTTTGGATCCGCCTTCTTCAGCTCAACCATGACGTCGCTGACGCGCTGCTTGTTCTTGTCGCCTTTCGGTATTTTGAATTCAAAGTAATTCCGTTCACCGAGTTCCTTTAGCGCCTTCAATTCGCTTGCGTTCGTGGCGATCAGGCTGGCATGGTTGTCCAGTTCGCCGGTGGCGCGCTTCAGATTGGCAATGGTCTGCTCAAGCTGGCTTTTGGTGGCGCCAAGATCGGTCTTCACATTACCGACATCCGTTGACACGCTGGCCAGTTGGGTCGTTGCCGTATCAGCGGTCTGCTTCACTTGTTGGATGGCGGCCTGCTGAGCGGCTTGTTCTTGGGTGACCTTCTCCTGCAGGCTGTCTACCTTGCGCTGCGCATCAATCTTAGCTTGGCCAACCGCCTGCTGTGCAAGACGGCGTTCTTCCGCCAGGCGCGCCTGCAGGTTCTCGACGCTGGCGCGGGAGCGGCGGACCTCGGCGTCGGAATCGATCCGCATCTTTTCAATCGCGCCGTTGAAATCGTTTGTCAGCTTCGCCAAGTCATTGCGGCTCTCCGTTCGGGTGCGGTCAAGCTGGACGAACAAAAAGACGTTCGAGGCAGCGAGAAGAACCAGGACCCCAACGAGTAGCGGGGTTTTCCAGTTCGGCCCGGCGGGCGGCGGAATGATATAGGTTGGCTGTTGTGGTGAACTGCTCATTTCTTTCCTCTTGGAGGTGTTGTTAGCGATACCGGGAACGAACGCCCCCGGCAATGGCTCAATAGACGCTTCTCATTTCTATTATGTTTCAGGCCGGGCACGGCTTGCACACGGCTGCTACCCGTGGGGCAGTTTGCTAACGTCCCAACCGCCGCCGAGAGCCTTGATCAATAGTACGCTTGCGTCCATTCTACGCCGCAACAGATCCACGTCCGTGCGCTCGTTCGTCAGAGCAGTACTTTGCGCCGTAATCACTTCCAAGTACGTTACCAGGCCACCCTTGTAGCGGTTCATTGAAAGCTCGAGCGAGTTCTCGGCTGAAAGCGTTGCCTCATGCTGTTTAGCGGATTCTTCTTCGAGAATTCGCAGCGTCGACAGATTATCTTCCACCTCCTGGAAAGCCGTGAGAGCGGTCTGCCGGTAATTGGCGACGGTGGAATCGTAACCAGCTGTTGCGCTTTCCACTTGCGCGCGTCTGCGGCCCGCATCGAAAATGGTCTGAAGCATTTGTGGTCCAACGGACCAGTAGCGGCTCGGCCAGGTGAACCAGTCCACGATACTCCCGGATGAGAGCCCGCCGGTGGCGCTGATCACAAGATCCGGGAAGAAGGCTGATTTTGCGATCCCGATCTGCTCGTTGGCCGCCGCAACCTGCCGCTCCGCTGCGGCGATGTCCGGCCTGCGCTGGAGCAGTTGCGAGGGTACCCCGATTGGAATAACCGGCGGCGTTTCGCTCAGCGGCTTAGGTGGCAGAACGAATTCCTCCGGCGGCCTGCCCATCAGCACGGCAATTGCATGCTGGTATTCGGCGCGCGCGACCCCAACGTCAATCTCCTGCGCCTGGGTTTGCTCGAGCTGAGTCTGCGCCTGCGCGACCTCGACCTTTGAAGCAACACCACCTTCGTATCTGTTTCTTGTGAGCTGGTACGCCTTCTCATATGCGACAACGGTGTCCTCCAGCAACTGACGTTGCGCATCCAGACTACGCGCTTCGAAATAGTCAACCGCGAGTTCAGTTTGAAGCTCGAGCTTCACGTTTTCGAGATCCGCTGCCGAGGCCTGATACTGCTCTTTTGCGGCAGCGATGTTGCGCCGGATCCGGCCCCACAGGTCGGCGTCATACGAAACGCTGATGGGCAGGACGAAGTTGCCGTATTGAAAACTACCGAGCGAGGTTGGATTGTTCCCCGAGATACGATTCCCCGAAATATTGGGGGCCGCCGAGAGTGTCGGATAAAGAAACGAATGGTTGTACTTGATAGCTGCCCGTGCGGCGCGGAAATTCGCCTCGGCTACTTTCAGCGTCTGGTTCGCTGGCTCGATCTGCTGTTCGAGTGAGTTCAGTTGGGGGTCATGAAAAATCTCCCACCAATTCCCCCGGATGACGGCATCTTGCGGCTGCGCGGGTTTCCATCCGGCCGCTCCCTGATAGCTCGCCGGGGGTTGTTCCGTATATTGGGGCGCAGCCGGCACGGGCGGCTTGGTGTACTTCGGGCCTACTGTGCAGCTTGCCAGCCAGATCGCACAGAGCAGAAGGGCCAGAATAGGGTTGCGATTCATTTACTCGCCGTCCTCCTGCGGCTGGGCCAGTCGGACCTGCTCACCCGATTGTATGGAGTCACTGGGATTCACTATTACGGCATCATTGCGGTTCAGTCCGGAAACCACTTCCACTTCGTTGCCGAAATCACGGCCCAGCGTCACGGGAACAAGCTGCGTCTGTCCATTCTTTACGACGGCAACGCGTAACCCTTCCGAACGGAAGAGCAGGGCATTCGAGGGCACCGAAAGCGCCTGAACTTTCGAGGGGAGCTTCAGATGAACCGAGGTATAAGACCCTGGAAGCAGCTCACCGGTCGGGTTGTTCACATCCACTTCAACAAGCAATGTCCGGGAAGCGACATCAATCGCCTCCGCATTACGTACGATCGTACCTTTAAACCTGCGGCCCGGGAATTCAGAGAGCGTCAGGTAAGAGGTGACGCCTGGCTTTGCGGCGCGCGAATAAATCTCCGGCACATTCACATAGACGCGTAAAGTTGCGGTGGAAGCCAGATGGAAAAGCTCCTTACCCGGCGTATTGGTGTCGGCGTCGACCAGGGCGCCGGTATCGACATTGCGCGCCGTGATAACGCCATCAAACGGGGCATAAACATTTTCGTACGAGACAAGTTGTTCGAGCCGGCTCGCATTTGCCTGGGCCGAATTCGCGGTGGCTGTTTTCGCAGCCGCGTCCTGTACCGCGTTATCCAGTTCCTGTTTCGAAACCGAATCGGTCTTGAACAAATTGTTGTATCTCTCGGCAGTGATCTGCGCGAGTTTGAGATTCGCCTGAGCCGTCGTGAGATCCGCCTTCGCCTGCTGAAGCTGCTGATCGACTTCCGGGGATTCGATCTCGGCCAGAAGCTCGCCCTTTTTCACGTGCGCGCCAATGTCGACATGCCAGGTCTTGAGATATCCGCTCGCGCGAGCCCAGATGGGCGTATCGACATAGGCCTGCACATTTCCGGGAAGCACGACCTCTTCGGCGCCTTCAGTGATGTTGGGCCGGATGACCGAAACGGTTGGAATCGCCAGCTGCTCGGTCTCGCGGTTGAGGGCGGTATCGGCTTTCGCTCGACCGGTAATGCCGCTGTAGAGCATCCCGGCGAGGACGATGGCGCCCAGCGCTAGCACAACCAAGAGGCCTCGTAGATTGCCGCTCTGCCTTGAGGCGGCGGTAGCATCGATCGATTTCGAATCGTTTGTTTTCTGTTCTTCTACGGTCATTTGCATTTTCCTCAGGCGTGAACGGTGGTGTGCGCGTTTTCGCTGTTGTCCGGCACGGGGTGCGGTTTTGTTCTGGCGTGTAGCAGACTGAAGACCGCCGGCACGAAGAAGAGGGTCGCCATCGTGGCGCAAGTCAGACCGCCGATGACGGCGCGCCCCAGCGGGGCATTTTGTTCGCCGCCTTCACCCAGCCCCACTGCCATAGGAACCATGCCGATGATCATGGCGAGAGCCGTCATCAGCACGGGCCGGAAGCGAGTGGAGCCCGCCTGCAGAGCCGCTTCGAGCGAGTTCCCGTGCAGCGCGAGCTGCTCTTTTGCGAAGCTGACGACCAGAATACTGTTCGCGGTAGCTACCCCCATGCACATGATTGCGCCCATCAGGGCGGGCACGCTGATGGTGGTGTGCGTGACAAACAGGAACAAAACAATGCCGGCCAGCGCGGCCGGAAGCGCAGTAATGATAATGAAAGGGTCCAGCCAGGATTGAAAATTCACCACAATAAGCAGATAAACCAGCACGATGGCGCCGAGCAGCCCGCCCAGCAGGCCGATGAAGGAGCTGCGCATCGTCTGCACCTGGCCGCGTAGGATGATCTGCGATCCGCGGGGCAAGTAGCTCTGATTTGCGGCGATCACTTTGTTGATGCCGGCACCAACAGAGCCGAGATCGGTCCCCTGGACAGAGCCATAAATATCTACCGTGCGCCGGATGTTGTAATGGGTCACGACGCCCAGTTCGCTTTCGCGGTTCACGCTGGCAATGTCGCTCAAAATCTCCGGTTGCTTCTGTCCCGGCCCGCTGATGGGAATGTTACGGAGGTCCTGCACTGATTGGATGTCGTACTGCGGTGTCTGTGTCACAAGGTTGTAGCTGACACCGTTCTGCGGATTCAGCCAGAAGGTCGGTTGGGTCTGCAGGCTGCCGCTCAGAGAAGTAAGCAGGTTCCGTGCGAGGTCCACTTGCTGAAAGCCGCTCTCGGCGGCCTTCGTGCGATCTACCTCCAGATGCAGTTTCGGCGAGTCGAAGACCTGATTCATATGCAGATCGACCGCTCCCGGGATTCGCTGGAGCTGCGGAAGCAAGCGCTCCGCGAAATTGCGGCTGGCATTGACATCATTGCCGGCCACCTGAAGGTCGATGGGCGCGGGCAAACCAAAATTGAGGATCTGCGTAACGATATCGGCGGGCAGGAAGTAGAAGGTGACGCCCGGGAATTCCCTCGGAAGCACGGTGCGCAACACGTGCACGTACTCGCCGGTGGGGCGATGCCTTTCATTCAGAGTGACAAGGATGTCCGCATCGGCTGTGCCAACCTGGCCGGAGTTGCTGTAGGAAAGATTGATGGAACTGTAGGGTAAGCCGATGTTATCGAGAATCGTTTGCACTTCAGTGGACGGGATCTGACGGCGAATAGCCCGGTCGACGAGATCGCATAACCGCGCAGTTTCTTCAATGCGAGTGCCGGTTCGAGCCCGCACATGCAGCTTGAATTGGCCGGTATCGCTCGAGGGAAAGAAATCCTCGCCGAGGAAGGGAATCAGGGCGGCAGCCGACACGCAAACCACAACGAACATGGGCACAAAAACCTTGCGGCGGTAAACGAGTGTCGTGAGCAGCGCCTGATATTGGGTCCGCACGCGCTCGAAGCCACGCTCGAATCCGCGCTGAAACAGGACAAACGGATTCCGCGTTGTGGCAAAGTGGCCCTTGGCACGGAGCAGATACATGGCAAGTGTCGGGACGAGTGTTCGCGACAGCACATAAGAGGCAAGCATCGCGAAAACGACTGCTTCCGCGAGCGGAACGAAGAGATATTTCGCGACACCGCTGAGGAAGAACATCGGAAGAAAGACGATACAGATGCAAAGCGTCGACACCAGCGCAGGAACCGAGATCTGGGCCGCGCCGGCGAGGATCGCCTCATGCAGTGCATGACCCTCTTCGAGATACCGCTCGATATTCTCGATCGTGACGGTCGCATCGTCTACAAGAATGCCGACGGCGAGCGCCAAGCCGCCAAGCGTCATGATATTGATCGTCTCGTGCAGCGCGCTCAGGATAATGATCGAGGTCAAAATCGACAGCGGAATGGAGATGGCGATGATCAGCGTGCTGCGCCAGCTCCCGAGGAAGACGAGGATCATGACCCCGGTGAGGCAAGCGGCGATGATCGCCTCGCGAACCACGCCGCTGATGGCAGCACGGACGAAGATAGATTGATCGGCAAGCGGCTTGATGCGCAGTGACGCAGGCAAACTCGCCGCCACGCGAGGCAGAAGATCTTTGATGCCCTGCACGACATCGAGCGTCGAGGCGTTACCGGCCTTCAAAATGCTTACCAAGACACCCCGCTGCCCATCGCGGCGAATGATATTGGTCTGCGGAGCGAAGCCGTTGCGGACATTGGCGACATCACGGATGTAAATCGTCGAGTTACCGACCACCTTAACAGGGAAATCAGAGATTTCCGCAATTCGCTGCGGGCTGTAGTTCATGTCGACGTCATACTCGAACTGGCCGATTTTGGCAGTGCCCGACGGCAGCAACAGATTTTGACTATTCACCGCGTTTACCACATCGAAGGGAGCGAGACTTTTAGCCTGCAGTTCAGCGGGATTGAGGTCAATCATGACCTGCCGCTGCTTGCCGCCGTATGGATACGGAACAACGGCGCCGGGCACGGTCACGAGCTGGGTTCGTAGGAAATTGAGCGCGATGTCGTTGAGATCCTGTTCCTGCAATTGCTGGCCCGACAAAGCGAGCTGCAGGATCGGAACGCTGGACGCGTTGTATGTCAATACGATGGGTGGATTTACGCCCGCAGGCATCTGGCGCAGAATGGTCTGTGAGATAGCCGTAACCTGAGCAACGCCTGTAGTGACGTTTGCGTATGGCTGGAGAAAGATCTTTACGACGGCCGTGCCGTTCAATGTAGTGGATTCGATGTGCTCGATGTCATTGACAGTCGTGGTAAGGACGCGTTCGTAGACCGACGTCATCCTGCCTTCCAGTTCGCGTGGGTTCAGACCGGCGTAGTTCCAGATCACGGAGATGACTGGAATGTTGATGCTGGGAAAAATATCAGTCGGGGTCCGGAGGATCACTATAGGACTGATCAACAGGATCAAGAGCGCAAGGACGATAAAGGTGTATGGGCGAGCGAGAGCGACCCGGACAATCCACATCAATTCTCGGATGCATTTACGATACTAAGAAGTTTCGAAAATGTTGCGCCCTGATACCGCCCCGGTGTATAAAACATGTGAATATCGAAACTGATCATGCCGTCATTGGTACAGGAGCGCGTTGAAGACTCGGCCCCGCGGGGGCGCGGCCGGCCGCGGGACGAACTGGTCCGGACCCGCATTCTGGCCGCGGCTCTCGCGACGTTAGAGGAATTAGGGTTTGCCAATGCGACCTGCGATGCCATCGCGGAGAGGGCGGGCGCAAGTAAGGCCACTATTTATCGCTGGTGGCCGAACAAGGCGGCCGTCCTGATAGAGGCTGTGCGCGAGGCCGTGGCGCAAGAATTGCCGTTTCCGGATACAGGAGACGTGCGCGAAGATTTGCGATTACAGCTGCGTAACTTCGTTAGATTATTGAATGGCCGGCGCGGGCGCGCGTTCAAAGCGTTTGTCGCCGCCGCGCAGAGCGATCCCGAAGTGAGCGACGCATTTCGATCGGCGTGGGTACGGCCGCGCCGCCAGTATGCGAAAGCAGGCTTGGAGCGTTACCGGGGGAAATCTTTTCGGGACGATGTGGATCTGGATCTGGTGATGGACTGCCTCTACGGTCCGCTCTATTATCGTCTCCTTCTCGGGCACGGTTCTCTCTCCGAGAAATACACAGACGCGCTAACCGATCTTGTAATAGCCTCGATCGGTAAGGGCTCGGGGCAAGCTGGCTGAGAACCGGAGAATGGAATCGCCTTGCTTCTTTCGAAAAGGCTGATTGAGCCTGAGGCTCTGGAGCGCCTCACGCCTGAGCAGGCGCGGCCGAACTTAGCTGACTTGGTCCGGCTCAATCGCTATTTCGGCGGACACTCCGTCATCCGCAAAGCTCTGCACCGCGTGGTCGACGGCCGCTCGGATTTCTCACTTCTCGATATAGGCTGCGCATCGGGCGATAGCTCACGGATGATTCGAGCCATTTATCCCGGCGCGAGGGTCACGTGTCTGGACCATCGGCTCGTGAACATGGAAAATGCGCCGCACCCGAAAATGATTGCGGACGCGTTCCATCTGCCGTTTCAGCCGTGCAGTTTTGATGTCGTGGTCGCCTCTTTGTTCCTGCATCATTTCGAAGACGGCGAAGTGGTACAACTGCTCGGCGAATTCTACGCGGTTGCGAAGAGAGCACTGTTGGTCTGTGATTTGGAACGGCAGCTGCTTCCGTATATCTTTCTTCCCTTAACGAAATCTTTATTTCGATGGGACCGTGTCACCGTACATGACGGAACCCGGTCTGTGCGCGCGTCATTCCGAGTCGTAGAACTCATTCACTTAGCCAAGAATGCGGGGATTACCGCGCCTGAAGTAAGAGCGCATAGACCCGCATTCCGGTTGTCGTTGATTGCAAGGAAGTGAAAGACGGTGGGCACTCGGAGGAAATGCCCACCGGCGGGCGCATGAGGCGTTGCCTATGCACCTTTGATTGCTGACGATTTTATCGCAGTCGAATCGATTTGTTAATTGTTCGGCGCAAGAATGCTGAAGCAAAATCGAACTATGGCCGCACGACGCGTCTCCAGCGGCTAATCCACATGGATACCGGCGTGATGATCTTAACTCAAATGCTTCATAGTCGAGGAAGGCCTCATTCGTGATTTATCGCTGATTTAACTTGGAGCGAATACAGCCGCGTCAGGGTTGAATCGAGCGCGCGCTTACGTTTTCGGAAAGAGTGGTGATGATTCGTGCTCGACGTTGTGCGTGCGATCGGCGATCGTTTGCTGCGGCCACGAAATCTCCTTCGGCTGTCCAACGACCACCCAGTAACCGATAACGCCGGCGATCAACACCAGACAAGCGATGGCGAATGCGGCGAAGAACGAGTGCGTGCTCTGTAGCGCATATCCGGTGACGATCTGGCCTACCACTCCCGCGAAATTTCCAAAGCAGTTCTGTAGCCCCGTCCATTTTCCTGCAACCGCCGGTCCGGAGAGGAGCTGCGTCAATGCCCAATGATTAGACGACCATGCGCCCATGGCGATGCAACTCAGGATCAAGAAGAAAGTGCCAAGCCCACGATCGCTCACAAGGACGGCTGGCAACATGAGAGCGCAGGAAGCGAGCTGACCAGCGCATACGAAACCCTGACGGACGCGGCCGGCACTGTATCGTCTGCGCACGAAAACGTCTGCAAGCATTCCGAAGAGGACGGAGGCGACGGCAACGGCCCAAAAGGGAAGGGAACCGACTATTGCGAGAGCGTTCTTCGAATAATGGCGTTCTGTCTCGAGATAGTAGGGAACCCAGTTCAGAAGAAAGAACCAGGCGTAATTGCCGCCAAATAGGCCCAGCGCGGTGCCCCAAAGTTCGCGGCGCGCGAGGATGCGGCCGTAAGAGGGAACAGCTTCGTGTGATGTGAAGGTTTTTCTTGTGTGACGGACAGGCAGTCGTGGTGCGACGAGGCACCAGGGCACCAACCAGAGCAGGCTACCTGCCCCTATGATGAGAAACATGCCGCGCCAGGAGAAATGCTCGACGATTTCGATGCCCACCAGAATTCCCAGTGCCGGACCGATTTTTGAACCAGCGTCGATCAGCGCGTTCGCTGTGCCGCGCAGCTGTTCGGGAAAGCTGATGCAGATCATCTTTGAATAGGCGGGATAAGCGACCGATTCGCTGGCGCCGAGCACAAGGCGCAAACCGAAGATTGCGGCGAACGACCCTGCCAGGCCTGTAGCAGCGGTGGCGGCAGACCACAACAGGAAAGCCCACGCGTAAACCCAATTCACGTTCCAACGATCGATCACTTTGGCGGTGACGATCTGCGAAAGCGCATAGGTGAACGAAAAAGCGGCCAGCAGGTATCCGAGCTGATGCGCGTTCAGATGCAGCTCCTTCTGAACGCTGCGGGCGGCGACACCGAGATTGCCGCGATCGGCGTAATTGATGCAAACGGAGATGACGAGGAGTGCCAGTGCGATCCAGGGAAGACGGCCGGGTCGGGGCACTGGCGTAGTCACTGCTGCTTACGCTATCAGACTTGTACGCTGAGTGTTTCGGCACTCCCCGTACGGCGACAGGCGTGGCCGTCCTCACTTGTGAGTCGAAATTAGTGCAGATAGAACAGACTTAGACGGGGCAAGCCTGCCCGCTCCAAGAGTGCGGTATCGAGATAACGGCGTTCAAGCATCGAAAGCTGCTCGGCGCTCATGCTGCTGCGGTATGGTCTCAACTCACGATCGAGATTTTCGCGCAAGGCATAGAGATCCTCGTCTGCTAAGGCAGCGCGCAGGGCGGCAACCAGCTTTTCTTCGAGAACGGTGAGGCGCCGCTCGAGGTCTTCAGCGTTGTTGAGTTGGTTTTCGGCATCGCGCGCCAGAGACTCGAGCGACTGGGCGACCTCGTCAAAGGGAGCGCCCGGCCGCCTACGGATCGCGCTCGCGGATCGGTCCAGATGCGCCTGCAGTTCCTCGGGACTGAACGGCGCGTCAACTATTTCTCGTTCTCCGGCACGAACGGGCGCGCGCCGGGCCGCTTCGAGAACGGCTTGCGCGCAGTAGGCGAGCGAATTTACGAGCCGTCGTTTGATCTTGCGCCTTCGCCAGTTCTCGAATGCGTCGTCAACTCCTTTTAAGACGGCTTCGAGCGGTACGCCGGAATTTTTCCAGCTTTCAATGAGAGCCCAATCGAGCGGAGAGAGAAGAAAGAGGCCGGTTCCGCGCGCGCGCTGGAAGTGGTCTTCGATTTCCGTGAAGTAGTTGAAGTAATTTCTAGGCCAATCGGCATCTTCGCCTGATGCGGCCGCGGAAGGCTCTATGCTCATGCCGGGCGAATGCCTCCGGATGCGATACGCTGGACTCTGCCCTCCTCCGTGCGGAGCAGAAGAAAACCATTCGAATCGAGCCCGTTAGTGGTTCCTTTGCATCCGTTCTCTTCCACCACGACGCGCCGGTCCAGAACATAGGTGGATGCGGCCGAAAACGCGCGAAGGATTGCGCCCGGCCCGCTAGAGACGAGCAAGCGGGCGAACTCATCGATGGCGCCCAAAAGATTGATGATCAGATCTTCGCGGGATTGCGGGCTGCCGCCGCTTTCAAGACGCAATGAAGTGGCCGGCGTACGCAGGCCATCCGGAAAGTGAGTCTGATTGACGTTAATGCCGATACCGGCGATAACACAGGAGTCAAACAATTGCGTCAGAATGCCGGCGGTCTTGCGCTCCTTAATTAGAACGTCATTGGGCCACCGCAGGTCACAGGCAAGCTGAGTAGTTTTCTCGATAGCCTCGGCGGTAGCCAATCCGGCGAGCAGACTGGCGATGGGAATTGCGGCCGGTTCGAGCGGGAGCCGAAGAACGATGGAGCAGTAAATCCCAGCTTCTGCTTCTGACAGCCACTCTCGCCCGAGGCGCCCGATGCCTGCGGTTTGCTGATCCGCGAGTATGACCGTGCCGTGCGGAGCGCCTGCCGTTGCAAGGCGTTGTGCCTCCGTCATGGTGGATCCGATGCTGGCGAAATAGTGGACACCGTTCTGAGGCCGCACAGAACGGATGCGTTCGACATCGAGAGGCATGATTATCAGAGGTCCAGCCGGAAGCTGATGTCGACGGCGGTCGCGGAGTGGGTGATGGCGCCGCACGAGATGTAGTCCGGCCCGGCTTCGGCGTAGGCGCGTATAGTGCGAAGGTCAATGCCGCCGGAAAGCTCCACGGTCGCGCGGCCTGCGATGTGTGTGATCCAGTCCTTCGCCTCGGCGGGCGTCAGATTATCGAGCAAGAGACTGCGGGCGCCAGCAGAGAGGGCTTCATCGAGCTCCGTGCGAGTACGCACTTCAATTTCGATGGGCCCTTCAAACGAGCGGCACCTTTCGAGAGCCTTGCTCACCCCGCCTGCGGCTGTTATGTGATTGTTCTTGATGAGAACTGCATCGAAGAGGCCTTGCCGGTGATTGGTCGCGCCTCCGGCAGCGGCGGCGCGTTTTTCGAGCTGGCGAAGACCGGGCGTTGTTTTACGCGTATCGAGCACTCTGGCTTTGGTTCCCGCAACAGCATCGACGTGTTTGCGTGCGAGAGTAGCAATGCCGCTAAGCCGCTGCAAAAAGTTGAGGGCGACGCGCTCGCATTCGAGCAGCGTGCGAGCTCGGCCGTACACGGTTGCGATCACATCACCGGCGTGGAAGGAAGCGCCGCTCGTGGCAGTAGTGTGGAACTGCGCACCGCCGCGAACTTCGTAAATAAGCGGGATAAGCTCGATCCCGGCCAGAACCAGGTCCTGTCTTGCGAGGAAGCTGCCAGTAGCATACAACTCCGCCGGAACCGTGAGCCGAGACGTGATGTCGCCTGAGCCGATATCCTCAGCCAGGGCGCGTTCGATCGCTGCGCGAATCTCCGGATGGGTGGTGTCGAACCCCTCGTGTGAGTCGCGCGCGTCGGTCTGCGGACTAGCCATCGAGCAGTTTCCTGTTCTTTGCCACTTGCGCCTCATAGTCAGCGAGTTTCGCGCGCATAGCGTCTATGACATGGGGCGGCGCATTGTTTAAGAACGTCTGATCACTGAGCTGCCGCCTTGAGTTTTCGATTGCACGTTCCTTAGCGGCGATATCTTTTTCAATACGAAGGCGTGTTTCGGGCGTGAGCGAGCCGTTTTGCGCGGAAGCGGGGGCGTTAATGATGAGATCGAAATCAGGAGTTGCGCGGATCAGACCGCCGGTTCCAGGGGCACTGCCGGCCTTCTGTTCCAGCATTAGTTTTGAAAGAGCGGCAATGGCCGTCAGATTGTCGGCGTCAAACACAAGCGAGTGTAAGTAAAGTGTGGCGGCAAGGGTCGCCTTGGGATCGAGCTTGTTATCGGCACGAAGCTCACGGGCAGCTCTCACCACCTCTTGCAGCAGGCCGAATTGACGCGAGGTGACAGTGTTTTCCGATTCTTGGCGCGGCTGCGGATAGTGCTCCAGGGAAATGGAGATGGCGTGTTCGAACCCGGCGCTGTCAACTAGCCGCTGCCACAACTCCTCCGTGATGAATGGCATGAACGGATGGAGCAGGCGCAGCATCGTTTCGTAAACGGTCAGCGCCTCCGTCCAATGATCATCCTGGCCGGAGTTTTCGCGGAACCGGAGTTTCTTGATTTCTAGATACCAGTCGCAGAAATCGTGCCACACGAAGTCCCACAGTGCTTGTCCGGCTTCGTGGTACCTATGGCTGCTGAGCGCTTCGTTGACGGCGCGTGCGCACGCGTCGAGACGACCGCGTATCCATTGATCTTCAAGCGCCGGATCAGATGCGATGCCGCGTTTCCAGTTCGCGATGCCGGAACGGTCCATGTTCAGGAAGAGCAGCCGGGAAGCGTTCCATATTTTGTTAGCAAAGCCGCTGCCCGAGTCCATCCGGTCTTCTTTAAGGGCGATGTCAGAACCCGCGGCGGCAGAAATCAACAACGCGATACGGCAGGCGTCCGTACCGTACTTGTCCATGATGACCAAAGGATCAATGACATTGCCCTTGGTCTTTGACATCTTCTGCTTTCCGGCGTCGCGAACAAGGCCGTGAATGTGGACTTCGCGGAAAGGGACGTCGCCCGTCATTTCGATGCCGAGCATGATCATGCGCGACACCCAGAAGAACAGGATGTCGAAACCGGTGATCATCAGCGACGTCGGATAAAAGGCTCGGAGGTCTTCCGTATCGTCAGGCCAACCAAGCGTCGAAAAGGGCCACAGTCCGGAGCTGAACCAGGTATCCAGCACGTCTGATTCCTGCTCCAGCTCGGTCGAGTGACAGTGCTGACACTTTGCGGGCGTTTCGCGTGCCACCGTGATCTGGCGGCAGTTGCGGCAGTGCCAGGCGGGAATGCGGTGGCCCCACCAGAGCTGGCGCGAAATGCACCAATCGCGGATGTTTTCCATCCATTGAAAGAAAAGCGCCTCACGGTCATTCGGAACAAAGCGAATCTGGCCTGTGCGCACCGCCTCCATGGCCTTTTCACTGAGCGGCTTCATGTGAACGAACCACTGAGTCGAGACGAGAGGCTCGATGATGGTTTTGCAGCGCTCGCATTTGCTGACGCTGACGGTGTAGGGCTCGGTCTCGACGAGATCGCCTGTTTCTTCAAGAGCGGCGAGAACGCGCTTGCGAGCCTGAAAGCGATCGAGGCCTGCATACCGGCCGGCGGCGGCGGTCATGCGGGCATCTTCATCGATTACTTTGATGAACGGCAGGTTGTGCCGCTTCGCCGCTTCGAAATCGTTGGGGTCATGAGCGGGCGTGATTTTGACGACGCCGGTTCCGAATTTGGGATCGACCATGGCATCGGTGACGACAGGAATCTCGCGATTCATGAGCGGAAGAATGACGCTCTTGCCGAGAAGGTGCCGGTAGCGCGGATCTGCGGGGTGAACCGCGACTGCGGTGTCGCCCAGCATGGTCTCGGGACGGGTGGTTGCTACAGTCACATATTCATCGCTTCCGGCAATGCGATAGCGGACGTGCCAGAGCTGGCCTTCAACGGCCTCGTGTGTGGTTTCGAGATCTGAGATAGCGGTCTGGCAGCGAGGGCACCAGTTGACCATGTACTCGCCGCGATAGATGAGGCCCCTGTCCCAGAGGCGAACGAACGTCTCGCGGACGGCGCGGGACAGCCCGGCATCCATAGTGAAGCGCTCGCGCGACCAGTCGACGCTGGCGCCTTCTCTCCGGATCTGGTTGTTGATTTTGCCGCCATATTCTTCTTTCCACTGCCACACGCGACGTTCAAACTCCGCGCGACCGAGCTGGCGGCGGGTGATGTTCTCGCTGGCCAGAAAGCGCTCGACGACCATTTGGGTGGCGATGCCGGCGTGATCTGTGCCGGGAAGCCAGAGTGTTGCTTGGCCCTTCATGCGATGCCAGCGGACGGCGACATCCATCATGGTGTGTTCGAACATGTGTCCGATGTGGAGGGAGCCGGTGACGTTCGGTGGAGGGATCACGAGGGAGAAGGCGCGGCCCTGTGTGGCGGAGTTGGCGTCGGCGCGATAGATGCCGGACTCGATCCACCACTGAGCCCAATGCGGTTCAAACCGCTGAGGCTCGTAGACTTTCTCAAGTTGCATGGAAATTTCAGCGTAGCAAGCGAGGTGAGGCTGGGAGCATACGTGTAGTTACGGCCAGCTGTGGTTTAATGGTTTTGGCCCACTTTTCGGTCTGGAGTGAATCGATTGACCGAAATGCGGAGCGAGATGCTCCTCAGTAGCTCAACGGTAGAGCATTCGGCTGTTAACCGAAGGGTTGTAGGTTCGAATCCTACCTGAGGAGCCAATTCTTGGCTGTCCATACCGGACACATGGGCAACAGTTCGTTCCTAAGACATAGGTAACACTTTTAAGCGGGTCTATCCTCCGTCATTCTGTGCATCAAAGTGCAAAGTATGTGTCCGGACGATCTCTCACCCGTGTCTCGGCTCGCACATCACTTTCCCGGAACGGGCAGCCATCCCCGCGTGATGTAGTCCCCGATGGTGTTGCTGACCATGATCAGGAACCAGATCACGCCGGCGGCGATGATGATCCGCACGAGCTTGCTTTCGAAT
>JAFAMM010000035.1 GCA_019233375.1 Acidobacteriaceae bacterium
ACAGAAATTCAGCAAAGACCACAGCACAACGGTCGGCGAGCTGGTCAAGAGCAAAATCGCCAAGTTAGGTGAAAACATCAAAGTCTCGCGGTTCGCGCTCTACGAGGTGAATGGGACCAGCGTAATCGGACAGTACATTCATACGGGATCGCAGATCGGTGTGCTGCTCGAGGTGAATGCACCCACAAGGGACGCCTTTGCGAACTCCGATTTCAAAACTTTGCTCCGCGACCTGGCCATGCAGGTCGCTGCGGCGAACCCGCAATTTGTCAGCAGAGACAATATACCCGGCGATGTGCTCGAAAAAGAGCGCGGCATTCAGCGCCAGAGAGCGCTGAACGAGGGCAAGCCCGAAAAGATGGTCGACAAGATCGCCGAAGGCCGCATGAGCAAGTTCTATGAAGAAGTGTGCCTGCTCGATCAGCCCTTTATTCGCGAGAACACCATCAGCGTCGGTGAACTGATCCGCACCGCCGCAACGAAGCTGGGCGGCCCGATGACGGTATCGCGGTTCATTCGGTATAAGGTGGGGGATGCCGGTGACGAACCCGGTGTAGAAGCCAGCCCGCTACCCGTCACCGCCTGACTTGACCCTTATATCCCCGGCGAAGACGAAACGGCAAACGACCAAACAGAGAGCACACCCGGACCTGTTCCGCGGAACAGAACTCCGCTAACTGCATGCCAGCCTACACACGAATACTGCTAAAAATTAGCGGCGAGGCCCTCGCAGGGCCTCTCTCATTCGGCCTCGATCCGGAGACCGTGAAAGCGCTTGCGGCCGAGGTGGCGGAGGTAGCTTGCGCGGGCGTCCAGGTCGGGCTCGTGCTGGGCGGAGGCAACATCTTTCGCGGAGTGGCAGCGGCGGCCCACGATATGGACCGGGTCACCGGAGATCACATGGGGATGCTCGCCACCGTCATCAACGCGCTCGCGTTTCAGGATGCTCTTGAGCAGTTGCACGTGCCAACGCGCGTGATGACCGCGATCGAAATGCACGAGGTCGCCGAGCCTTACATCCGCCGCCGCGCCATCCGGCACATGGAGAAAGGTCGTGCGGTCATCTTCGCGGCAGGTACCTCGAATCCCTATTTCTCCACCGATACCGCTGCCACGCTGCGAGGCCTCGAAGTGCGCGCGCAAATCATCGCCAAGGCAACCAGCGTAGATGGTGTCTACGACAAGGATCCGAAGAAGTTTCCAAACGCGGTCAAATACGAACAGGTCACCTATACCGAGGTGCTGTCGAAGGCGCTTGCCGTAATGGATGCGTCCGCGGTCGCAATGTGCCGGGACAATCGTATGCCCATCATGGTTTTCGACCTTAAAGTTCCCGGAAATATAATGCGAATGGCGATGGGCGAGCCGATCGGCACCATGATCTGCTAGTCGCACACCCAAACTTATGAAACAAGAAAAAGAGTCCGCACCGAGTAGCACCAGCCCGTTCAAAAACGTGAAAGAGGTCGAGGCCAACGCCCGCACCCGCATGGATAAGGTACTGGCCGATCTACAGAGCGAAATGGCGCACATTCGCACCGGCCGTGCCAACATAGGCCTACTCGACAGCGTGCGCGTTGATTACTACGGATCGCCTGTTCCGCTGAACCAGGTAGCTCAATTGCACGTGCCCGAGCCGGCCATGATCACCGTGCAGCCGTGGGACGCATCCACCATCGGCGCAATCGAAAAGGCCATCCGTGGCGCTGATCTGGGGCTGAACCCATCGAATGACGGCAAGCTCATTCGAGTGCCCATCCCGCCGCTCACCGAGGAACGCCGCCGGGATCTGGCAAAGAAATTGAGCCACATCGCCGAAGAACGCCGCGTAACGCTCCGCAATGCGCGCCGCGATGCCAATGAGCACCTGAAAAAGATGCTGAAAGACAAGCTGATCAGCGAGGATGAGGAGCGGCAAGCGCTCGAATCGATCCAAAAATTGACTGACGGACAGATCGCAAAGATTGATCAGGCTGCGAAAGCAAAAGAGAAAGAGATTCTGGAATTTAAGTAATAGAACAACGGGCTTTCGCACATTCACGAAATCTGGTCTCCTCTTGCGCCCGGCTGGCATCTAGGTATGGGTACCTATGCCAACCAGAACACATACCAAACACACACACTCGGATGGCGGAAACGCGCAGCCGCTCACCGGTCAGCGCGGCCGAACCGTGCAGGACTTTGGAACCGTTGTACAGATCCCAATTGGCCTCGACGAGAAAGTCCGCTTGGAAAGCACGCAGAACCTCAACCAGGTTCTCGCCGACACGATGATGCTCCGGGACTTCTACAAGAAGTGCCATTGGCAAGTATCAGGTCCAAGCTTCTACCAGCTTCACCTTCTGTTCGATAAGCACTTCGGGGAGCAGGTTGAACTAACCGACGAGATCGCAGAACGGATTCAGGCACTCGGCGGTGTGACGCTCGCGGTCGCGCATGATGTAGCCGAGCATACGCGCGTCGAACGGCCGCCGATTCATCGCGAAGAAGTGCCGGATATGCTTTCGCGCCTGCTCGATACGCACGAACTGATTCTGAAGGAAGCACGGGAGTACGCCGCGGCTGCATCCAAAGCAGGCGACGACGGCACGAACGATCTGCTGGTCAGTGATGTGATCCGGACGAATGAGGCGCAGGCCTGGTTCATCGCGGAACACCTCGTAGACCTGCCCTTGGTCAAAGCAGACTAGCAGAAAGAGGACTTTTCCATCCGAAGACGGAGACCGGCCCCGCGGCTTCGCTATGCGGTCTCCGCATTTCACTCCTTCTCCTCCGGCGATCTCTGTAAGCTAAACGCATGCCTCCCGCACGCGCTGCCTTCTTTTCCGTTACCCCGCTCCTCCCCGCCGGGCCCAGCCTGCAAGACGCGCTTGGCTTTTATCGAGACCATCTTGGGTTTTCCGTTGTGTGGCGCTCAGACAGCATGGCGGGCGTCGCTCGCGACGCGATCTCTTTCAACCTGATCGAAAGCACAAACGAGGAGTGGGCCCGCAATGCCAGCCTCAGTATCGGTGTTTCGAACCTGGATGCGCTCTATGAAGAATACGCCGGTCTGCCCGCGCGGCTCGGTCCACTTGAAATGAAGGCCTGGGGCAGACGCGAATTCCACATGATTATCCCTTCCGGTGTGTGCCTGCAGTTCTACACCCAAGAGGAATAACAGGGACTAAGGTGACGCTGCGCTATAAACCTATGAAGTTGCTGTTTCGCAAACAAATCCAGAAATATGCATTGATTTCCGGGCTTTGGCCGTAATTTATTTCGGAGTCCTAAAACTGGCACGACTCGCGTCGATAAAATTTTTGAGACATTCTGAGTCATGTATCGGTACAATTGCGAGTTCCGGCCCCGGTTTCTTGTGCGACATCTCTGCATTTTCGGTGCCCTGGTTGTATCGATGACAGCCTCGTCTGTCTATGCCACTCAAACGTCAAATTGGGCCGGCGATTTTGCCCCGTGTGCCAACCGCTCTGAATTACTGAAACACGGGCCAATGAGCCTTGGAGTGAAGTTCTCGACCTCCAACCACGCCATTGAGCGGGAGTTCAGAAAAGCGATGGATTTCTGGGCCAGTATCGTGGACATGAACTGGCACGAAGATGAAGGCTCGAGCTGCGCGATCAATGTGGTCGACGGCACGCCTGAAATTCTGAAAAATGCCGTCATTGCACGCTCTCAGTTCCCGGAATGGGACAACTTTCAGGGTTGGATTGCATTCGATGCCCATGCACCTCTGTCGAAATTCGAGATGTATGTCACGGCTGTACACGAGATCGGTCACCTGCTCGGGTTGAAACACAATCCGGACGCAAGTTCCATCATGTATTTTCTAGATCTCGAAGGGCCTGAAGTAGTGGACCACCAGGACATCCTGTCGCTCGCGAGCCGCCATCTGCTGCGCATTCCCGCCAACCATGAAGCCATTCCCGTGGGAAAAAGAATTCCGCTGTTCCAGGCCGGCGCCCCGGATGACGGGGACGCGCCCGTCCGTGCCGTCGCCAGCCCGACCGCGCTCACAAAAAAGCATTAGAAAGGCTGATCTCTACAATGAGATTCAGTGCCATTCCCTCCCGTTGAAGAGCAGCTCGCGCACATAAAAAAAGGTCTCGCCGAACTGATCCGCGAAGAAGAGCTTCGCGAGCGTCTTACGGCTTCAGCCAAAGAAAACCGCCCGCTCCGCATCAAGGCCGGTTTCGATCCCACCGCGCCCGACCTGCATCTCGGCCACACCGTGCTGCTCCGCAAAATGAAACATTTTCAGGATCTCGGGCATACGGTCATTTTCCTGATCGGCGACATGACCGGACTCATTGGCGATCCAACAGGACGAAACATCACACGCCCGCCTATGACGCGCGATGAAATCAACCGCAACGCCGAAACCTATAAGGAGCAGGTTTTCAAAATTCTCGATCGCGGCAAGACTGAAATTCGCTTCAACAGCACGTGGCTCGAGCCGCTCACCTTTGAAAATCTCATCCGGCTCTGCTCCAAGTACACCGTCGCCCGCCTTCTCGAACGTGATGATTTCAGCGCGCGCTACAAGGAAGGCGCTCCCATCTTCGTGCACGAGTTTCTCTATTCTCTCGCGCAGGGCTTTGATTCGGTGGCCCTCGAGTGCGATGTCGAAATGGGCGGTACGGACCAGAAATTCAATCTTCTCGTTGGGCGTGAGATTCAGAAGGACTATGGTCAGCCGTCGCAGATCATCGCCACCGTCCCTATTCTCGAAGGGCTCGATGGTATCGAAAAGATGTCGAAATCGAAAGGCAATTACATCGGGATCACCGAGCCGCCCAAGGTAATGTTCCGCAAAGTCATGCAGATCAGCGATCACCTGATGTTCCGCTATTACGAGCTGCTGACCGACATGCCCATGCGCGACGTCGAACAGCTCCGGCATGAGATCATTGCGGGCAAACGCGATCCTATGCAAGCCAAAATGGAACTCGGCTGCCGCATCGTCGCCGATTTTCATTCCGCCGCCGAGGCCGATACCGCCGTTGAAGCTTTTGATCGCGAAGTGCGGCACGGACTCGAACCCGCCGATACCGAGATCGTCGACATCCCTCCGCAGGTCATTACGGACAAGGGCGTGCGGGTGGATAAGCTGCTTGCGATGACCGCGTTGGCTCCCAGCGTCACCGATGCCGCGCGGAAAATCAAAGCGGGCGCTGTCGAAATTAACGGCGCCCTTCAATTGGATCTCCTGCTTGTCCAACCCGCGGATCTCCTCGTCGTGCGTGTGGGCAAGAAATGGAAACGGGTAAGAGTCGCATCCTGATCAAGCCGCCCGGCCGGCGGGACTGCTCTCAAAAAATTCGCATATGATGTCTGCGTAAGGATCGTTTCCATCCTCGTCGAGATAGGAAAGGAGAACTATGGCAACTGTTCTGACCGAGCCTAAATCCATCCAGGCACTGATTAAACAAACCAGGATCTTGATCGGCAACAAATGGGTCGATAGCGTTTCCGGCAAAACGTTCGAAACCGTAAACCCGGCCACTGGCGAAGTCCTGGCCAAGGTTGCGGAAGCCGACGCCGCTGATGTGGATCTGGCCGTAAAGGCCGCGCGCAAAGCTTTCCATGCCAAAGCCCCATGGCGCCGCATGTCAGCCTCTGAACGCGGCAAGCTCCTGCATCGTTTGGCGGATCTCATCGAACAGAATGCGGATGAGCTTGCCACGCTTGAATCACTCGATAATGGCAAACCGCGGCATGTGGCCCGGACCGCCGACCTTCCACTGGTCATCGCCTGCTATCGCTATTACGCCGGCTGGGCCGACAAAATCCAAGGCAAAACCATCCCCATCAGCGGCGATTATTTCTGCTACACGCGGCACGAACCGGTCGGCGTCGTAGGCCAGATCATTCCCTGGAACTTCCCGCTGCTGATGCAGGCCTGGAAGCTCGCGCCCGCTCTCGCCTGCGGGAACACGGTGGTTCTCAAAGTCGCCGAGCAGACACCGCTTACCGCGCTGCGTGTCGGCGAACTCATCCTTGAAGCAGGCTTCCCCGAAGGCGTCGTCAACATTCTCCCCGGCTACGGGCCGACCGCCGGAGGAGCCATCGCCCGCCACATGGATATCGACAAAGTGGCTTTCACCGGCTCCACCGAAGTCGGTCACTTGATCATGAAGGCCGCCGCCGAGACCAATCTCAAGCGTGTAACTCTCGAACTCGGCGGCAAGAGCCCGAACATCATCTTCTCCGATGCGGATATGGATCACGCCGTCGAGGGATCGCACTTCGCTCTGTTCTTCAATCAGGGCCAGTGCTGCTGTGCCGGCTCTCGCGTCTTTGTCGAAGAGAAGATCTATGACGAATTCGTGCAACGCAGCGCAGACCGCGCGAAACGGCGTCGCGTCGGCGATCCGCTTGATCAGAACACCGAACAGGGCCCTCAGGTCGATCAGGAGCAATTCAACAAAGTATTGAGTTACATCGATTCCGGCAAGAAGGAAGGCGCCCGCATGCTTACCGGTGGCGAGCGGGTCGGCGATCGCGGTTACTTCGTCGCTCCGACCGTCTTCTCAGATGTCAAAGATGAAATGAAGATCGCGCAAGAAGAGATCTTCGGCCCCGTCATGAGCATCCTGAAATTCAAGGACATGGATGAGCTCGTCGAGCGCGCGAACAAAACAATGTACGGCCTTGCGGCCGCCGTTTGGACCCGCGACATCAGCAAAGCTCATAACGTCGCGAATAATGTTCGCGCGGGTACGGTATGGGTGAACTGTTTTGACGTGTTTGACGCGGCCGCGCCCTTTGGAGGATTCAAGCAGTCCGGTATCGGCCGCGAACTCGGCGAATACGGCTTGCAGCAGTATTCCGAAATCAAGACCGTAACGGTAAAGCTGTAGAACATCATCAGGTTCGGTGGGCTGAGCAGACTGCGTAGTCTGCAGCTTCAGCGACGCAAGGAGCAGGCGTAAAAACCTGCTCCTTTTCTTTTTTTCGCGCCTTGTCTCTATGCTGCGCGTTCCAGAATTCGAATAATCCTGTGCTCTGAGCGCTTGTAAATCGCATAGACAGGAGCCGTCCCGGGTGCCTGCTTCTCTTGATCGTCTCGCGCCATCAACAGCGCTTCATGGGCGGCCATAACGGGCGACCCGAACGGGACCATCGTGTCTGCGCACGGTCCTTTGAAAATCTGAAAATCGTGAACAGGGCGTCTGGCGGCGCGTGTATTTGAACTGAATCTGGGCATTTTTGTTGGGTATTGGAGGGTGGGCTTTAGCCGGCGCGGAGCTTTAGCTCCGCAATTTTACGCAGCTAACAGAAGATCGTCGAGATCAGCAGCCGGCAGCGGAAGCGTTACCACCTTTTCGGCGGCCAGCTTCGCCTTCAGCGCTTCCGTAGCAATCGCGAGCAACTCTTCGGCGCGCGGGCTCAGATCAAATTCGTCGCTAAATCTACCCAGCTGCGTATTGAACGCACGGCGCAGCGCAACAACAGCTTGATCCAACCCTAATTTCGGAATGTCGAGAATCGCAAACTTCAGGATGCTGTTCATCAGAACCGTTTCCACATTGAGCATTTTGTAGAGCGCTCTGCGGTTTCGGGCAACGTACTTCACAACCTCCTTGCTGCGATACGCAAAGTAATGCTCGCGCGTGAACCAGCCGAGGCTCGTGGTATCGAGTGTCTTCAGTTCACGCCCCAGCTTGTTCGCCGCCGAAGCAAACGCTCTGTCCAATGCCTCAGTCTGCTGAATGTCATACGTGAACATGTTGGTCGGCTTGCCCGCGAACGGGTGCGTGCATTGGTACACCAGAATCGGGTACGCCGTGTGCGGGCGCTGCAGAATCTCGAGGTGCGCCTGAAACCACTCCCGCACCCAACCGCGCATCGCAGCCTGGATCGCTCTCGAGA
>JAFAMM010000087.1 GCA_019233375.1 Acidobacteriaceae bacterium
TTCGACACGGCGCCGATGTCTTGAAGGCGCTCGCGCTCGGAGCGCGCGCCGTACTCACCGGGCGTCTCTACTGCTGGGGGCTGGCGATCGGTGGCGCTGCGGGCATCACAGAAGTTATGCTCAACCTGCTCGCTGATTTTGACGTGACGCTTGCGTTGAGCGGATTCGCGGCCTGTAATCAGCTTGATCGTTCCGTCCTGTCAAAGGTGTAACTACGCCGCGAAAACGAAAACGTAGCCGTAGTTCGATGGAACCAGCACGTTTTGCATCGCTCCGTCTGAACTGACGGCGACCGCGTAATTCCGAATGTCGTTATCAATCATCTCTTGCCAGCTTCCGGCCTTCGGGAAAGGCACTGTTATGGTAGCGGCGCTATCCGAAAAGTTCAGCAGCACCATTGCGTAGTCCTCGGGCTGCCCGTTGGCGGCGGCCGCGTGCCGGTGATACGCGATGAGCTGGCTATCGTTCTGCAGCGACTGTTGATAGTAGAAATAAGATTCACGGCTGCGAAGGCTGCGGCGTGTCCTTCGCAGTCTGCCAAGAATGCGGTACAGGCGTAGCAAAGGAACGCCGTACTCGTCATAAAACTGCTCCCAATGCACGTCGCGACGCAATTGTATGCGCGCGGGCCCGCTAGACGGCATGTTGTAATCTCCGCCGAATTCCTGCCCTTGCCAGAGCATCGGGATGCCTTGCAATGTGTACAGGGCAATCGCAAACGGCTGCAGGCGATAGGCGAGCGTTCGATCTCCCGGCGGCCATGGGCCGTCACCCGTCGTGCCCGCGAACACGATCAGCTGGCTGTGATCATGTGATTCCAGATATTGGAAAGGAGCAACGGGCATGTCGACCGGAGCACCCGCGGCATTCACAACCGCCTTCGTCGAAGGATAGCCGTTGAAACTAGGATCCAGTAAGTGCGCGAACTCCGCATCCGCATACTTCCAGGTCATCATGTCTTCGGATTTGTTCAGTAACTCGTCTTGCCACACGCAATTCGTATAGGTGTTCCGCAAGACATCGCGAGCTTTTCCCAGCGCCTCCGCGCACTGAATGATGCGGCTGTAACTGTTCGCTCCACGCTGAAAACGGCTAATACCTAAGGAGTAGCGGTACACATCGTACGCCAACTTCGCGTACGCGGTGTCGGTCGGCCCGGTATACAAATCCGTCACTTCGTCGTAGCGAAAGCCGTCCGCGTGATATTCATCGAGCCACCTCCGGTTGGCGACCAGAAAATACTCCTGTGTGAAAGGCTTCGAAAAGTCGCATTGCGGTCCGAACGGACCATCGGAACCGATCATGGGACTCGCTACCGCCGGCGCGCCTGGTGTCGAATTCACATCGGCATAGACCTGTTTGTAAGCAAACATCGGATCGGTATGCTGATAGACCACGTCGAGAATGACGGCCATACCCGCTCGGTGGCAGGCATCGACCAGGCGCTTCAGCGCTAAGGGGCCGCCGAAGCGGTGATTGGGCGCAAAATAGTGCAGTGGACCATAGCCCCAATCAAAGTCGACCTTCGCACTCGTGACCGGCATCAACTCCAGGCAGTTCACGCCCAGGCTCTGCAAATATTCGAGCTGCCCGATCACTCCGTCGAACGTGTCACCAAACTCTTCCACCTGAAGCTCGTAAACCACCAGGTCATCGAGTTCGGGGGTGGAATACCCGGCATCATTCCACACAAACGTCTGGGCCGTTGACGAAAGCGTGAACGCGGAAAGAAGACCCAGGTCCGTCTCGCGCGCGAACGGGTCCGTAAACCAGAGCGTGACCAACTGGCGCTGGCCGCCCGCGGGAGTCCACCAGAGCTGATAGCGATAGAGATAAACGCCCTCTCGCCCGAAATTCGAGTTCGCAACAGGCGCGATATTCACCGAAGCGCTCCACAAATCGAGTGGATGGCCATTGTTCCATGTCAGATGGAAGTCGCACGGCAGGATCACAGGGTTGAAGCGATCATCGCGCTGGATGACGCGAACAACAACATCAAACCCGTCCTGGCCGCGAATGCCGGGCAGATAAACACCAAACCCGACTGTGAAGTGCCCAGCGGCATCGACCGCCGGAAATGCGCCTACTTCCGCGAGATTGATCAAGACATCCTCCGTTCTGAACAGTGCGGTTGAGGGCTGCACGATGGATGCCAAGTTTAGTCTTGCTCCCGGCGATTAGGGAAGTCCATAGTAGACTCGTTCCGTTTTGCACCTTACTCTTAGGGCATGAGCGATCACAAGCGGTACGTTCCAGCGCAAGACTCTTCTGCGGTCTTATGCGCCATGCAGGTCAAACGCGATATGGACGGAAACTGGAAAATGGGTCTGCTTACGCAGCTTACGGCGGCCTCTCCGATTGAAGTCTGCGGCGAAGGGTTCAATGAGAAAACGGTAAAGGTGCGCGTGAAGGACAACTACTATTTTGTCTTTCGCGCGGACCTGCAGCCCCGCTATGCGCCGAGCAATTAAAAAAGGGGAGCGATTTTCCGCTCCCCTTTTCACAACCAAATAAAAGCCTGTGGGCTAGAACGTAACCCTTAAGGCCAGTTGTAGATTCCGGCGATCATATGTTGCTCCTGTGCAGGCGCGGCATGAGGTTACCGAAAACGTGCCGCCGTCCGTCGGAACAACGTTGGAAACATCGGCGCTGGTACCGACCACGTAGAGGTTAGCGTGATTAAACAGATTGTACGCCTCGCCCCGAAGCTGAACCTGTACGCGTTCCGTGACACTGAAGTTCTTATAGATGCCCAGGTCCAGGTTCCAGAAGCCCGGGCTACGGAACGCATTTCGTCCAGTCATGTAGGCCGGAAAAGGCGGCAGATCGGACCAGCCGTAGATCGGATTCACGAAGTGATCGACTAGGCTATCCGCGAAGCTTAGATAATTGAACGAATTCGGCGCTCCATTTGAAGGAGGGTTGCCGCTGCCGTGTATTGGCACAGGGCCGAGCAGTCCCGCGCGAGCATAGTCCGTGTAGCTGTTTGAGCCGTCAAAGATGCTGTATGGCGAACCTGTGCGCGCCTCGAAGATCGGCGCGAGTTGCCAGCCGCCCAGGATTTGATGAGCCAGGCCATTACCGTTTTTGAAAGCAGGGACGTTCCAAATAGCCGAGAGACTCACCCGCTGAGTAATATCGAAATCCGAGGGTCCCTTGTCCAGCATAGGAGCGTACGGGTCCAAATACCCAACGTTGAAGCAGCCGTTATTCGTAAAGCTACAGGTACTGTCCGTATCCGAAAACGTGCTGCTCAGATTGTCCAAGGCCTTGGACCACGTGTATGCTGCCGTCAGCGTGAGTCCGCTATGCCCGGAGTCATCCAATTTCGCGTGCAGGTTCAGGCCGTTGTAATTTGACCATCCCTTGCTGCCGCGTCGGTTGATACCGCTGTACTGAGGATTGAGGTAGCTGAGGCAATCGAAGGCGGCACCATCGCAAGGGATACCCAGAAACACGTTCCCGTATCCAGCGCGGTTCAAAACCTCAATGTCATACAGGTGCACGCCGCGTGAGCCGGTGTAATCAACTCCGACCACAAAATTGTTTGTAAACTGGTGCTCCAGCGATGTGCTCCAAAAGTTCGCGAAGGCCTGTTGTATGTGATAGTCCACGTTGCGCAGGCTCGCTCTTGGCAGCTTCAGCGTTCCACTTGTCTTAGAGAACGGGCCCAAGTTAGCCGGTGAGATCGTAATCGGGCCTGCGTAGTTCGAACTGGTTATAGAGATCGTCTCGTAATTCGGCGGATTCTGAATCACGTTGAACGTCACGTTTCCGAAATTCCGCTCATAGCCGATACCGTAGCCGCCGCGCAGCGACGTTTTGCCGTCGCCAAAAACGTCCCACGCGAAGCCGAGCCGCGGCGCGAAGTTGTGTTTGGACGGATTCCAGAGACTCCCATACGGGCTATTTGGAACCACATAAACCTGCCCCTGATTGATGCCCAGTGGTGTATCAATCTGGTTGTTGGGATCGTAAAAGTTTGAGTCGAGCGACGCGTTCTTATTGTGCTGCACACCGAAGTATTCCCAACGCAGTCCGATATTCGCTGTGAACCGAGGTGAAATCTTCCACGAATCCTGCCCGTACACGGCTCCCTCGCGGTAACGATTGCTACGGCTGAAATTGGGCTCCGTCAAGGGATAATTGACCACTTGGCCCGGATACGACCCTTGCGGGTAGATCGCGGCCTGGAATTGGTAAGCTGTACCCGCAAGAAGATTCGCGATACTCTGCCCTAGGCTGCCGGTTCCCGCGCCCAGATAATAGCCGCCGTCCTCGTATGCGCCAAACGTCCGGTTGTCCCGCTGATAATCGAAGCTCCCGCCGAATCGGAACGAGTGCTTCCCACGCGTGTAGCTCAAATCTTCATATAGCTGCACAAAATTCTGCGGTCCGCCGAAAGGGATGCTGCTGCCGGGCGTTGACGGGTTATAGCCCGGAAACAGGACGTTGGTGTTCACCAACTGTGTCACGCCGGCAGTCCCGGTGAACAAAGTCGGAATGTTTCCGCCCGCCGGGCCAAACGGCTGCAATTGGTTCAGCCGGTTGAAAACCGCTTTCGACTGCGAGACAAGAGTCGGTGTGAACGTGTGTGTAATTGAGTAGAGGACGTTGTTATTGAAGTCATTCTCACCGGTGTTATAGCCTTCATATGGACTGGCGGACGCAAACCCAGGGAAGATATTGGCGCTCTGAAGCGCGTAGTTTACATACATCTGCGTCCTGTCCGACACATCGTAATCGACACGGGCCACCGTCTGATACTGATTCTGCGGGTCTCCTCCGCCGGCGTTTCCGGGAATCACGTATGCCACTTTCTGGAAGATGGGCAGGTTCGGGTTAGCAGCCACAAACGACTGGCACGCTGAGTTGGTGCCGCACAGATTCTGCTGCGTTCCGTTGTACGTGGCAAGCACGGTATCCGACGGCGCCAGTTTCCCGTACGCGTTGAAAAACGCTTGCACTCCTGGGGCGGTATCTGCAATGAACTGAGGCGTCGCCAGGATCGCCGTAAATGCCGCCGCGCTCCGCACTCGAATCCACTCCGTGCTGCTGAAGAAGAACAGCTTGTCCTTTTTAATAGGCCCGCCCACCGAGTAGCCGAATTGATTTCGCGTAAAGGTGGATTTCGGAATGCTGTTCGCGTTGTTGTTAAACGTGTTCGAGGAAAGATAGGAAACCCGGTTGTATTCGTACAGGCTCCCGTGAAACGCGTTCGTCCCTGACTTCGTGACAACGTTTACGACCCCGCCGCCCGCTCTGCCGTACTCAGCGGTGAAGTTGTTGGTCAAAACACTGAATTCCTGAACAGAGTCGAGGGGAACTTGCTGCCCGACGCTTGCTGTGAACTCATTATTATTGGCGGCGCCGTTTAACAGCACGTTAGTGGAGGCTTCCCTCTGGCCGTTGATTGCGAACCCGACACCTCGCATTCCGGCCGCCGCATCTGACACATTCCCCGACAGCGCGACGAAATCATAGGGATTGCGCGTCAGCGACGGAAGTTCCCGAACCTGTTGCTGGGTGACTGTCGTGCTCAACGTCTGGGTTTCTGTGTCAATCTTTACCGCGGTAGACGAAACTTCAACCGTGGTCCCGGTCTGCCCGACCTGTAATTTGACGTCGAGCCCGACCCTTTGTCCGACCGTCAGCGTCACTTTCTCCTCAAACGTTTTGAAGCCGGCGGCTTGAACCACTAACGTATAGTCGCCCGGCAGCAGATTCGGCACCGCGAAGTCGCCATTGCTGGACGCGGTCGTTGTTCGCTCAGCGCCCGTGCTCGGACTAAGTACTTTTACCGCGGCGCTTGGCACAACCGCCCCGGATGGGTCTGTCACGGTACCTGTGATCTGCCCGGTTTCGGCTTGCCCCCACACGAGACAAGCACTAGCTAATAAGGCAGCGGCCGACAGAACAGCGGTGAATTTCGATCTCATATTTTTCCCCCTGTGAACCGCACACCTTGGTGCGGAGCAAAATCAGCCTTGGATTTGGGGAAATGCGAAGCAATTATCAGCCCAATGTTAGACGCGCGTTACCTAACGGCTAACTAAATGAAGAGAAAAGCCCGGGCTCGGACAGCAGACCTACTCCCTCCAGATTATGGGATTTGCACTCGCACGAATTCGGGATGTAGTAGCACTGAAGGAGCCCGGGTGCTAAATTCCTTCGGGCTCCTCTTTTTTTGCCTTGGGTATTCCGTGTGGCGCGATCAGAAAATCAGCTTCAGCGCCAACTGCATGCTGCGCGGGTTGCTTGAGAAGACCGCCGAAGGATTGTTGAACAGCGGCGAGCCGGGTTCGGTAAACGTACGTACCTGCGGGCTGGTCAGCGTACCTGACGGCACGACCCCGACGTCGCTCAGAAACCC
>JAFAMM010000123.1 GCA_019233375.1 Acidobacteriaceae bacterium
GCCCTCCTCGCCGGTGTTCGAGATCTGATTATCGTACCTTGTGGGCCACTTCACTCGCTGCCTTTTCACGCGCTCTTCGATGGAGATCGATACCTGATTGACAGGTGCACTATTTCCTACGCACCGAGCGCAAGCATTTTCGTTCACTCTCATCGTCCGATGGGGAATGTCACAGGAGGATCATTGATCCTGGGCGTCGATGATCCGGGAATACCGTTCGTCAAAGAAGAAGTCGAATCCGTGGCCGCGGCCGTGCCTGACCCGCGTCTACTCTTCGGCTCTGAAGCGAGCGAAGCAGCGTTACGGGAATATGGCCGCACGAGCCGGTTCATCCACATTGCGAGCCACGGCCATTTCCGGCCGGATAGCCCGATGTTCTCATCCGTACGATTGGCGGATGCGCACCTCAACCTGTACGACCTATATCGAATGAACCTGCCGGTGGACCTGCTTACGTTGAGCGGTTGCGTAACCGGGCTGAATGCGGTTGTAGACGGTGATGAGTTGCTCGGATTGACTCGGGGCCTATTGTATGCGGGAGCACGAACCTTGCTTCTGTCCCTCTGGGAAGTTGACGATAAAAGCACGTCCCGTTTCATGAGTGACTTTTACAGCCAACTAAACCACTACTCGCGAAAAACTGACGCTTTGCGTGAAGCGATGCTCCATTTACGGAAAGAGCACCCGCACCCGTACTATTGGGCGCCATTCAAGCTGATCGGCAGAGCTCTCGCCTGAAAACTTCCCTGAGTTTTTTGTATTTTTTGAGCGCGCGGCGCCCCATATAGGTTGAGCGTGAAGGCAGCGTCCGTGAAGGAGAGAGGTTGGAACATTTCTCCCAGGAAGACTGGGTTGATCTGGCTCGCAATTTGCTAGCCCCATCCGAAGCCGCGTTGATGCAGGCTCATCTGGAGAACGGCTGCGATGAGTGTCAGGATTCGCGGACAATCTGGAGTCTTATCCTGGAAATCGCTTCTCGGGAACCAGGGAATCGGCCGTCTGAGGCTGTAGTTCGCGCAGTGAAAACTGCCTTCCCCGGAAGTTCATCGTGGCGATGGCTCGCGAAAGTCGCCGAATTTGCGCCGCTCAAGTTTGATAGTTTCCTTCAACCATCCCTGGCCATGGTGCGGGGATCGGCACCAAGCCGCCGGCATCTTGTTCATCAGGCAGAGCCGTATGTGGTTGATCTGCGGCTGGAATCGGATCCGCGAGCCAGCAACCGCACGTTTCTGACAGGACAGATCTTGAACTCCGAGTACCCCGACGGCAGCTCAGCCGTCATCGATGTCGTCCTGCTGGGCGGCGACAGGTTGCTCGGCAAAACCGTGGCAAGCAGTTCGGGCGAATTCGAACTCGAGCTTGACCCGGAAGAGGACATGCGGCTGTTCATCAATATCCGTGGCCAGCGCGCAATCGGGATCGCTTTACCAGCGTTGGTGGGCTGAAGGAAGATCGCATTCGCCGGTCAGGCATAACATCGTGCAGCACAAGAAAAACTCTTGATGTCACGTGATGGAACTCCGGAACTGACGAGTTCTCTCAGGAGCAGGATCGTGGCCGTCAGGACCTGATCCACATGGCGATTTGTAAGGCGCGAAACGAAGCAGAGGCGCCATTTCGACGAGGGAATTCGGTCCGAATACAAGGAAATCGTGGGAGAGAGCCCGGCACTGAAGGCCGCAATTGCATCTGGTGTCCGCCGTGGCGCCCACTAATTCACTAATTCAAGCGTGCTGATCCTGGGTGAGACTGGCACTGGCAAAAAATTGATTGCCCGCGCAATCCACAGCTTAAGCGCTCGGCCTCAGGGACCTGTGGTCCGCAAAAATGTGATCAGGCAATCAAATCGGTTGAATAGCGTGAGACGATTGCGAAGTGGTGAGCCTTTACCGACCGTTTCTGAAGCTGAGTGTCACGTTACAAATTCTCGTTTCGGACTGCGTCAACTTCTGCGCTGCCGGTTTGCGCCGCCGGACCGCAACTAGCTGCAGAGAATCTGTTCTTGCGCAAACAGTTGGCGTTATTTCAAGAGCGCGAGAAAAAAGCCGCCGCAACGACAGCCGCCGATCGGTTCGTCTTGTCCAAGCTTGCCCGCTTCTTCGACTGGCGCAGTGCTTTGGTGATCGTCAAACCAGCCACGTTGATCGGCTGGCATCGAGCGGCGTTCCGCCGCTTCTGGCGTCGGAAATCGAGACCGGCCGGCCATCGATATCGGCATCA
>JAFAMM010000133.1 GCA_019233375.1 Acidobacteriaceae bacterium
CTCGGCGATGTCAAAGGTCGCAGGATCTTGGATGTCGGGTGTGGTTCTGGCCCGTACAGCGTGTACCTCTGGCGAAAGGGTGCTGTGGTGACGGGAATAGATCTCGCGACCGCTAGGATGGAGCGGGCGCACGCCGCAGCGAAAGAAGCCGGATGGAGTAGTCCGGATTTCCGCGTTGGCGATGTGATGCAGCTAGATGGAAGACAATCATACGACGCAGTCATTGCTATTGGCGTATTTGATTATCTCGGACCAGATGTTCGTGAGGAGTTTCTCAAAAAATTGACGACATTGAGCCGTGGACCCATAATCGCATCGTTCCCAAAGCTGTTCACACCTCAAATGCCGGTCCGGCGGCTGTACTTTGTTGGTAAGGAAACGCCCGTTTACTTTTACACGAAAAACGGAGTGAAGAAGATTGCGCGGGGGGCGAATCGAAATGCCATCTTCACCAACTGCGGACCAATTTGGACCATTTCATTCAATGTAGTGGAATGAGGGTTGCTATCTCACAACTGATCCTCTGCGAGTTTTTCGGGCTGCTTCTTCCAAACGAGTGTTAGATTCCGGGTCTTGAACCCGTGGCGGAGCGTGGAATAAATCCTTGCCCAAAGGCGTCCTGGATTTGCGATGTAGTACGCAGGTAGGTTTCCCCGCATACCAGTCAGTCTTCTTTCTTTTTTAGTCAGAACCGCAACCGGATCGTAAACCTGATCCTGAATGAGTGCGTCTAGTTCGAGTAAGCCAAGTCTTCTCCCGAGCCTACGAAATGAAGCCGCTGTGAAGTCGGTAAGGTGGTGCGGGTTCACGTCAACTGTCGGAGTAATGGGAACGGAACCTATCAGTGTTCCGTTTGGCCTGAGTAAGCGAACCAGGTGGGCCAAGAGGGCGTGTGGATCCGGGACGTGCTCGATAGTTTCAAGGCTGACGATGTTCTCGAAACCAACACTATCGGAGAACTCAAGGGCATCGGCTTCCACGAACTTAATGCGATCGTGCGCATAGCGAGCGCGAGCATAATCGATCGCGTCAGCGGAAATGTCCACACCGATAGCTAATCGAATCGAGTCGGCGCGCGTGGCCAAGAGCTTCGTGCCGTAGCCGACCCCGCAGGCAATATCAAGCACTCTGCCGGGCTGCATGTGGCGCGCGGCAAATTCGTACCGGCTTAGATGCAGCGCCAACGTCGGCTGGCCAGTTGTGCCTGCTGACTCCAGCATCTCGGGGATGATTCTCTCTAGACTGGCGGGATTGAGTGCCATACGAAGCTCAATTCAACGTTCGTCGTGGGTGCCCGCCTATACGGCAGCAGGCCACACTCATCATCATGCCCAGAGAGGCCGGAGCCTCATCAGGGTTCGTCTTGAGCATCGACACTGAACTCCAGATTGGTACTTTGATTTCGGATCCGACAAGCACACTGCCATCTTCTCAGAGCCGTATTCCAGGTCCGGCGGCGATGATCGCGAACCTCCCGCGTGGTGGCGAAGTTCCGGTGACCTTGCCCGACCGTAGCCTCATCTTGTTCTGGGCGCTGGCTGGATGGCAAGGCCGCAACGCCGGCGTGCCGGTTCAGAAAGTCTGGACGTAGTTGCGGCGAGAGGATGATCGCGTTCCCGGCACATTGCTTCTGAGACCGTTCCGGGAAGCTCATGCGTACCAGCCTTTTCCTTCTGTTCGTATGTCTTTGTGCAATCTCCTCCGCCAGCGCCGCCGAGGGTAGCCGCGCGGAATACATTGGGGGAACCCGGCCCGAGATCCGGGCCAACGATGAAGGACGCCTGCAGGTAGCGGACAAGGTCTATCTGATTTTCCGGTCAAGGCATACGCAGGTCCGAATTCCTTATGAGCGCATCAATCTGCTCGAGTACGGACAACGCGTAGACCGCAGATATCTGGCCGCGGTGGTTATATCTCCGCTGTTCATGCTTGCTAAGAAGCGGCAGCATTTCCTGACAGTCGGTTTCCAGGATGATGAGGGCGAGCAGCAGGCCATGGTGTTCAAGGTGAACAAGGACGATATTCGACTGGCGCTCGTCTCACTCGAGGCACGCACCGGGCGGGAAGTCCAGTATCAGGACAACGAAGCTCGAATGGCCGGCAAAGGATGACGGCGCTCGGTCGCACTTGGCTGGCGTTATCCGTCGCGGCGCTTTGGACGGCGGCTGCCGCAAAGGCTCAAAGCACAGGTGCCGATTCGGGTATTAATGGCCTGCTCGATGTGAAGCGCATCTATGTAGCCCAACTGGTAGGCGGCGCCGAGGCACAGGTCTTGCGCGAGCTGATTATTGCCGGCATTGATGGCACAAAGCTGTTCATCCTGACGGACAACCCGGAGCGCGCCGACGCGGTTCTCAAAGGCGCCGCGGACGACAAGGCATTCACAGAAAGCATTGATGTTGACAACAACGCGAATACCCGTCAAAACAGCCGCTATGGTTCATCCGGGGCGTTTCTCAAAGGTTCGAGTCTTCCTGGCTCATCCGTTGGCGACAACGAATCGCTACACACCAAGGAACGAAAACACGAAGCTTACGCCACAGTGCGGCTGTGCAGTAAGGATGGCGACGTGCTCTGGTCCACTACTCAGGAGAGCGCGGGCGCGAAGTTCCGGGGCGCCGGTGCCGATGTAGCCGCGAAGATTGCCCGCCAATTGACACTTGATTTCGATAAAGCACGGAAACTCGCGTCCAGTAGCGCCGAAATCCCCGGCAGGCAATGAAGCCGCGATCGAGATAACTCTTACTGGCTATCTTGCAACGCGTTCAAGCGCTCCAGCAGTTCCCCCCAGCAGTTTCCCTTCAGCAGAATGCTGTCGACGAGGGCGGCCTCCGGCAGCCGTGCGAGGCGGTCGGAGATCACGCCGGTCAGCAGCAAAACGTGCATCTGCGGATCGATCGTCTTAAGCGCTCGTACGGTACGCAGACCCAGCTCTTCGGTCGGAAACCGCAGATCGACGACCGCGCACGCTGGCTTCTCCGCGGCGGCGATCTGTATAGCAGCTTCGCAGTCGGGAGCTTGCACTGTATCGAATCCGCGTTCGGCGAGCAGCATGCTCCTCATGATTAGTTGATCCGGATCGTCGTCAGCAACAAGCACCTTCATAGAAAAACATTCATTTCGCGAAATGGATACTGGCAATCACGAGCTTGGGGATCGCTTGATTCCAGCTATCCGGCAGGGCATCAAAAGGCAACCGGAATGCCCGTGTCTGACCCGGCTGCAATGGTCCGGCTTTGGAGGTCACAATGGCTTGCCGCTCGCGGTAGACCTCGCGGCCGTCGACCCCGTAAAAGAGACAGTACACCTCTACGGATTGAAGCGGGCGTGGACCGTTATTCGCAATGTCGCCGAGCACTTCCACCACGCGCTGTTGCATAAAGTTCTCAGTGGCCTGGATCTTTACATTGCTCAGCGCGAGGTTGGGCAGATAGGCTTTCGCTTCGGGCGTCGCAGGACCGCTCAAATCCGCAGGTGCGGGTGCAGGGCGATGCAGATACACCAGTCCCGCTGCCAGCGCGAGAACAAAAACGATGCCAATCGTGATGAGGACGGGGTTCCGAGTGCGGGCGCCTGTGGCCGGGACAGCCATCTCTAACAGCAAGTCTAAAACAGC
>JAFAMM010000166.1 GCA_019233375.1 Acidobacteriaceae bacterium
AAAATGTTAGTCCAAATGGCAGCGACAGGCGATCGCCGGGCTGCGCTTCAATTTGTGTCTTCACAGCAGATAGGCGGAAACTGCCGGCCGGGTGTGAGGCAGGCTGGAGATGCCGCCAAAATATGATGTAGGAATTTCCGGCCAGCAGTTGCTCTTCAATAAAGCAACTACTCCTTATTCTGACAGATTGCACAGATTACCGCAGGGTTGCAGGCGAGTGCCGCGTAACCAGCGGCACTGCAGTCATTTGCAAAGATCAAAGCAACCGGCCTGGGCGCTTTATTTAGCTGTGAAGCGTGGCCACGGGGACTGCTGGTTTAACCTGGTCGCGCGTGGGATTCCGCCCGGACGTGATGGTTTCGCCCGAAAAGAATCGCTTCTAGTGCAAATGCGCCAGACTCACATCGGGCCGTTCAGCCGATACCAGTCAGGACCAGAAATTATGATCTCCTGGCGCTTCGTGTTTCGCGCCAGGTCTCTTCATCGGAGGTGAGAAACCTATGCAAGACTCAACAACTGAAAGCAAGCTAACCGTGGACGAGTTGACGCCATCGGTGTATAAGGAACTCCGGCGGCTCGCCTCCCGTTATCTTCGCAATGAACTGCCGGGACACACCCTGCGTCCGACCGCTCTGGTTCATGAGGTCTATCTTAAGCTTGCGATCGGCCACACGGAATGGCACGACAAGCTCCAGTTCCTGACGGCGGCCGCAAGAGCGATGCGGCAGATTCTGATCGATCACGCGAAGAGTCAACTTCGCCTGAAGCGCGGTTGTCGTCCGAAAAAAGTGACACTCAGCGAGGAGGTTGCGGTCGGGGGAGAAAACGCGCCAGATCTTTTGGATTTGGATAAGGCGCTCGAAAGGCTCGCGCAACACGACATCCGCAAGGGCCGCATCATCGAACTCCTGTTTTTCGGAGGGTTGACCTACGATGAGTGCGCGGCTGTCATGGAAATTTCGCCCATGACTCTTTACCGCGAACTGAGGGCAGCTAAGGCGTGGCTTTACAGCGAACTCACGCCAGTGCCGCGTCCAGCATGAGCTGGGATGCCGGGGCGGCGCGATGGCAACAGGTAGACAGCCTGTTTCAGCAGTTGTTGGAGCAGGATGTTTCCGAGCGCACCGCATTTCTAAACGAAGCGTGTGGTGACGACCCCGAACTTCAAAACGCGGTGAAACGATTGCTAGCGCATGATGACAAACCACTCGGCTCGTTGAAGACACCGGTGGACGAGGCGGCTCGTGAAGTTACGCTCATAGGCCGGCGCATCGGATCGTACGTGCTGCTCCGCGTACTTGGCGAAGGAGGCATGGGAAGAGTTTTCCTTGCGGCGCGAGCGGACGACCAGTATCAACAGTTGGTCGCCGTCAAGCTGATGCATTCAGGGATGTGGCAAAGCGAGACGATGTTGCAGCGATTTCAGCGCGAGCGTCAGATTCTGGCGAGCCTGAATCATCCGAACATTGCACGCCTGCTGGATGGAGGCATGACGTCGGACGGGTCGCCGTATTTGGTCATGGAGTACGTGGCGGGAACGCCCATCGACGAGTACTGCCGTGGAAAACGTCTCTCTATAAAGGCAAAGCTCGAATTATTCCGGACGGTTTGCCTGGCAGTGGAGTATGCACATAAGAATTTGGTCGTCCATCGGGATATTAAGCCCGCCAATGTTCTCGTCTCAGAGGAGGGCACTCCGAAACTTCTCGACTTTGGTATCGCTAAGCTGCTGGATCCTGATCACGACGGGCAAATGCCGCCCAAGACGCGGCCAACCGAACGCCTCATGACCCCGGAGTATGCGAGTCCAGAGCAACTGACAGGAGAATCAATTACCACCGCTACCGATGTTTATGGGCTCGGCGTTCTCTTGTATGAATTGCTGGCCGGAGAGCACCCTTACGCAGAGCAAACCGCCAACCCAATTGAAATGGCGCGTCGCATCTGTGAAGTGGACCCGCGTCCCCCGAGCGCGGTTGCTTTGCCCAGCCCGGATCGTGCACATTTGCATGGCGATCTGGACGCGATCACTCTGAAAGCTCTCGAAAAAGACAGCGCGCGGCGCTACGGTTTGCCTTCCGATCTGGCTGCGGACATTAGCCGGTATCTGAACAACCAGCCGGTCCTCGCCCGTCCCGCTACGGCGGCGTATCGGGCGCGCAAGTACGTACGGCAGCACCGCATCGGGGTTTCGATGGCCGCGTTCCTCGCCGTTGTCCTGCTGTCGTTCGCGGTTGCGCAGAGCTTCGAACTCCGGCGGACCCGTCGTGAGCGGGACCGTGCCGACCGGGTGACCGAACTCATGACCAGCATGTTCAGGGTGTCGGATCCCAGCGAGGCGCGGGGGAACGAAATCCGAGCACGCGAGATCCTGGACAAAGCGTCCACTACGATCGCCAGCGGACTGTCGCAGGATCCCGAACTCGAGGCGCAGATGATGCACGTGGTGGGCACCGTGTATAGCAGCCTTGGGCTTTACTCCAGGTCGGAGGCGCTCCTCAGGCAAGCGGCGGAGATTCGGAGGCGGGTTCTGGGCGCCAGTAGCGCGGCAACATTAACTTCCATGTATGAGCTGGCCGGAGTACTGAAAAGCGAGAGCCGGTATGCTGAGGCGGAGAAGCTGTCGCGGGAGACTCTCGGCGCTCGGCGGTCCCTGCTTGGATCCGAGCATCGCGACACTCTGGAATCGATCAGCCAATTGGCCAGCATCCTGAATAAAGAAGGCCGCTTCCGTGAGGCGGAGAAGCTGCACCGGGAAGTCAACGAAAAGGCGACGCGAGTATTCGGACCGCACGATCGCGGCGTTCGCCGGCGAGCGATGCGTGGCTTGGCCATTGATCTGGCTTATGAAGGCAAACTTGCGGAGTCGGAGCGAGTCCTCCGGGAACTGCTGGAAAGCGACCGGCGCGCGCTCGGGCGGGACCACCCCGACGTCCTGGCAGATATGAACAATCTCGCCGCCGCTTTGCAACGTGAAGAGAAGTGGGGAGAAGCGGAAAAAATGTATCTGGAACTCTTGCCGGAGTTCCGCCGGGTGAACGGGCCGGAGCACCCGTACACCTTACTCATAATGGGAAATCTTGGCGATCTGCTGTTCAACGAGAAGCGTTACGTTGAAGCGGAAAAGCTTCTACAGGAAACGCTCGAAATCAAGCGCCGGGTGCTTGGTCCCGAACACGATTCTACGCTGATCACAGCGGGCATGCTTGCCGCGGACCTTCAAGCCGAGGGCCAATACTCCGCGGCGGAGAAGCTATTCCGCAAGACGCTCGAGATGATGCGGCAAACCCTAGGCGAATCGCACAGCAACTATTTGGGTACGTTATATGAACTCGGTGATCTCCTCCGCCATGAGGGACGTTACGCCGAAGCGGAGCAGGTTCTGACTGCCGATCTCAAAGGACGCCGCCGCGTGCTCGGCGATGCCCACCCCGATACAATCTCGAGCTTTTATGTTCTGTCTGAAGTGCTGGCACAGGAAGGCAAACGCGAAGAGGCCTTGCGCAACCTGCAATCTGCCATGCAGCACAAGCTTCCGCCCAGCCTACAAGGCGACTTACAAAGAGAAGCGGCTTTCACATCGCTGCATGGAGACCCGGGGTTCGAAGCACTGAGCCACGCGCCACGCTGGTAGGCCCAAGCGCAAGACGTCGCACTCCTCAGTGGAGGTCGATCGTTAACCGGCGAAGTAAGGCTCGGAAATAGAGCGGTTCACGTATATGAGAGCGCGCGTAACGGCCAGCAGTCGGCCTGTGCGCTCCATTTGCCTTAGCTACCGGGACCGATCGTTAATTAGCGATGCAACAAAGAAACAGCGATAGCCGCACACCGGCGGAATCGCGGCTGGTTTTCTCACCGGAAGAGGAAACCCGGTATTTTCCACGCACGGTTCCAGACGGAGAAGCGCCCGATGAGGATGCAACATTGTCTTCGCTCGACGCCTTAATTCTCGACGCGTTGATTCACGCCGTGTTGGACAGCAACAGAGAGGAGACAGACGCGATGGAGCTTTTGGACCGCTCTTGTTCGTAGTGCGGCCGGATAACTCGACAGCAGATTATCTCGTTATAACCAATTCAATGACTAAAAGGAAAACATCACAATGAACAATATACTCAAAACTGGGATCCTTGCCTTAGGTCTTGCACTGATGCCGTTGACACCACTTTGTTATGGCCAGGCATACTATGCGGGTCCGCCTCACAACGTCATCTACTGGGATGGCGATTCGACTACTCTGCAAACACTTGCCGCATCGCCCTACACGGATGTCATTGTGGACTTTGTAATGCCAGATTCGAATTGTAATTTGTCATGGGATGGCGGCGAGCCGGACAATCTGGCAACCAGCATCCAGACATTACACCAATCGGGCAAGACTGTCCTGGTCTCATTCGGCGGGTCAGAGCAATATGACAAATGGGGCAACGACATTACATCGCCAACTTACAAGGCATGCTACAACGGAAACATCGGTTACCTGGTTAACCAGTTAACCGGTATTGTGACCGGCAATTCCCCAATAGGGCCACAGGGCGCAAGCTTCGACGGGGTCGATATTGATTTCGAAGACACGAGTTCATTTCAGAATCAAGCCGGTTACGATGGCGTAGACTTTCTGACTCAGCTGACGAATGGTCTTTATAATCAACTGCCACAGCTCTCCATCATCACCCATGCCCCGCAAACCCCTTACTGGCTGCAGAATTACAGCTACGATATGCCCCCATACGCATTATTATTTTCGAAGACAGGGAATGAAATTGCGTGGTTTAACAATCAAACCTACAACAACTGTATATCCGGCGGTTGGGATTGCACTGCACAAGCCAAAGTATCCGATTACGAGGCGATAGTAAACAGCTGGGGCATACCTCCGATAAGGCTAGTTGTGGGCGTTCCCGTAAGCTATTGTGGAACCACAGACAACAACGGCAATTGCAATGGCGATGGATACATTCCGTTCTCCCAGCAAGGCGGTAATAACCTGCCCCCCGATGACAACATGTCATGGTTGATTTCTGAACTGCAGCAAGCCTACCCTAGCCAGTTTGGCGGCGTTATGGGTTGGGATTATTCAGGCGATATAAATTATGATTCAGGAACTTGGAGTGGCCAAGTTGCATACTCGCTGATTAGCGCCCAATCTAATTGGGTCGGGTACGACTACGCGACGGGGCTATGCCTGGACAGCAATTACAATGCCTTCAACAATAATGTCTACACCGGTACCTGCAACACCGGCAATTACCAGAACTGGAAATTCAACGGCAACACCATCATCGATGCGCAGACTGGGCTATGCCTCGATAGCAATTACTCAGGCAACGTTTATACGGATAGCTGCAACACAGGCAATTATCAGAACTGGCAGTTCTTCGGTAATAACATCCGCGACCGGCAGACGGGACTATGCCTGCAGAGCGATTCCGGCGGCAACGTGACTACCGCCAGCTGCGACGTAAACAACTTAAACCAGTTCTGGTTTTACCAATAAACACCTAAATACCTGACGAGTTATCTGAACCGCGTCTCCAATGCGCTTCCGGATCAACTTCGGTAGCGCATTTTTGCTGAATGGCGGATAACCAACGTCACGACGGTCAGAAAGGACGGCTTCCGCCGGGTGTACAGAGCGGCTCAGCCGATTGCGCGAAACTCGATTCATGCTCGAGCGAATCACCCGGGTAGAGGACTTCGTGCGCAAGCTTCGAATGCCAGCGTTGGGGTTTGTCCTGCTCGGCGCGGCCACATTGGTTGGTTGCGGCGACGGCGCTTACTATGCAGGCGTAGCCGTCGCCCCCCCGCCACCGCTCGTATATGGGCCTGTAGGGGCAGCGCCCGGGCCAGAATACATATGGACGGACGGCTACTACGAGTGGGACGGCAGTAACTGGTTTTGGAGACCTGGTAGCTGGGCGCGCCCGCCGCGTCGTGGTTACGTCTGGCGAAAACCGTATTACGAGCACTATCGGAACGGATATCGAATGCGTCCCGGACGATGGGAGCGGCATTAAGACTCACGAGAGTTCCACAGGTACATGGCGGAGTATGAGCGTCAGGGGCGCCACGCCTCGGCACGCCTCTCGAACTCAACAGGGTTTTTCATATGCATACTGTGAAGCAGTTCATGATCCGTGGGCGGAACGCATCGGGTTCGCGTAGCGCGCGCATAGCTATGTACTGGGCAGGCCAGTGAACGGCATCGCGACTTCACCAACTCAGCATTCGTTAAGCCGCAGCGACAGGCACTTTGTTGAACCGCCTGCCTTGATGAACTCTGACATAAGTGTCTGATTGACATCGAAACCGTGTGAGACCAACCACGCTGACAGTTCTCGTGTGGCGTAGTTGAGTATGACCTTCTTTCCAATATTGACCGCGTTGCATGCGAAGTGAATGGCATCTTCTTCACTGACAGCGAATCTTCGGTCGGCCGAAACACGAGATTCTATCGCTGCGTTTGCCTGCCCATCGAATGCGGCGGGATAGTAGAAGAGATAACCTCCTTCTAGAGGACAGAAGCAGGTGTCGAGATGATAGAAGCGCGGATCACGCAGCCGCAACTCTTGTACCTCTACACCGATTGAGTTCTGCAGATGCCGTGATGCCGCAGCATCGGATCGGTACCCATATCCAAACCACAGCAATGACTTTACCGCGCGATCGAACAGAGCGTCTCCTGCTCCCTCGAACATTGTTCCGGAAGGTAGCGTCTTAACCTGGAACCCATCCGCGGACAGCCACTCGGCATAATGACGCGCCTCCGGTCGTCGTTCTGGACAGCGGAAACTGCTAAGAACCGCGGTGCGGTTATATACCAATGCCGCATTAGCAGTGAACACCAGGTCCGGCAGCCCGCTAACGGCGGGCATAAGCGCGACGTCGGCGTGGTCGCTCATCAGTGCGTGAAACCGCTCCCATTGCCTGCATGCAAGCTCCTGGTCGGCAGCTTTTATGTGGCCACGCATCCAAGGATTGATCACGTACTCGACACCAAAGTGATGCGGAGGGCACATCAAGAATCGAAATCCATTAGTTGACTTCACCAATTCTCCTCGGTACGAGCCGCCACATTCTCGGCGAGGCGAATGCGTGCTAAAGCCATGGTCGCGCGTGGACCTTGCTTGTCAGGCGGACTTCCGTAAGGAACAATTATGGACTGGCAGACGTCGGGTCGTCCATACCCCTCGATCCGAAAGTGTGTACTGTGAATCGCTGGGAACCGTTCGATTACGCGCATTAGCGCGCCGCACGCCGAACCGCGCACGCCTGTAAAGGGGGCGCACGCGGCTTGCCGGCGTTCCTCGCGAAAGGTCGGGTCTACTCGTTACAGACGAAAACGGATCCTTCCTTGCGGGCACTGGTGCAGAGAGGTCCGAGATCCGTGGTCGCATTAGGCAGAGAGATCATCGCGTTCGGGCCGGCATGCTGCTCTCCGTTGAACGGCGTGGGGTCGGCCGGATTGAAGCCACAGGCTGCGGCGTCCTCTGGATTGTTAAACCAGAAGCCGACGTGGAATGTATGAGTGGGCTCCAGGTTTGAAGCCGGATCGAAACCGAAGATTTGATCAAGCAGAATCGTCTTAATCGCCACCTCTGCATTTCCGCTACTGTCGGCCTGAACATCGGTCTGATACCAGGCCAGCCCAAAGTTCTTGAATTCCGGGTTCACTTTGCCATTCGCGAGCAGATTTGTGTTCTGAATCGTAAATAGATCAAAACCCAAATTCGGCTTGATGTGCTGGGCACGAAGAATCAGAACATCATTCAGCTCACCCCGCTGCACAATAACCTGGGCAGTCGGCGCAGGTCCCCCCTTCTGACCGAGGCAAGCCTGAAACTTCGGTTGCGGGACGAGATTAAAAACGATCTCGGGGACCTGGGCGGCTGCGGGCAGCGAAAGGATGCCGAGACTAATTGCGGTAAGTGCCACCGTAAGTGACTTCTTCATATTGGTTTGCTCCTTGTTTCGATCCGGGCCTTGATCCCCGCTGCCTCCTACTTGAGAAGGTCATTAGAATGCAGGTTCAATACGCCCGGCTTAGAGCCATACTGGTTCAAACCGGCGTTGTGCGTACTTAAAGTCCTGTGAAGAATCTCCAAATAATTTCCAAAGGCATGTCAGGGACAGCGGCAAACATCCCTATGGAGCTGAAATCGTTGAGCTTTTACGAATTCGGTCCCTACCGCCTGGAGCCGGTCGAACACCGCCTGCTGCGAGACGGCCAGCCGGTCTCGCTTACGCCAAAGGCTTTTGAACTGCTGCTGTATCTGGTGGAAAACCACGGCCGCCTGGTATTGAAAGACCAGATCATGAAAGCGGTGTGGCCAGGCAGTTTCGTGGAAGAGTCGAATCTTACGGTCTGCATCTCGGCGCTGCGCAAGGCGCTCGGGAAAGACGACACCGGCTTACAGTACATCGAGACTGTACCGAAGAAGGGCTATCGCTTCGCTGTTCCGGTGATGGGTGCAAACACACGGGAGAATATTCGTTCCCAGTTGGACGAGCCAGTCAAACCGGCTGATCCCGAACTGCAAGAGCCGGCCGAAGTTAGTGCCCCCCTCACCGCGCCGGTCGCATCCCGGAAACACCGGCACTCCCGGGTCACAATTTCGGTCATCGCCGTCCTCAGTTGTGTAATTACGCTTACGGCTTACCTGTGGTATCGGAAGACGGCGGCGTTGCATGGTCCGCCGTTGCCGCGCAGTCTCGCGATTCTTCCGCTTCAAAATCTACAGCACGATTCCGATTATGACTTCCTCGGGTATTCACTTGCGGATGCGGTGATCACAAAACTGAGTACCGTTCGCTCGCTCACAGTCCGGCCTTCCTCTGCGGTTGAAAAGTACAAGGGCCAGACCATTGACCTGCCGCGCGTCGTTTCCGAACTGAAGGTCGACACAATTCTCACCGGAAATTTCATCCGCGATGGAGATCAGCTGCGGATCAC
>JAFAMM010000310.1 GCA_019233375.1 Acidobacteriaceae bacterium
ACGTCCAGCTCGGCACCCGGACAAAGATCTTCTGCGGTTGTCCCGTCGAGTTCGGCGCGCCCCCCAACACAAACGTCTGTCCGGTCTGCCTTGGTCTGCCAGGCGCGCTGCCCGTTCTCAGCCGGCAGGCGGTCGAACTCGCCATCAGCGCCGCCTTGGCGCTGAATTGCAAAATCAATCCGTTCTCGCGATTCGCTCGCAAGAACTATTTCTATCCGGACCTACCCAAGGGCTATCAAATTTCTCAATATGACCAGCCGCTCGCCGAGCGCGGCTACCTGGACGTACTCTCGGAAGCAGGCAAGAAGCGGATCGGCGTCACGCGCGTTCACATGGAGGACGACGCCGGCAAAAGCATTCACGACGGATTCAAGGACTCGGACCACTACACGTACGTCGACCTCAATCGCTGCGGCACCCCGCTCATCGAGATTGTGAGCGAGCCCGATATGCGCTCGCCCGATGAGGCATATGCGTACCTGACCGATTTGAAGCAGGTGCTGCAGTACATCGGCGTTTCGGATTGCGACATGGAAAAAGGCCAGTTGCGATGCGACGCTAATGTGTCCGTACGTCCGCGCGGCAGCGGGAAGTTCGGAATTAAGGCGGAAGTGAAGAATCTGAATTCCTTCCGATTCCTCAAAATGGCGCTGGAGCACGAGATTGAGCGGCAAGTGGAAGTCATTGAGTCGGGCGGCAAAGTCGAGCAGGAAACTCGTCTGTTCAATGTGGAAACGGGCCGGACGGTCGGGATGCGCAGCAAAGAGCATGCTCACGATTACCGCTACTTCCCCGAGCCCGATCTGGTCCCGCTCCGCGTGACTGATCACTGGCTGCACGAAGTGCAACACCGGTTACCGGAGCTGCCTGCGGACCGCCGCGAAAGGTTCGTTAACGAATACGGTGTTCGCGAATACGACGCGCAGGTGCTGACTCTCACGCGCGAGACCGGCGATTACTTTGAAGCGGCCCTCAAGGCGAGCGGCGCCACCGAAATCAAAGAGAAGGGAACGGGCCGTGCCGTTGCGAACTGGGTGATCGGTGATTTGATGGGTCTGTTGCGCGCCGCCGGAAAGGACGTTTCGGCATCCCCGGTCCGGCCTGAGGCCCTGGGCCAACTGGTCGCATTGATCAATACCGGCGAACTCTCAGGCAAGCTTGCCAAAGAAATCCTGCCCAAGATGTTCGAGACCGGCGATTCACCGGCCGTGATCATGGAGCGCGAGGGTCTCAAGCAGATTAAGGACGAAGGAGCGCTCGAAAAAGTTGTGGATCAGGTCGTGACCGCCAATTCGAAGCAGGTGGAGCAGTATAAGAGCGGCAAAACAGCCGTGCTTGGCTTCCTTGTCGGACAAGTGATGAAGGCCAGCCGCGGACAGGCAAATCCGGCCGCGGTGAACGAACTGCTGAAAAACAAGCTGGGTTGAGCGCCACCAATCCCAACCCGGGCATGACTCGCCATGAGAGGTTGCTCTATGGAATCGATCTACCTCGCGCGCGCGGAATCGAGATCGGCCCTCTCGCGACGCCTATCATCAGCAAGCAAGTCTCCGAGGTGTATTACGTCGATCATGCGGACCGCGAAACGCTGCAGGCCAAGTATGCTGAGGATCCGAACGTCGAAATAGAAAAAATCGTCGCGGTGGACGCGCTTTGGGGCGAACGAACCCTCCGTGAATGCTTCCCGGACGGCCGGGACTTTGATTACGTTCTGGCCTCCCATGTCATGGAACATGTGCCGGACATGATCGGGTGGCTGCACGAGATCGCCGAGGTTTTGAAGCCTGGCGGACGCCTGCTGCTGGTTGTTCCCGACAAGCGCTTTACGTTTGACTATCTACGGCAGCCTTCCCGCCTCGGCGAGGTTATTGACGCTTATTTGCGGCGCAATCGCCGCCCGATGCCCGCTCAAATCTTCGACTACATCGTCAACGCTGTCGATGTGGATGCGCGCGCTGCATGGGAGGGCCGGCTTGACGCGGCGTCACTCAAACACTTCCGCGACGCGCGTTTTGCATTTGATTGCAGCGTCGCAGCGGTTCGCGAAGGAAAATACATCGACAGTCACTGCTGGGTATTTACCGCGCGTTCTCTTGCCGCGCTGTTTGTAGGCCTCATAGACCTCGATCTCGTGCCGTTCCGCTGCGTCAACCTGTTTGAGCCGGAGCGGAATGGCAACGAAATCGATCTCGTTCTTGAACGCCTGGGCGTGCCCCGTGAGGAGAAGGAAGAGGCGCGGCGCAGCTTCCTGGCTCATCTTCCGCAATTGGAAGCGCTGGAGCGCCGGCAGGACGAGCAGCAGATCGAGGGCCTCCAGCGTCTCCTGGAGGGAGCCAGCAAAGAACTCATAGCCGCAAAGGACGACGCCGCCAGGCTCGCGCAAAGGGTCGCGCTGCTCGAAGACAAGATCAACCATTTGATCACTTCGCGCTCATTCCGCATGACGCGGCCGTTCCGGCAGCTAAAAGCCCGATTCAGCCGCAAAAACCCACAATAACTTCAGCGCGCTCCGCTCAGCGATTCGACGAGCCGAACCCTCTCCCAGCGCCGCCGAAGCTTAGGAACATCAATATCCTTATTCAGCATTTCGCGAAAGGACGCGACGTACTCTTGTGCGGCATCGTGCCAGCGCCGCGCCGGCTTACCCGGCATCTGGACGGGTTCGCAGAGCACCTTCTGTACCGCCGCCCGGAGGAGCCGAACCGAAGGAACCGAATGCAGGTTGCTATCCGAGGTCAGGCCCGCAATCTCGCGATTGACTTGCGTATCGAGAACCATCACCGGTTTCCCCAGCGCTAGAAAGTCAATTACCGGCAGCCCGTAGCCTTCATAGTGGCTGGGATATACCAGCATCTTTGCGCGACTTACTAACTCGTGCAAAGATCGCCTTGTAATGTTGCCGCTAGCAAGTAAACGAACACCGGGCCTTGACGAGTCTTCCTCAGCGCCCAAGGCAACGACCGGCCAGTGACCTTCCAGTTCCTTTACAGCCTCCGCAACACCTTTGTGCGCGAACGAGTTTCCCATGATCAGAATGTAGTCCTCGACTGCGCTTACGTCCGTCACAGGGTCCTCATCGGTGCCGTGATGGATCACTCGCATCGGTGTATCCGCCGAGAAAAAAGCCGCGAAGTCCGATCGCGCGAAGTCGCTAATCGTGAAAACGCAGTCTGTCAATTCGGTGGCCTCGCGAAAGAGGATCTTGCGGTCCGGCGAACTCAGATAATCGCAGCGGACCCCGATAATGTCCTGCACCGTAAAGGCAACTCGAGGCGACAGTCTTGTCAGACGGCTGAACTCCGGCCATGTGAACACCTGTGACGGCTTGTAGACTAGATCGAACTCCGTCGGCTCGCTCGTGTGTTCATCAATCAGCCGGTAGCCTCTCAGTTCGTTGAGGAAGAATGCCTGCCCTTCGCCCGCGCCCACGTACAGGTCGAACTCATCTTTCACCAGCCGGGCTATCTCACGCAGCAGGTTCAGAGCAAATTCAGAGGTGCCCGAGTGCTTGGCAGGTAGGTGATAGCAGTCGTACAGTATCCGCGGCCGGTGCGGCATAGACAGGTGAGCAAATACTTCGACCGGGTCAACATGGAACCGGGCGTAATCCGCGGTTTTTCGTTCGTATTCCGGATACCGGTCGACAAGAATCTCGCGATGAGCGGCTTCAAGCGCGCTTCGCCTGGCCCCGAACGATGCACCCTCGTGATGATATACGTACGCCCAGTTCGCAGCGAGCGCCGAATAGCCGCAGCGGTTGATCCGGCAGATAAAGTCGTTCTCTTCGTTGTACCCGGGCGTGTATATTTCATCAAACAAATCGAAGCGCTCGAGAATGATGCCCTTTACGAGCATGCAGAAACCGACCGCCGTTGGCATCAGTTGATACCGCGGCAGCAGCGGGCGCAATCGGCTCCAAAGCGCAAACGATTCCGCGGGTGGCAGGCGATCTCCTGTCGACGGAAATGAAAAGATGGTAGCGCTATTACTGCGGGGCGTTACAACGGCATGTCTTTCGTGCAGATGAAGCACCGCCTGCATCTCTTCAAGCGATCCTGGAGTAATTTCCGCATCGGAGTTCAGAATCAAAAGATCATGGCCCGGCTCGTAGCAGGTCGCCACGCCCCAGTTGCACGTTGCGACAAAGCCTCGATTGTCGTTACTCCGAACGTAGCGCAGATCGAGTCCCGATTTCTCCAGTGCCGTACACGCAAGCCGCACCGTGTCATCCGGTGTGGCATCGTCCAGAACGTACACGGTGCACCGGTGCGGCGCATGCGCGGCCAGGCTGCGCAGACAGGTTTCGAGCTTTTCAGCCGCGCCATAGGCGGGTACCAAAATCGAAATGCCGGGTATCTGTTCACGAGAGCCCACGACCGCTGGCGCCGGGCCGCTCGCTTCCATTGACGTCTTCAACGCCGCCCCCGCACGCGGTCCAGCAAACGTCTGACCCGCTGGATCAGCCGCCAGGAGCGCGATTGCTCGATCGCCGCGCGCGCCGCGCGTTCTATATCGAGCTCCGTCCGCAGGGATGCTACTTCGACCTGAAGATCATCCACCAACGCGGATTTTACTCGCGCTACTTCTATCAACCGCTCCATTCGTTCTAATTCGCTGCGAAGGGAGTTACGTTCTGCCTTGATCTGCAGGATTTGAGCCGCTAGCAGCGTGCGTTCCCTTTGCGCGTGCTTCAGTTCCGCATGCGCGCTTTGGGACTCTGCGGGAATGGCTGCTTCAGGCATTAGCTGACGTTCCTGAAGTCTTCAAACGCTCGCAGGTTCGCGTTCAGGCACACAAGGTTCTCGCGTCCGATTCTCATCGACTCCGGGACCAGCTGCGCCGTCCCGGAAACAAAAGTTGCGATCGCGTAGGGCGTCACGATCACTGCCAATCCCTGCCGGCGCGCATTCTTTACTAGCTCGCTTACCAGCCGCGGCATGCCCGTGCTCGATATACCGCTGAGCCCTCCCGAGGACTCCAGATGCCCGCGCCGGACTGCGAAAAACTGGTCGGATATCGTCTCCACCGCTCTTGGCACGCCGAGTTGCCGCATGTAGGACACACCAGAAAGATCCATTCCGGCGTACGGGTCTACTAAACTTCCGTCCCGCGAGCAGATCAGTCCTGTGTGAAGAACCTTCCCCTCGGAATTGAGCGAGATGCCCGTGACCACACCGCAGTCCTCCCGGAGCGCCTGTCCCGCGAGTTCCTCAACAAAAAGCTGGTTGACGGTCTCGAGCGGCCGGTTGATGAACACAAACACGTCCGCTGCGATCTCGCCCAAGCTGAGAGGCTCCGCCTCATCAGAGGAGCCGTACCGGACGGCTCGACTCACCTCGTAGTCTCGAACGATATACAGCGCCGTTTCAGACGGCTCCAAAGTCTTGCCGAGCACGATCCGCTGAAACTCGCCGTCTTCCGCGCGCACCAACACAGCGACCCTCGTGCCTTCGGGCACCGGACGGCGCAGGCGCATGCTCCCGAAGAAGGTACCCGGTTCCAGGTCGGCGATCTGATTGGTTCTGTTGAGATGATCGGAAAGTACTCGTACCCACGCTTTTCGAACGTACGGTTTTGAGAGCAGGTTCACAGATGTGGATTCCTCGTGCATCCGCCAGTGATAAAGGGGCTTCGACAGATGGTGAATGGCTGCCGGGCCAATCAGCTCAACGGCTCGAATCAGCAGATCCCAATCCTGCGCGCCGTCGCAGCTTGGGCGAAAGCCGCCCACTTCGACAGCCACCGTGCGCCGTAGAGCGATGAGGTGCCCGAGGTAATTGAACGTCAGAAAGATATCATGATCGAAGTCGGGCTTAAACGTAGGCTTCGACCGGTGCCCGTAGAGGTCAATCTTGTCTTCATCGGAGTAAAGCAAGTCGCAACCTTCCGCTTGATTCAGATATCGAACCACTTCGAGCAGCGCGAACGGATGCAGCTCATCATCGTGGTCGAGCAATACCACAAACTCGCCGCGCGCATTGCTCAGCGCGCGATTGGAAGCTCGTGATATCCCGCTCTGCGGAACACCTGAACTTATAACCACGCGCTCATCTTCAGCGGCAATCTTCTGCAGGTACGCAAGTACGTCCGGGTCGCTCGAGCCGTCATCGGCAGCACAAAGCTGCCAGTTTGCGTACCGCTGGTCGAGTACGGATTGCACGCAGCGCTGAAGGAAGTATGCCGGCGTATTGTAAGTCGGCAGAATGATCGAGATGAGCGGAAGCTCCGGCAACGCCGCCAACCGGTCGAAGATTTCACCTTCCGGCCAGAACAGGTGAGGTTCGCGAAGAATCAGCCAGCTTTCGTAGTCGCTCATCCGTTCCTCGGTCCCGCTGCCCGGCTTTGCGGCTTCCAGGTCAACTTTCAAATGGGCGAGGGTGATTATCTCTGACCCTGTTTGCCAGATAACTTTAAGGTTGCGGTCCCATCTGGGCGTATTAAACCGTGCCACGAAGCCACAGTTCCTCAGCTTAGGGTCGTTCAGGTGGCTGCTTACATCGGTACGTGAAAACCCCGATATGACCGGTGTTGTAATCCCATCGACGACTACCGCGAGCTGCTGCGAATCTGCCCCGCAAGTAGCGGCGAACCATCCTTTCAGATAGCTCTCGCGCGAATTGAGGCGGACGGGAGAGGGCGTTTCGAGTACAAACCGGAACCGCTCGCTCTCATGAGTTAGCAGCAAGAGAAACCATCCATTTACCTGATTCCATCATTCGTATGGCCCGCTGCTACCAGTATTTCATCGTGCGATAAGGAAAAGCCTTGGTCGGGCCGAACCCTTCTCCTACGCTAAACTAGGCTTCTGTGGGGAAAAAAGCACTTGTAACCGGGTCGTGCGGGCTCATCGGATCGGAAGTCTGCCTCCATATGGCCCGAAATGGATTTACGATTTTCGGCGTAGACAATAACGAGCGTGCGGTGTTCTTCGGGCCCGAAGGCGACACGCGCTGGTCTCTGCAACGTCTTCGCGCGGAGATCAAGGGCTACAACCACCACGATATCGACATCCGGAATCGGGAAGGAGTGCTCCGCCTGGTAGGCGAGATAAAACCCGACGCCATCGTCCACACCGCCGCTCAGCCGTCACATGACCGCGCCGCTGCCATTCCCTTTGACGATTTCGATACCAACGCGGCCGGCACGCTCAACTTCCTCGAGGCGGCGCGCCGTTCCTGTCCTGAAGCGCCGTTTGTGCACATGTCCACAAACAAGGTTTACGGTGACCTGCCCAATACGATCGCGCTAAAGGAGCTGGACACGCGCTGGGATTATGCCGATCCCGCGTATGAACATGGCATTCCCGAGACGTTCTCGATCGACCAGTCAAAGCATTCCATCTTCGGCGCATCCAAAGTGGCCGCCGATGTCATGGTTCAGGAGTACGGCCGTTATTTCAACATGCCTACGTGCTGCTTGCGTGGCGGATGCCTGACTGGCCCGAATCACTCCGGCGTCGAGCTACACGGTTTCCTCAGTTACCTGGTGCGCTGCAATATTCAGGATCGCGAGTACAAGGTGTTCGGCTACAAAGGCAAGCAGGTACGCGACAACATCCACTCGGAAGATGTGGCCAATTTCATCGTCGCGTTTTGCCGCGCGCCGCGTTCTGGTGAGGTTTACAACATCGGCGGCGGCAAGGAAAACTCCTGTTCCATTCTGGAAGCGTTTCAGATGGTCGAGAACCTGACAGGGAAGCCGCAGAAGTACGCATACGTCGAGCAAAATCGTATTGGCGATCACATCTGCTACTACAGCGATCTGCGTAAGATGAAAGCGCACTACCCGGGCTGGGGCATTACCCGCTCGCTACAGGATGTGTTTCGCGAAATTGTGGATTCGTGGCACGTGCGTTTGGGCCAGAAAGCGCCCGAGCCGGCCGGCGTCAACGCGTGAAGCTGCTCATTACCGGAATCTGCGGCTTCGTCGGCAGCCGCCTCGCCCTCGCTCTGAAAGAACGCATCGCGGAGCTGGAAGTAACGGGTCTCGATAACCTGCTGCGACCCGGTTCCGAAGGCAACCGCACTGAGCTTGCGGCGCGAAATATCAAATTCATCCATGGTGATCTGCGCATGCGCAGCGATGTCGAGTCCCTGCCTGCCTGCGAATGGGTAATTGACGCCGCTGCCAATCCGAGCGTGCTGGCGGGAGTCGACGGTAAATCCAGCCCGCGCCAGCTCGCCGAGCACAATCTCGGCGGCACGCTCAACATTCTCGAGTATTGCCGCGAACACAAAGCCGGCTTAGTTCTATTGAGCTCCAGCCGCGTCTATTCGGTGCGCGAACTGGCCGCGCTGCCGGTACGCGAACGCAATCAGGCGCTCCAGCTCGACAGCGAGCAGCCTCTGCCGCAGGGCGTGAGTTCCGCCGGTATCTCCGAATCCTTTTCGGTGGGACAGCCGATTTCACTCTACGGCGCTACCAAGCTCTCTTCCGAAATTATGGCCCTTGAATACGGCCACACGTTCGGCTTTCCGGTTTGGATTGATCGCTGCGGCGTGCTTGCAGGCGCAGGGCAGTTCGGTACGGCCGAGCAGGGAATCTTCTCGTTCTGGTTGCACGCCCACGCCGCGCGTCTTCCGCTGAGGTACATCGGTTTCGGCGGCTTCGGCCATCAAGTTCGTGATGCCTTTCACCCCGAGGATCTCGCCGCTCTCGCCGAAACACAAATCCGGCGCGATCCGCCTGCGCATCCTGTATATAACGTGGGCGGAGGTGCATCTAACTCGATGTCGCTCGCACAGTTGACAGCGTGGTGCGATGCTCGGTTCGGGCCTCACAAGCCCGTTTCGGATCATCGCTCTCGCCCGTTTGACATACCTTGGGTGGTGATGGACTACGGCCGGACAGCAGCAGAGCTTGGCTGGTCGCCAAAGCGTTCCATCACGTCCATACTGGAAGAGATAGAAACTCATGTCCGGATCAACCCGGGCTGGCTGAATCGCTGCGGTGCCTTATGAAATCCGTTCCTGTACAAGTGAACCGGGAGCCGCTCCGTCTCCTGAGTGTTGTCATTCCGGCCCGGGATGAGGAGGGCTGCATTGCGTCCACGGTCGAACATCTCCATGTCGAGCTGCGCATTCACTCCGTTCCCCACGAAATCGTTGTGGTTGACGACGGCAGCACGGATTCCACCTGGGCGATCCTGCAGAACGTCCGCAAGCGTATTCCTGAGCTAAAGCCGGTGCTAAACGCAGGCGAGCACGGCTTCGGCCGCGCCATTATCTGCGGTTTGGATCATATGTCCGGGGATGCGGTGGTCATCATGATGGCCGACGAATCCGATGATTGCCGTGATGTGGTTCGCTACTGGGAACTTCTGAACGAGGGGTGGGATGCTGTCTTCGGCTCGCGCTTTCTCCGCGGCGGCGGCGTTATTGATTATCCCTGGCTTAAGCTGCGCGTAAATCGATTGGCAAATCTGTTTATCCGCATGATGTTCCGAGTCCGCCTGAATGACACCACAAATGCCTTCAAGGCGTACCGGACCACCGTGATCGACGGTTGCCGCCCACTGCTCTCACCGCACTTCAATCTCACTGTGGAATTACCGCTAAAAACCATGGTTCGCGGATACAGCTGGACGGTAATTCCCATTACCTGGCGGAACCGCAGATCCGGCGTACCCAAGCTCAAGATCAAAGAAATGGGAAGCCGGTATCTGTTCATCTGCCTCTACGTGTGGCTCGAGAAATACTTCAGCAGAGGCGATTATAAAAAGCCCCGGGCCGCCGCCGAGAGCGTGCCGGCGCTCGATTCGGGCCAGGGCGCGCAGCCGGATTCAGCGCGCGGCTAACAACGCCGGATTGGCGAGAGCCTGTACGGCCGCCTGCACCTGCGGATCCTCGCGGGCGTGAAGTTCGTCTGCCGCGGCAACGCCCCGCGCCTGCGTCACGATCTCCTCCTTCACGCGTGAGCTGACCCATTCGCGGTCGGCGCTCCATTCCGCCACGGTCGGCTGAATCTGCCGCCCCGCTAGAAAGACTTTGAGTTCGTCGAGCAGGTCCGGCCCGACCTCGAACCGGTCGGAGAGAGGTGAATGTTTGCTGAGGTAATTCGTCGCGAACGCCGTTATTGCGCCGCTGGCATCGAGCACGGCCTCCAGCCGCGTCAATTCATGAGGGAGCACCCGAATGTCCGGCTCTATTCCACCTCCGCCCAGAACCGTCCTGCCATCGTCTGTTTTAAACGTGGGCCGCTGGCCATCCTGCGTTTGATTGAATGCGTCCGAAAGTGCGGAATCGCGGAGCGGCCGCTGAATGGATCGCCCGCTTGGCGTGTAGTAAAAGGCGGTCGTGATCGCAAGGCCCGCGCCTCCGGAGAGCGGCATGACGCTCTGCACCAAGCCCTTCCCGTAGCTCGGCGTTCCCACGATCGCCGCCCGGTCATGATCCTGTAACGCACCCGCAAGTATCTCCGACGCGCTGGCTGTTTTCTCGTTGATCAGGACAGCGAGCTTGAATTTGTATGGCGTCGCGTTCTTTGGTACATCGGCAATCTCCTTCTCGCTCGTGCGGCCCTTCGCTGTCAGAATCCTCTGCCCGGGCTGCAGGAACATAGCCGCCGCATCGAGCGCGGCCTTTACCAGCCCACCCGGATTATTTCTCAGATCAAGCACCAGCCCTTTGAGAGGAGCAGCGCCGAGTTTTCGAAACGCTTCCTGTAATTGTTTGGACGTCTGAAGGTCCCAGCTGGCGATCCGGATATAGCCGATCCCGGGTTGCAGGAGGAACGCGCGGTCCACGCTCGGCGAATCGACCAACGCCGGAGTGAGCGTCAATTCCAGCGGGTGCTCTAATCCCTGCCGCTGGAGGTAGATGGCAACCTTCTGCTGCCGTGCCTCCGTCAGCAGCTCAATGATCTGCTGCGGCTCTAGCGTGCGAATCGCGATGTTGTTAATGGCCAGCAGTTCGTCGCCGGGCTGGATGCCGGCCTTGTTCGATGGCGTTCCCGGCAGCGTCTGCAGGAAAATCACCTGACCTGGCAGAACCGAAACAATACTGCCGAATCCCTTCTGTTCGGATTCTTCCATTTGCCGGAGCTGCTCGAACTGACCCGGATCGAAAAACTGCGTATGCGGATCCAGACTGCGAAGCATCGATGGAATTGCGCCCTGATACACCAGCTTGTCGACCGGCTCGGCGTCAGCCGACTCCGCCTCCACAGTTGAGAGCACATCGACAAATTTCTTTAGCAGCGGAGCAAGATCGTTGACCGGGTCGGCACTGCCAGAGAGCGGCGGTGCCGGAGTGCGGGCGGTCGTCCCGCCAGCCGCTGTGTCCTGCTGCGCGCACGTGATCGCTGTAACTATAAGTAAACAGGCCACAGGCCGGAGAAAACTAAGCATCTTCAAAGAGGTTATGACGTGCTCATTGAACGCTCGTTACCGCGTGTACTGAATCTGGCCGCGCGAGCGCGCACGGTCTAATGCCAAGCCGATCAGCTTATCGAGCAACGCAGGATAGGGGAGCCCGGAATACTCCCACATCTTCGGATACATACTGATGGACGTAAAGCCCGGCAATGTATTGATTTCATTGATGAACAACTGCCCGGTCGCGTCCTCCATCAGGAAGTCGACGCGTGCCATGCCCTCGCATCCGACAGCATCAAAGCACGCTGTTGCAAGCTGTTGCATGCGTGCCGCTGTCGCTTCGTCAATCTTGGCGGGTAGATCGATCCGGGCCTGGTCTAAGACGTACTTGTCTTCGTACGTGTAGAACTCCTGCGAAGGAATGATCTCGCACGGAACAGAGGCCCGCGGTGGTGTGCCGCCAAGCACCGCACATTCAAACTCGCGCCCGTTGATTCCCCGTTCTATGATGATCTTCCGGTCATAACGGCCGGCAGTCTCCAAAGCTTGCTCCAGTTCACGTTGATTCTTCGCTTTGCTGATCCCCACTGACGACCCAAGGTTCGCCGGCTTCACAAATACCGGAAAGTCGAAGGGCAGGCGTATCGCCGGGGAGTTGAAGCTTCGAGTGGTGAGCACCACGTACTCTGCAACCGGCAGGCCCGCCCGCTCGCATACCTGCTTTGTCATGGCCTTGTCCATAGACACGGCTGAAGCAAGGACCCCGGCGCCAACGTACGGCAGCTCTGCCAGTTCCAGCAGCCCTTGAATCGTGCCATCCTCGCCGAACGTGCCATGCAGCATCGGGAACACGACGTCGATGCCCGGATTCGCGTCCGGCTCGGGGATCAACGCGGAAGGGCTCCATTTGCCTTCCTTCGAGATGAAATAGTCGATGACGTGATATCTCCCGCCATCGAGCGCTCGCCTGACCGACTCTGCTGAGCGAAGCGATACTTCGTGTTC
>JAFAMM010000374.1 GCA_019233375.1 Acidobacteriaceae bacterium
TTCCGCCAATATTGAAGCTGCACGCTCGTAACAACCATGTATGCAAAAAGCGCAGCAGCCGCGGAACCGAGAATAACCGTTCTTACTCGAGGCCGGCGCGCGATTACTTCACTCGCACCCCACGCAAGCATGATGGATAACCCAACCATGGGGATGTACGTGTAGCGGTCCGCGCGGGCCTGCGCGCCGGCCTGCACAAAACCGATGACGGGCAGCAGTCCAATCACATACCAGAGCCAGCCGGTGACAAGAAACGGATACCGCCGCCCATACCGCATAACAAATATCGATACTGCGAGCAGGAACAGACCAGCGGCAATCGGCTCCCAAGGAAACAAATGCGATGGAAACGGATAGAAGACAGCGAGCCGGGTTGGCACCCACATTTTTGCAACGTAGATGGCGCAGGAAATAAGCGCATTCTCGATCCGGAGAGCCGCAGCGGCGTGGATCGCCTCACCGGCGCCCGCACGCTGCTGCACAAGGTAGGTGATCACTGCGCTGGCCGCGGACAATACGAAGAATGGGATCTTTTCCCTAATGAGTTTCGAATTCAGGGGTCGCTTCAGTGGCCAGAAGTCAACGAGCAGCATCAACACCGGCAGCGTGACAAGCATCGGTTTCGACAACAAACCGAGCGCGAACGCGAATAAGGTAAGCAGATAACGCGAGGACGCCGGCCGCTCCGTGTACCTTACATACGCCCAAAGAGTCAGGAAGCAGAGAGCAGCGCTTAGAACATCCTTGCGTTCTGCGATCCAGGCGACTGACTCGACATGCAGCGGGTGCCAGGCGAAAACGGATGCGACGAAAGCGCTGCAAAGCCGGGCACGTGTCGCTCTGAGCAGGAACGCAAAAAGGAAAACAGCCGCCAAGGCATGCAGGAAAACGTTCATGAGATGGTGCATGCCGCTCCGCATTCCGAAGAGCTGGGAATCGAGCAGATGGGACAGCCGGGTGAGAGGGAACCAGTTCGCATCATCTGTGGAAGTAATTGCCCAGCCAACGCTGTCGGGAGTAAATCCACTAAGGATATGGGGATTCCCGCTGACGTAATCGGGATCATCGAAGTTGACAAATTCGAATTGTCTTACGGGTGCGTAGAGCAGCAGCGTAACAGCAAATAGGATCAGGGCAATCCAGAAGTCCGCCCGCGGAGCCCGCGCACCAGTCTCTTTAACCCGCGTAATCGGGCGACCGGGCTTCTTGGCTGGACTGTTTTTCACGGCAGCCTGTGGCTAATTGGACGTTGATTGCATCCTTCGCAGTCCATGGCCTGGAGAAACGCCCCTCTGAATCTCGCTGTTCCTCACGACAATGGTGCCGTTGACAATGACGTATGGAATGCCTTCTGAATACTGCGCGGGATTCTCGTATGTAGCGCGATCAATGACATGGACCGGATCAAAGACAGTAATATCGGCATCAGCTCCCGCCTCGATACGCCCCTTGTGAGGGTCGGCGAGGCGTTCCGCCGGTTCAAAGCTCATCTTTCTGATCGCCTGCATCAGGGTGAGCGCATGCTGCTCGCGGACGTAGCGCCCCAGTACGCGAGCGTACGTCCCAGCCGCGCGCGGATGTCCTTTGCCGTTGTTCAGAATGCCGTCGCTCGCAACCATAACTGTCGGATCGGCCATGACCAGCCGGACGAAATCCTCCGGAATGCTGTGAATAGCAACCATGCCGCCCTGCTTGCGGTAACGGGCGAATGTCTCAGGCGTTAAGCGCTCTCCGGTCGCGGCCCACTGCAAATCCTGATAGGTGATCCCTCCCTGGCGCTGTTCCCATCCTTCACTGAAGATTGCCGAGGAGAGATCAGTCATACCGGCAGTGTAAGGGTAAGCCTCGGTCGTGACATCCAGACCGTGAGCGCGCGCTCCAGCGATCATTGAAAGGCATAGCGGAGTTTGGCGGATCCCCATGCTGGTGATGTGAACGACATGCAGGGAAGCTCCGGTGGCGGCCGCATCCGCAATCACTTCTTGCAAAGCATCGATTACGCCTGGTTCAACCGGTCCGCCATTTCGCATATGCACGAACAGGCAGAGACGATGGGTATTCCCGATGCGGAATAGATCCAGAATCTGCTCGCGCGAAACCAGCGGCGTGTAGGCGATACCGAGCCCGAGTCCCAGCGCGCCTTGTTCAATGCCTTGCTTCACGTAAGACAGCGCCTCGGTCCATTGTTCGGAAGTCGGCGCGCGCTCTACTGCGGCATCGCGCGGCAGAAGCGTACCGCTGTCGTGCATGACAGCCATTAAGGCGGGCAAGTATCCGGATGTTGCGCCGAAGTTGATCAGCGCCTTCCCTTCCCGAGCGGCATACCAACGTGCAACCGGCCACACACCCACTTCCATCTCGAGCGCTGTCGTCACGCCGTCGCGCGCTTTGAACCCGTAATTCTCCGCTGTCTGCCCATGCGAGTGCAAATCAATGAACCCGGGCGATATCACCAACCCCGTGGCATCCAGAGCGGTCTTACCTCGCAGCGGACGATCTGAGATGGCGGCTATTTTGCCGCCGGTCACCCCAACCGAGCGAATTCCGTCCGTATTTGACGCGGGATCAATCAGGCGCCCGTTGTTGATGACGAGATCGAACTGCTGCGAAAACAACCGGCCGGCAAACAGCAGCAGCGCAAAGCGGCGGAGACAAAGCATTGGTTATAGACATTGTGCACCGCTGCCCCTCTTAGAATATGGTCTGCCAGGTAAGGCCATTGTGCGCACCGACGGCGCACAGTTGCAGATGATCCGCAGAATGAGTTCCCTTCAAAAACCAGAACGTGCCGCGCGTAGCCGTGCTGCATGCCGGCTGGCTCGCCGAAGCTGAGAGTTGCACACCGCCGTTTACTTGCAGAGCCTGTCCATTGTCGGCAGCGTTCAGCGCACCCGGACCGAGAATAAGGTCCCCCGCGGCCGTCAGATTAAATTGCGTGTTGCCGATGAACTGATCTTCGGTGATGGAGCCCGGTTCGTTCACCGTGTTGCTGGAGGAAACAGCGATCCCGCCGCCGGCAGGAAAAATGAGGCAACTGTAATCGGCGCCGCCGTTATTGCTGACATACCAGTCGCCGGCATTGCTGTCCCACCGTGTATTGCTGCATACGGCTCCCCGCGTGTATCCGGTCCCCGATTCAAATGGCGACTGCACATTCAGGCCGGCGTACGTGGCGATCGACCCCATCGCAAACACCGCAGACGGATTAGTAAAGAGCAGATCGCCCGTTCCGCCCTGGCCGCCTAACGTCAAAGAGCCGTCGCCACCCATACTGAATCCCGCGTAGGGATAATTCGGCGCCGTCGTATTCTGCAAAATGAGCTGCGGCGTGCTTGTGGAGGCAATGGTGAGTTGAGGGGTGTTCGAACTCGCCGATTCGGTAGAGCCGAAGTTCGCATCATTGGACATCACGGCCCCGTGGCTGTCCACGGCCATCCACGCGACTGGTCCATCGGATGGCATGTTTTGTGAATTGAGCTGATAGCTGAGAACCGGGAGGATGTTCGAGAGCGTTACGGAATATGCGCCCGCCAGAATGATCGCCGGGCCGCCGCCCCTAGTGAGATCGATCTGCTCAAAATCGCCAAGACTGAGACCGTTGCAGTTCTTCGGACAAACAGCGCCCTGCTGCGGACCAAGAAGGAAGCCGTTGGCGGGACCTTCCATATGGATGTCGCGAACATTCAAGCCGATCCCCGACATCCAGCCCGCATAAGTCGGCTGATTAGGCGCCGACGACGACGTGTTGATGGTGACGTTGTGGAGGCCGCGGTAGCTGAGGACATCTCGCAGAACCACGGGAAGTGTATTCGCATTGGCCGCCGTGCCCGGCAGGAACTGTAAGTCCTCATCTGGACCATCGCCCTGCGCGCCACCGTTGGAACTGCCACCGCATACATGCGGCGCATCGCTGTTCTCGCCTGCACCGCATACGTACAGTCCATAAGATGAGAAGTTCAAAACGGTAATCCGCCTGAAGTACGTCTGCTCATTCGCGTGACCGCGGTACAAGCCGCCGCACCCGGGTACGTTGTTGCAATCGAGTGTCAAGTTCGACGCGCCGGAGCCGTAGGTGTCGCTTGCACCGTCGATCGCCAGCATCATATTTCCGGGCAACGCGGCCGCGCCCGGAAAACCCTGTCGCGCTTGCAAAACGGTGCCGAATTGCCCGTACTCCGGCGGACTTCCCCAGCCGAGGCCGACAAGTTGCACACCATTTGGAATGAAAAGCGTGCTCGATATCTCATACGTACCACGCGGGAGAAAGAGATAACCGCCGCCCTGCTCGGCCACCGCCGCGAGAGCCTGTTGCAAAGCAGCGCTGTCATCGGTAGACCCGTCCCCTTTCGCACCGAAACTCTTCGCGTTGTAATAAGCAAGATTGCTGATCTGCGTTATCGCGTTAATGCTTTGAGCATCCGCAAGCGTACCTGCAAGTGAGGCTGAAAGCACCAGGCTTAACAAAAGTTTCGAACGGGTCTGCATCGCCACTGTCGAAAGTGGCCGTTTCGGAGTTTTTATCTAGCCGGATTTGGCCTATTGACCAGGTAGTACATTGTCCGAACCGAAAGCCAGCCATGGCGGAAAGGAACTTCACTGCGGCTCGCAACTCCTCACCTTGCGAGCCGTTCGGTAAACCAGACGGCTAAAAAATCGCTTGATTGTTCTAATAAACTAGTACACTATATCTCTAGTGAGCCCTCCATCCAGCAAACGGAAGCCGTTCCAGTTCCGGCTGGATCTTTCGAGTGGCGTGCCTGCATACCGGCAGATCATCGATCAGGTATTGGGCGGGATCTCAGCGCGCTCCCTGGCGGGCGGTGACCGGCTGCCCACCGTCAGACAATTGGCCGTAGATCTTTCGATCAACCCCAATACGGTCATTCGAGCCTATCGGGAGCTCGAAATTCGAGGCATGCTCGAGACCCAGCAGGGCACGGGTACATTCATCAGCAACAAGAAAATCGAGCGCGATGAAGCCGAAAGGCAGCGCCGGCTCGATCAGCTTGCCGGTGAATTGGCCGCACGCGCCGGTTCGGCGGGGTTCACCATTGGGGAACTGATCGAGCGGCTCACAGAGATTCAGGGCGAAGCCGCCCAGAAGAGGAGATGAACAGTCATGTGGCGGGATCGGAGTAAGAACGTTGTCAGCGGCGTGGCGTTGGCCCTGTTTGTGATATCGGTTGCCATCGGCGCCGCCATAACACTCGTGTTGAATAACCGGGCGGCGATGATGCTGGGTCTGCTAGCGGGTGTGTATCTACTGTTCTCGATCAAGGTCGCGGACCAGTGGGAAAAGGTCGCAGTCCTGCGGCTCGGGCGGTTTGTGGGGCTGCGTGGCCCGGGCATCTTCCACATCATCCCGATCATCGACACACTCAGCCGGTATGTGGATCAGAGAATCCGTGTGGCCAGCGTCACCGCGGAATCGACGCTTACCCGTGACACCGTGCCGGTGAACGTCGATGCCATCGTGTTTTGGGTCGTGTGGAACCCGGAAAAATCCATTCTTGAGGTCGAAGACTTCGTGCAGGCTATCACTTTGAGCGCGCAAACCGGACTACGCGAGTCGATCGGACGCCATGAACTGGCGCAGATGATAACCGAGCGCGAGTCCCTCGGCCGCGAGCTCCAGAGAATCCTCGATGAAAAGACGAACCCCTGGGGCATTACGGTGCAGTCGGTCGAGATCCGTGACGTTCGCATCCCGCAGGCGCTCGAAGACGCGATGTCGCGGCAGGCGCAGGCGGAGCGCGAGCGGCAGGCGCGCAACATTCTGGGTCAGGCGGAAACCGAGATTTCGGATAAGTTTTCGCAAGCCGCGCTCACCTACCAGAACAATCCCGTGGCACTGCACCTACGCGCCATGAACATGCTCTACGAGGCCATCAAGGAACGCGGGTCAATGGTGATCGTGCCTTCCAGTGCGGTAGAAACGATGGGCTTGGGCGGGACCTTGGCAACGGCAGCGTTGGGCGGAGCCAAGGCCCAGTGAAGATCTCCATCGCCATCGGCAACAAGCGCGAAAACTGATCCGTACGCCGCACTGCGACCCGGCTCATGCGCTCTGACTGCGCGCACGTGCTGCCGGCTGCAGTCTCCTTGCCAGGCCGCAGTAGATTGACCACTCGGGCGCCGGCAGTACGACGCCCCCGGATGGATTCGGCTTGCGTCCGGT
>JAFAMM010000422.1 GCA_019233375.1 Acidobacteriaceae bacterium
TGCAGCCGCAGTGACGGTCCTAGCTCATACCCTACTTGCGTGCTGCTCAGAACCGGCAGCGTGCCATTTGCCGTTCCGTCCGCCGGGCTGATGCTGCTCCACCGGCCGCTCCAAGCATCGTATTTTTCGGCATAGCCTGCCCCCGTCGTTATCGTCTGAAACAGGTCATAGTTCACTGCTGAACCGTCGCTTATCTTCGTCCAACCCTCTTCATCGCTCGAGTCGTTGTACTCCTTTGTGCCCGTTTCGGTGAACGAGTTTGCATCGATCGAGTAAAGGTAAGTAGTTGGAAGAATCAAATTGCCGACGAGGATCGTGTGCCCGGGGAGCAGGACGGAAGGATCGTCGCCAAAGCAGCTCTGCACAATTCCAGAAAACTGAACGGTGGTGTCGCCGGTTGCCGTGGCATTCACGTTCATCACAACTTCGTTCCCCGACGCACTGATCACTGATGCGCTCGCCGGTATGCCCGCGATGCCCTGATTGTACGGAGAGGTCGCGATCGACCAACCACGCTGCAGGCGCGTCGTCGAATACACACCGTGAATGATCGGAGATCCCGCCGTGAGGTGTGCGTCCGACGTAACCGCGACATTCCCTATGGCCGCACAACTCGTCTGGGGCGGATAGGTCGCGGCATCTGACCAGGTATTCGTTCGTGGGTCGTAAATCTCGGCTTCAGGGCCCCAATTTGCGTCCTGGTAAGGTCCCGTGTATTCACCACCCATCACCCAGAGCTTCCCGTTTTGCATTACCTGCGAAGCGAAATACAACCGGGGTGTCCGCATCTTGGCCAGCGTTGACCAGGTGCCGTTCACATAACCGCCTTTGGCATCTGGCGTCAATTTGATCCAAGTCTGGATGTCATCGTAGGACTCCATCATTACGCTTCCATCTGTCAACAGCACCATCGTGCCGATACTATTCACGGAAGGTTTATGGGCCAGCGGCGTCCAGGTCGATGGGTGAACCTCACTGGCAGGCGAAGCGGTCAGAAGTGCGATTCCGTAAAGTGTGAGTGTCGCCGTTCGCACGAATCACCTCCCGGAGTGCGCAGTTAAGCTATTTGCCGTGAATAGTATCCGGGATGCACCGTGTAAATGCGAGTCGGCTGGTACCCGTGTTGTTACGGGCCCCGTGCTCCTCGCGTGTGAAAATTCGAATATCCAGTGCAAGTTTCGGTACCCTCCTTCGCTAAACTCAACCTCGATCTGCGGGTTCTCGATAAACGCCCCGACGGATACCACGAGCTGCGAACGGTTTTTCAGACCATTAGCCTCAAGGACAATCTAGTCATTGAGTTCAATTTTGCAAAACGAACCCAAATAAACATAACTAGTTCTATCGAGATAGCGGACAATCTCGTTGTCCGCGCCGCAGAACGCGTTCTAGATACCTTGAAAATCCGTGCCGAAGTTCGTTTCGTACTGCGCAAGAACATCCCGCTGGGGGCCGGGCTAGGCGGCGGCTCGAGCAATGCGGCTGCGGTTCTCCTAGCTCTTCCGGCAATTGCCGGGAAGCGCCTGCCGTACCGCGAGGAAGTTCGTTTGGCAGAAACGCTGGGGAGCGATGTGCCGTTTTTTCTGCACGGCGGCACTGCCGCCGGCGTCGGACGGGGCACGGAACTGTATCCGCTTCCTGACCAGCCGTCGCGCCCGATTGTGGTGGTCGCGACCGGCATCCATGTCTCGACGGCGGAAGCTTACAGCGCGTTAAAGAGGAATGTTACGGATGCGTTGACTTTGGAGTCCAAGTTCCCTATCCTGAGAGAGTTTCAGACCATCGCCTGGACTCTTGACGGCTCGAGTCTGGAGCACCTTCCGCTGAAAAATGATTTTGAGAGTGTGGTGTTTGCCAGGCACCCCGAACTGGCGGCGGCAGCGCGAAAACTGTGGCGGCTCGGGGCGAAGCCGGCACTGATGACGGGCAGCGGATCGGCCGTTTTTGGGGTATTTGGCGCCGCTTCCGAGGCCAAAGCCGCAGCCGCGAGGTTCGCTCCCGGAACTGCCTTTCCAGTTCGTTTTGTTTCGCGGCGGCAATACCGCGGCGCTTGGCGTCGTGCTCTGGGACCGGCCGCCGGCGCCAGCTTATTTGCCGAATAGAGGAGGCTCGAAGAATTGTCCGCGCCTAAAACGCGACCGCCATTCACCGACTTTAAAGTCTTCAGCGGAACAGCGAACCGTCCTTTGACCGACGAGATCTGTCATGCCCTGGAATGCCCGGTGGGACAAGCCATGATTAAGCGCTTCGCGGACGGCGAAACGCACTTGCAGATCCAGGAGAATGTGCGCGGCGCGGACGTCTTTCTTGTACAGCCGACCAGCGCGCCGGTCGATCACCACTTGATGGAATTGCTGCTCATGATCGACGCTTTCAAGCGCGCCAGTGCGGAACGCATCACGGCAGTGTTACCCTATTATGGGTACGCGAGACAGGACCGCAAGGATCGTCCGCGTATGCCGATCTCCGCGAAACTGGTAGCCAGTCTTCTCGAACGCGCGGGCGCGAGCCGGGTTTTGGCGCTCGATTTGCACGCCGCTCAGATCCAGGGCTTCTTCGATATACCTGTCGATCACCTGTTTGCCGCGCCGGTGATGGTCGAGTATTTCAATGGCCGCTTTGGGCGTGGAGAGCTGATTATTGTATCGCCCGATGCAGGCGGTGTGGAGCGTGCCCGATCCTTCGCCAAACGGCTGAATGCGCCGTTAGCGATTATCGACAAACGCCGCACGGATGCCAATGTGGCTGAGGTGATGAATATTATCGGCGATGTGGATGGCAGGCATTGTCTCATCGTCGATGACCTGGTCGATACGGCAGGGACGCTGGTGAACGCAGTGGAGGCGCTGCTCGGCCAGGGCGCGAAAAGCGTGACCGGCTGCGCGACTCACGCGGTGCTGTCAGGTCCGGCAGTCGAAAGGATTACTGCTTCGCAATTGAAGGAATTGGTGGTTACAAACTCCATTCCCCTTACGGAAGAGGCAGCGGAGTGTGCAAAAATCCGGACGCTCTCAGTGGGACCGCTGCTGGCGCGAGCCGTGCAGTCAATCCATGAGGGCGGCTCGATCAGTAAGCTTTTTAAGTAAGTTTGCAGCAAGCTGGGTCGCCGAAAGCGAGCCAGTCAATTCAAGCCGGGGTCCGGCGGCTCGGTGAGTGGTAGCAGGCAGCCGTCCTGGCGAAGAGGTGAAGGATGAGGAAAGATATTACCGTTGCCGCCGAGTCGCGTGACTCTCGCGGCAAGAACGAAGCGCGACGGCTCCGTGCTCAAGGCTCGATGCCGGCCGTGGTTTATGGAGGCGCGCCCGGCCCAACGCCGGTCGCCGTCAGCCCGAAACAGCTAACGGCCATATTGAATAGCAAAACGGGCCACAACACGATTTTTAACCTGGCAGTAACCGGTAGCGAGACCACGCCGGTGATGATTATCGACTGGCAATACGACCCGATCAAAGATTCGCTATTGCACGTGGATATGAAGCGGATCGACTTGACCAGGCGCATTAGCGTCAAGGTTCCGGTGGTTACACACGGCGATCCGAAGGGCGTCAAGCTGCAGGGGGGATTGCACGAAGTTGTCACTCGTGAAGTGGAAGTCGAATGCCTGCCCGATGATATCCCCGAACAGTTCACGATGGACGTGAGCGAGTTGATGATCGGCCAGGCGCTTCGCGCGTCCGACATCCCGATGGCCGGTTCGATGAAGCTGCTGAGCCCTGCCGACGCGGTGATCTCACACGTTGTGTCGATGCGTGCGGAAGAGACCACGACCGCGGAGACGGGCGGTGTCGCGGCGACACCTGCCGCAGAGCCCGAAGTCATCAAGAAGGGCAAGAAGGAAGAGGAAGGCGGCGCGGAGCCCGCCAAGAAGAAGTAGCATCTCTGTCCGGTGGAGGAGAGCAATTCTTCTTCAGTCGAGCCGATGGTCCGGATGTGTTGCATTGCGGGACTCGGCAACCCCGGCAGCTGGTATGAGCGGACACCGCATAATATCGGCTTTCTGGTAATCGATGAACTGGCTCGGCGTCACGCGCTGCGGATTACTCGCAGCGAGGGCCAGGCGCTGGTGGGAAGCGGTTTGATTCGGGACAAGAGCGTGGTTCTCGTAAAGCCGCAAACGTTTATGAATCTGTCGGGTTCGGCGATCGGCCCGGTGCTGAGATATCGCAACCTGACGAATCGCGAGCTGATCGTGATTTATGACGAGCTGGATCTGCCCTGGACCGCACTGCGGATCAAGAAGAACGGCTCGGCGGCTGGACACAACGGTGTCAAGTCGATTATCGCCGCTCTGAAGACAGACGTCTTCACGCGGGTACGGGTGGGTATACACCCGGGGCACCCGGTTGATGCGGCGAGCTACGTTCTCGCTCCTTTCGAGCGGGACATGGAAAAAGAGGTGGAGGAAGTTGTGTCCTATACCGCGGACGCCGCCGAATCTATCGTTGCCGAAGGCGCCGTTAAGGCCATGGCGAAATACAATCGCCGCGCCCGGGGCATACAACAAGAGGAAGAATGAGAATTTACGAAGAGCTGTTCATTGTTCGTCCGGATGCCACAGACGAAGAAGTGGATCCGATCATCGATCAATTGAAGAACGTGATCACCCAGGCGGGCGGCACGGTCGACAAAACGGAAAAGTGGGGAGTGCGCCGGCTCGCCTACCGCGTGATGAAGTACAACGAAGGGCAGTATGTTCTTCTGCAGTTCACAGCCAAAGCCGAGACTGTGAAGGAAATCGAACGCCGCTTACGCGTTGCCGATGCTGTATTGAAGTTTCTGACCGTTCGCATCGATGAAAAGCTGAAACGGATCGAGAAGCGCAAAAAGGCTCGCGAGAAACGTGCTGCAAGAAAACCCGCGCCTGCGCCTCAGGCTCCGGTACTGGCGTCACCTGCGCTACCGCACGAGCCGCCGGCTCCCGTGCCGGGCGCACCCGGAGCGCCCGCTGCACCAGCGACGACGCAACCGGCCGAGCAACCTGAATAAAGGCGGACGCAAGGAGAATTATTATGGCAGAGCAAAGAGGCGGCCGCCCGATAGCGGCTTCACAGCGGCCCACGGGTGGCGACAAAGCAATCGCGACAGGGAAGAAGCAGTACTTCCGGCGCAAAAAGGTGTGCCGGTTCTGTGTCGACAAGGTCGACGATATCAATTACAAGGATTCGAAGCCGCTCTCCAGCTTTATCTCGGAACGGGGCAAGATCACGCCGCGCCGCATCTCCGGCGTTTGCACGCCGCACCAGAAGCGCTTAAGCGAGGCTATCAAGCAGGCCCGGAACATCGCCCTGCTGCCCTTCGCATCGCGTGTTTGAGAGGAGGAGCACGATGGAAGTCATTCTCAGAGAAGACGTCGACAAAGTAGGGGCCCGCGGCTCCGTTGTGAAGGTCGCCGACGGATACGCTCGCAATTTCCTGCTGCCGAAGCGTCTTGCGGTGCCAGCGACTACCGCGAATAAGAAAATCGTCGAGCAGGAACGCGAAGCTCATCTGCGGCGGGAGGCAAAGGCGCAGTCGGATGCACAGGACCTGGCGAAGCTCATGGCCAATGTGACACTGACTTTCCGGCATCGTGTCGGCGAGAACAACCACTTGTTCGGCTCGGTGACCGCCAAGGATATCGCCGATGCGCTCGAGGCACAGAAATATCACATTGACCGGCGAAAGGTTCAGCTGGAGGAACCGATCCGCACGCTGGGTGAGCATACCGTTACGTTGCGGCTCCATCGCGACGTACCGGCCGACATCAAGGTAATCGTCGAGCCAGAGCAGTAGTTTTGTTTCTCGACCCCGACAAACTGAACGAAGTAGCGCCCGCCGAAATCCTGGACGCGGCCTCCCGCGGCCATCTCGGTCTGGATCAGCGTTTTCTTCACGCATTAGTAGACCGGCGGGTAGAGGCATTGCCCGCCGTTGTCGCGTTTGCCGGGCGCAGTCGCGCGGACGATGCCGTGGACCTGGCGCCCGAACTGATAGCACTCTTCCGGGCCTGGAAAGCGCCTGAAGGCGTTCCCTTTCTGATCGACTACGTGCGCGAAGATCCGGAGCACGTACCGGATGAAGCGGTCGAAGCGCTGGTTGAAATCGGGCAGCCCGCTCTGAAACCGCTGCTTGATCTTTATGAGTCTCTCGAAGAATCCGAGAGCGGCGAAGTCGCGTTCATTCTCGCTAATCTGCGCATCCGCGATGATCGCGTTCTAAAGCTGCTCACAGACCGGCTCGAATTCGACATATCGGATACAGCGCTGCTCCTCACGATTTATGGAGATCCGGCTGCCGTTCCCGCCCTCGAAGCAGCCCGGGCCACGCTTGGCGAGCACGATGTTGAGCTGAACAAAGAAGTTTCGGATGCAGTCAAAACGCTGTCACAGCCGGTGACGGAGGGGGAGAGCGGTCCGCAGGAACCGTTCGATATTTACGCGTTCTATCCGGAGAAGGACACACTTCCGGTCGAGCTGCTGGATGAAGACGAGCGTATGGAACTGCTGGGGCATCCCGTTGCGTCGGTGCGAGCGGCCGCGGCCAACTCGTTTTTTAACCGCGAGCTTTCACCCGAGCAACGAAAGCGCCTGCTACGGGTGGCGCAAGAGGACGAGTCGGAAACCGTGCGGGCTCGCGCCTGGGAAGCGCTGGTCGATTCGACCGAAGATCCGCAAGTGGTCAACGCTCTTCTCGCCGCGATGCGAAATCCCGATCTGATGGTGGAGGAACGGGGAGGCGTGCTGGTCGGGCTTTCGGCAGAGGCGGACCGCAACGAGGTCAGGAAGTCCATCGTCGATCTGTACAATACGCCGGGCGGCCGGGCCAAGGCCCTTGAGGCCATGTGGCGCTCGGTTCATCCGAGCTTTCGTGAATACTTTCCGAAACATCTGGACGATCCAGATCTCGAAACGCGCCGCGGCGCGATCTGGGGCGTCGGCTACTACGGGCTGCGCACCGAACTCGATCGGCTTCGCAAGCTTTTTGACCATGACGAGTTACGATCCGACGCGTTGTTCGCCTATACGCTTGCCCTACCGGGCGAGCTTTCGCGAGGCCGCATTAATGGCATGCTCGCGCGCGTCGAAAAGGACGCACGCGGTTTGTCCGAGACCGAAGAGGAGCTCGTAAAAGCGGCTCTTGATGAACGCCTGATGCTTGCGGGCAAAGAGCCGATGTTCCGGCAACAGGAAGATTAGCCGCCCGCCGGGCGTCTCTTTCCTGTAGATCACCCCACTTGACACGGCCGCTATTACGCGAAACGATATTACGTAAGGAGTAATAGTGACCGCGGATCCCTCACTGCTTGTGCTTGCCAGTCTTTCAGCAGGAGACAAGCACGGCTACGCCATGATGGACGACATTGAGGAGTTCACCGGCGTGCGGCTGGGCCCGGGTACGCTCTATGGCGCGATTACTCGCCTGGAGGAGCGCGGATGGATCAGACCGGTGGCATCTCTGGACCGACGCAAACCGTACGCGATTACGGCGGCGGGCGTTGCCCAGTTGAAGGAGGAGATCGGCGCGCTCGAGCGCCTTGTCAAGAGCACCAGCAGGAGGCTGAAGCAGGCATGAGACGGCTCATTGAGTTGCTTTCCGAGCTGTATCCCAAATGGTGGCGGGAGCGCTATGGCCCCGAGTTCGACGCGCTGATCGAAGACGAACGAGCGACGGCCCGAGTAGCGCTGAACGTCCTTTCAGGCGCTTTTTGGATGCGAATGCGGACGTTGCTTGGCGGGTCGCCGCGGGATTCGCGGATACTTGGCACGTTGACGAAGAACTGGTGGCTGTTGGCACTGAGCGGCGGCATTCAGGCGATCATTTCCGCGCTGTACCTAATCATGCAGAGCGAGCCGGCCCCGCTGAGTTTTCATGCCTGGAATAGCATGCTGGTTGTTCTGGGCAGACTCGGATTGACGGCAGGCGCGTGCGTGATTATGGCGGCCTTGTTGGCCTCTAGAAATGGCAAATGCTGGCTGCTGGTGCTGAACGGTTCTGCACTCGTTGTGCTCGGGGTGATTGAACTTGGGCTTACGCGCTTTGGGGTCCGCTTTTGGACTGTCGCGATGCTGGTCATTTTGATGGCCGCGAGCACAGGCGTCCTCGAACTGCGGATGGCGCAAATGCTTCGTAAAAAGGGACGCTACCCAGGCACCTGGATTCTGAGCTTGACGAGCGCGATATCAGTTGGTTTTGTGCTACCGTTCCTTGCCCTCGCGTTGCGATGGATCAAAATAGAACCCGGGTCGCACACGGATCTGTTATGGCTGGGCGTGTACTTCGCCTTCAGCGCCGTATCGATGTTCACGTCGGCGCTCCGTCTGCACACCGCTCCGGCTCTGTCATGATGCAAGTAACGCACGATTAAGATTCTCGTGCGTTTTTGCTTCAAGACATGCGGTACCTCTTTGTACTATTTCTCGCGTCCTCAACACTCATCGCGCAGCCGGATGCGCAACAAGAATCACTGGCCGAACATTTCCATGCGGGACAGCGTGCCGCGGCGGCGCAGCGTTTTGACGAGGCGATCCATGAGTTCCAGGCCGTTCTTAAAATAGATCCAAATCTTTTGCAGGCGCGAGCGAATCTCGGCCTGATGTATTACTCAAAAGGCGACTACGGGGCGGCCGCCGCGCAGATGACGCAAGTGGTGCGAGTGCAGCCTGAGTTGCTGCCCGCGCAGTTGTTTCTCGGCCTGAGTGATCTCAATATGGCGAAGCCGCGCGATGCAGAGACCGCGCTCCGGAAGGCTCTCAAAATCGATCCTACGAACGGCGAAGCTGAACTGGGATTGCTCACCGCCTGTGTGCAACAAGCAGAGTTCGCAGAAGCCGAAACAGAACTGCAGAAACTGAAGCAAAAGCCCCCGCAGGAAGAGACGCTGTATGCGATCGGGCAGGCTTACCTGGACTTAGGAAAAACGTTGACGTCGCGCATGGCTCAGGCGTATCCTTCGTCCGCTTGGGCTCACCGCCTGGCAGGCGACCTTGCTGCTGAACGGCAGGACTGGCCGGCTGCGGTGGTATCCTACCGCGCGGCATTGGCGTCTTCTCCGCAGATGCCGGGGCTTCGGGACGCACTCGCTCAAGCTGCGCAAAAAGCCGGCGGCGCGAACGAGGCCGCGGCTGCGCTGCCCACGCAGACTGCCGCGAGCGCGTTAGATCTGCCCGAGGAGAGACTCACGGGCGGAATTGCTGCCTTTGGCGCGATGAATTATGACGCCGCCGCACGCGATTTCGAGAATGCAATGGAAATCCGGCAGACCCCCGAGGTGCTGTACTGGCTCATTCGGGCGTATTCGGCTGAAGGCGGCGAGTGCTTTGAAAAGCTGCAGCAATCGTTTCCCGATTCAGGCAGGGCGCATGAGCTTCGCGGCAGTATCTACCGGCTTCAGCAGAACTTCCCATCGGCGCTGAATGAATTTGAACAGGCGCTTCAGAAACGGCCGGATGACCCGCAACTGTACCGCTCGGCGGGCGAGATGTTGGTGCTGCTTGACCGCCCACGTGATGCGGAGGCAGCGCTCAAGAAAGCAGCCCAACTGAGTCCCGGAAGCGCGGAGAACGAATACCTGCTTGCCCAAGTCTCTTTGAGAGACAAAGATACAGCAGGCGAGGTGGCGCATCTGAAACGGGCGCTCGCGCTCAATCCCGCACTGCCTGAAGTACGCGCGCTTTTAGGCACCGCGTATATGCATCTGAATCAACCGGCGCTGGCCGTGCCGCAGCTCGAAAAGGCTTTGGCGATCGATTACCACGGGGATCTTCACTTCCAGCTATACAAGGCTTACCGCATGGAAGGAAACACGGCGGCTGCTGACAAAGCTCTGGCGCGCTCGAAAGAGCTGCGAAAGCTGAGCCTTCAATCCGCAGTCAGCAAAATCAGCCCGGACAGCGGCGTGTTGGCGGCCGATAGCGCAGACGCGAACCAGTAAGAGCTTTACTTCTTGTAAAGAGCTTTACTTCTTGGCGTGAACCGACTGGCGGACGACGATTCGGAAATCGAGCAGGATGTCACGGCCAGTGATAGCCGGGCGTTCCAGCCGCTGCAGCATGGCGGTAATAGCCGCTGCGCCGATGTCCGCGCACGGCTGCCGCACCGTCGTCAAAGGAACTGGAAGCAGGTTGGCGTATTTGACGTCATCGAATCCCACCACGCAGAGATCGTCCGGA
>JAFAMM010000424.1 GCA_019233375.1 Acidobacteriaceae bacterium
GAACGATCCAAACAGTGCATACACCGCGCTGACTTCATCGAAGCGCATCTCGTAAATCAGCTTTTTGAACACGAGCGGGTCATCGGCGAACAGATCCACCCCCCATTCCCAATCGTCCAGCCCGATCGAGCCGGTGATGATTTGCCGGACGCAATCCGCGTAACGGCGTCCGATCAAACCGTGATCGTGCATCATTCGCTGGCGTTCGGCCATCGGTACGGTGTACCAGTTTTCCGTTTCGCCCCGCCGCCGATCCATGGGATAGAAGCACAGATACTTCGTCTTGGGGATCTCAGGATATAGGCGCGGAGCCATCGCGGCCGCTTGCCGGTTGATCACCTCGCGAACTTCGGCGGTCCATTCGGGCGAGTGCGGCTCAAAGCCGCGCTCCGCGAGTTGAGTGTAAGTTTTAGCCGAGGATTCATAAAGCCCCAGTTCCACCACGGAAATATAAGAATGCACCGGCTCCAGGAATTCGGACAAATTGAGCCGGGCAAGCTGCAGTTCGGCGCGATGCAGGTGTTCCAGTGAATCGCGAAAATGCAAAAGCATCAGATCGCCTTTATGGCCGATCAATGAGTACAACGCCGACTGCTGCGGATGGCCATCGGCCGAGCCCGCTTCAAGTGGTTGTAGCTGGTCTATAGCCTCGCGAATCGCATGGTCCTGCTGGCTGAAGCTCTGGCCGAGCCACGCCGCGCGCCGAAAGCGGAACATTTGGTGCAGTGCGAACGATCCTTCGAGCGTCAGCGGTACCGCCGGATTTTCAGCCATGCTGCAACTCCCATTCCGCCGCTGGCAATCCCGGCATCTCGTGACGGTAGCGGCCCTGGAAAATCTCGTCAAAGAGTTCCAAGGTTTCCTCGTGGATCCGGCCATTGCTCGCAAAGACGTACCTGCCGTGCAGGTCGAGCGGCTCCCCGCGCATGCCGGATACACGGCCACCGGCCTCTTCCACCAGCAACGTTCCTGCGGCCATGTCCCAGGGATTCAAACCGAACTCCCAGAACGCTTCCAGCCTGCCCGCCGCCGTGTACGCCAGATCGATCGCCGCAGAGCCGCCGCGCCGCACGCCATGGCTGAGCATCGCCAGTTGGTAATAGAAGTGGATGTTCACATTCTGATGGCGGCGCCGGCTCGGAAATCCGGTCGCGAGCAAGGCATCGTTCAGAGTCTCGGCCGTGCTGACTCGAATAGGTGCTCCATTCAGGCGAGCGCCGGCCCCGCGCTCGGCCGTGAAGAGTTCGCGATTTAGAGGATCGTAAACTACACCGGCGATCACCTCGTTGCGTTTGGCCAGAGCCAGCGTCACATTCCACATCGGGAACCCGTGTGCAAAGTTCGTTGTCCCATCGAGCGGGTCGACGTACCAGCGAAGCTCGGCCTGCATCTCCGCCCGTCCGCCCTCTTCCGCCACAATGCCGTGTTGCGGAAAGTGCTGCTTCAGCCGCTCCATAATCAATTTTTCGCTGGCGCGGTCTGCTGCCGTTACGAGATCGTAATCGCCCTTCAGTTCGAATGCGACGCCGCGATGCGCCAGCAGCAACTGCCCGGCCTCCCGCGCGATCTCAATCGCCGCATCCAGAAATTCATCCATATAATTTCAGTTCACCACAGCCACTGAAACTCCAGGCTGTTGATCCCTTTCCGGCACTTCCGATTCGGATACAGTCTTCAGGAAGACGATGGTAGCCAAGGAAACCAAAACCGTGCCACCGAGGTCGGAGGCTTACGGTTCGTAGTAACCGCTGCGTGTGCTCACCTTCAACGAGGGATTGTCCAACTGAACGTCGACTGGGTGATAGCGGCGTGGCTCCTCAAGCACGTCCTTCGGATAGAAGCCGATCAGGTACTGCGTCCGCAGTTCCGCGATTACGTCCCCGAAAGCCGTATCCAGGCGCTCGAAGGTGTCGGGATAAAAAATCCGGCCTCCGGTAGACGCAGCCATCGTGGCCAAGGCGTGTTCACCGCCGACGTTTCGGCCCGCGTCATTCGCGATGGGAACCACCACGATGGGATAAAGCACCACGTCAGCGCGTTGGGCCGCCTCGAGCGCATCCTGATATTTCTTATAGCTGGTCGTGTCGCCGCCATCCGTGACCAGCACCATGACGTGGCGCCCATCGCGGCCATCCAGCGTGTCGCAGGCCAGGTACACGGCGTCATAGAGCGAGGTTCCACCTTCGCCGTGCAGCGCGTGCAGAGCGCGTTCCGCACGTTTCTGGCTGCGCGAATAGTCGACTTCCAGATTCGTTCGCCAGTTGAAGCTGAATAGCGCGAACGTATCGGCTGAGTTGCCGGCCCCCAGAAATGTAGGCAGAAAGCGCAGTACCGAATCCTCTTCAAAACGCAGATCCTTTTCCGTGCTTCCGCTCGTGTCAATCAGAATCGCAACCGAAAGGGGCAGGGAAGTATTGCGTTCAAACACGGCAATGTCCTGTAACTTGCCGCTGTCGTAAACGCGAAAGGCCTCTTTTTTCAGATTTGTGATAACTCCACCGGCGGTGTCGCGAACCGAAACGAGCAGTCTCACCAGATTGACTTTAATCGAAAACGTGGACTGCTGTCCCGGTTTCTGCGACTGCGGATCGAGCGGGCGCGTTTGCTCCGGAGCTGCCGGTTTGAACTGCGCCGGCGCGGCGGCCGCTGTCAGCAGAACTCCGAACACCGCGCCGAGCCGGACGCTATGGTGTTTCATTCGCTGCTGCAGCCGCCAGCAGGCGGTCATCCCATTCGCCGTCTACCCAGACAGCTCCGTCTGCGAAGAACTCTTTCTTCCAAATCGGCACTTCGCGCTTCAACCGGTTGATTCCCTCGAACGCGGCTTCGAAGGCGGCCTTGCGATGCGGTGCCGTCACAATGACTGTAACGCTCGCTTCGCCAATCTCCAGCCGGCCCAGACGGTGCACAATCCCGATGCGCCCGATGGGAAACTGGCCGGCGATCTCGCGGCCAATCCTGGCGATCTGTTCCAGCGCCATGCCCTCGTAGCACTCATATTCGAGATAATCCGTTGGCCGTCCTTTCGTGTTGTTCCGTACGACGCCATCAAAAACGACCAGCGCGCCGTCCTCGGGGCGCTGCAGGGCGGCTGCGATTTGGCTCGAATGAATCGCGGCGCGTGTAAGCGAGAATAAGTGGCCTTCCGGGTCGCGAATTTCTTTGTTTGACCCGCCGCTCACTGGCGGCAAAAAAGCGACTTCGTCTCCGTCGGATAGTTCTGTTTCGGGCGTGGAAAACTCCTGGTTGCGTGCTAACAGAATCGACGATTGCCTATTTCGCAGGGTTGCAAACCGTTCTGCATATCCTTCAAACAAGCTCGCCATCGTCATACCTGGCGAAACTTGTAGCGTCTCTTCTGCTGTTCCCACAATGTCTTTTAGTACACCGAAGAACAGCACCCGCACCTGCATGCTCAAATCCTAACAGGGCTCGTCAACACTCGTTACTCGCGATGAAAACAAGCATTCACCAATACCGTGATCGGCCGCCGGAACATGAGACGCGCTTGCGCGTCCGCTATGCCGAGACCGATCAGATGGGCGTTGTCTATCACGCTAATTATCTCGTCTGGATGGAGATCGGGCGAGTCGAGCTGGTGCGCGCCCGCGGCTTCAATTACAAAGAGCTCGAGCAGACGGCAGGGCTGTATCTGGCGGTCATGGAGGCGAATTGCCGCTATCTGTTTCCCGCCCGTTATGACGAAGAGATTGTAGTGCAGACGTCGATCGTGAAGTCGAACTTGCGCATGGTCGAATTTGCTTATCGCATTGTTTCCGTCGATCCGAAGCGAGTGTTGGCGGAAGGGCTGACGAAGCACGTCTGGCTGAACCGCGAGTTCCGTCCCACGCGCCTGCCGGAAGCTTTTTATGGACTATTGCAGCCGGATTAAGCGTCAGTCAGTCGTACACTCCGTGCACATACCATTGGCCGCTGGGTGTTTCCTGATAAATGCGGTAAAGCCCTCCGTCATCAAGCGCCACATCCCACTCTTCACGGCTCCAGGCGGTGGTGGTCCACCATTCTCCGGATGTTTTCCATGGGCCTGCCGACTGCATGACCCGTCCTTTAACTAAAGACGCCAGGACATCTTGCGGCGCATGTTCCACCACACGAACTCGCGCGTCAAGCGCCGGTCGGAACAGCCGCATTACCAGCCGCAGCGTTTCCATCGGTCTGGTGATTTCTTCGGCGATGGGAGTCTCCGGAGGAAGCGTCGTCATTTCGAAAGCGTCCGGCCGGTGTGTATTCAGCAGCATCGGGGTCCCGACATTTTCTTTGCCCACCATTCCCGCGATGCGCGCGAGCGTGAGCTGCAGCTTGTCAGGAGCCGGGGTAGGCGGCAGGAACATAGCGCGTTGCACGCGTTTCGGTTCGACCGGCTCCAGGCACAACGAAAAAGCAGTCACGGCTGCTTCCGGTGGATGCCGTTCGAGATGTAGCTGCAACAGCTTTAAGAGCGTCCGGCTGTCATCCAGCGGGACCGGGAACTCCAGTGTGCAGTGATACGGATCTCGGCTTTCGAGTTGAAATTCGATCGCGACTGATTGAGCGGCTCTCGATTGTGACCGCAGTAGCACGCATAAACCCGTCAGCTCTCGCGCCAGTAGAAACAGCAACGGTTCCAGCAACTCCAGCGGATGCTCGAGCGTCATTTGCGATCGATAGCTGGTCTCCGGGGCAGGAATGCGCAGTGGTCTTTGTATCTGACCGCGTGCGAGATTACGCAGATAAACACCTGCCTGGCCTAGCCGTTCGGCAACGCCTCGTTCAGGGAGAGCGGCCAGATCCTCGCAGGTTTTAAGACCCCAGCGGCGGAGCACATCGAGGAGTGCCGGATCGATTGGAATGTCGTGCCCGAACAGCGCAGTCAAGGGCAGAAGGCCCAGCTTCAGACGTTCGTCGCCCGGTGTCACCAGAGTGACGCCGATCGAGTGGCGCGCTAACATAATGGCGGTATCCGGGTTTGCAGCGATCGCGAGACTCGCCTGCAGCTCCCGTTCGTACCCGGCGCGGCAGATCTCGGATGCAATCTGATGAGGCGATCCGATGAGTTTTCGCAGGGGCGCAATCGAGAACACGACCGTATGTTGTGCCGCTTCTTCGACAACTGGCGAGAATTCGCGAGCCAGATCCAACAGCAAAGAAGCGGCTGTCGGCACGGTCAGGTGAATACAGGCGTACATATCAAGCCGCAGTTTCGAGCAACAAAGGTTCGGGCCGAATCGCTGCGATTTTCTGCTGCAATGCCAATGTCTCCAGCTTTCGCAAAACCAGAAACGGCGCTTTTCCGGACCAATGAAAGGCTTTTCGTTTCATTTGTACAGTGCTGCGGGCACATGACTTCGCCTGTGGAGTATCGGCCGAAAGCAGCAGAATGGACGGCGTGTTTGCCACCGCCCGGCGGAAACGGTGCCAGTAAGACAGAGGAATCCGGTTCAGAACCCGGGCCGGTGCTTCGGTCAGATCCAGCAGCACCACTCCGAACCCGCCGGCGTGCAGCAGCAGATCAGCGGCGCGGAGGGCGTGTTCGGCGTTTCCTCCGCAGCGAACCCATACGATTTTTGCCAAACGAACTTCGGCCGCGGCGGCCGATGCCGGATCGAAGCTGCCGTTCAAGTCCACAACGGCGCAGATCTCACCTCGCGCGGTAGCCCCGGCCAGAATGTGAAGACAAACGGAAAGCCTGCCCGAGGATCGCTTTCCATGCACTTCGATAATCTCCCCGCGTGCAATTCCATGCGGAAAAAGTATTTGTAACCCACGAGATTCGAGCGGTGGAAACCTCGACTCTTCACGTAATGCATGAAGGTCTGAGGCCAACTGCAATTTCGCCATTCGTTCGCCTATAGGCATTGTGCTCCCAGCGGCTCTTCAGAATCAAGTCTCGGTTAGTCTATCGTGTTACGATATAGATATGTCGGAAGTACTGGTTTCTCCCGCACAAATGTCGTCACAAGACATTTCGCATGCCGGATTTCAGCAATTGGCTTTGTTTCGCTATTGCATTCGTCAGTTTCTGCATTTCAGCGAGCAGGCTGCGCGCGCGCACAGCATCGAGCCGCAGCAGCACCAGCTATTGCTGACAATAAAGGGGCTGCCGCCTGGGAAGCGCCCGACGGTTACGGTTCTCGCGCAGCGAATGTGCCTGCGCCATCACAGCACGGTGGAGTTGCTCAATCGCATGGAAGAGCGCGGCGCGGTGGTGCGGCGCCCGAGCGCGCAAGATCGCCGGGAAGTGCTGATTGAGCTGACCCCGCTCGGAGAAAAGATTTTGCAGGAGCTTTCGGTTTTGCATTGGCAGGAGCTGCAAACTTCCGGCCCGGCTCTGTCCGAAGCTCTGCAGGCGATTGTGAATCGCAGCTTTCCTGAACGGGAGCATTCCGCATGAGTGATGCTCTTTCCGGCTTTAAGCCGGGGGTGAAATTACGAAACGAACTTGGCGATTTCACGATGAGCCGCCAGGCAATCCCGATTTCGCTCATGGCCATCCTCATCGGGGTCGTGGCGGCGTTCGTTGCGTCCGGTTTGCTGAAGCTGATCGGGTTTTTTACCAACCTCTTCTACTATCAGCGCATTGATACGGCCATGACGTCGCCGGCCGCGAATCATCTAGGCGCGTGGGCGATAGTTGTTCCTGTAATCGGATCTCTGATAGTCGGAATCATGGCGCGCTACGGATCGGAAAAGATCCGCGGCCACGGGATTCCGGAAGCGATCGAATCCATTCTGATGAGCGGCAGCCGGGTTCCGCCGAAGCTGGCGGTTCTGAAGCCGATTTCGGCGGCGATATCGATCGGCTCCGGTGGGCCGTTCGGCGCCGAAGGCCCCATCATCATGACCGGCGGGGCGTTCGGGTCCCTCATTGCGCAGTTATTTCGACTGACAAGTGTCGAAAGAAAGACACTGCTCGTCGCCGGAGCAGCAGCGGGCATGGCGGCAGTTTTCGCGACACCCCTTGCCGCCGTCCTGCTCGCGGTCGAACTTCTGCTCTTCGAATGGAAGCCCCGCAGCGTAATTCCCGTTGCGCTGGCGAGTGTTACGGCCGGTGCGGCCCGGCGGTACATCCTTGGTCTCGGACCGCTTTTTCCTGTTCCGGAGCATGCTGCTTTCATCGGTCCACAGGGGCTATTTGGATGTGTTCTTGCTGGTGTCCTTGCAGGTGTTCTCTCGGCCCTGCTGACCCAAGGCGTTTACGCAGCGGAAGACATTTTTCACAAACTGCCGATCCACTGGATGTGGTGGCCGGCGATTGCCGGGGTATTTGTGGGCGCCGGTGGTCTGATCTTCCCGCCGGCGCTGGGCGTCGGCTACGACGTCATCGGGACGCTGTTGAAAGGCAACGTAGCGCTGCACATCATTTTGGGCGTTCTGATCGTAAAGTCGCTCATCTGGGTTCTCTCGTTAGGGTCGGGGACATCAGGCGGCGTTGTCGCTCCCGTGCTGATGACCGGGGCGGCGCTGGGCGGACTCGAAGCCTTGTTCCTTCCCCATTACGGGGCCGGTTTTTGGGAGCTCGTGAGCATGGGCGCGACGCTCGCCGGAACTATGGCCTGCCCGTTTACCGGCGTTGTTTTTGCCATCGAGCTTACTCATGACTTGAACATGCTGCTGCCTTTACTGGTCGCCTGCTTTCTTTCCTATGGGTTGATCGTGCTTACGATGAAGCGGTCAATCCTCACCGAAAAGATCGCCCGCCGTGGATACCACCTCAGCCGCGAATACGCGATGGATCCGCTCGAGATCCTTTTCGCTCGCGAGGTGATGCGCACCAATGTGGTCGCGCTGCCTGCCGAGGCGACACTCGAACAGGCTCGCGAGCTTATCCGCCCGGGCCAGAAGCCGAGAGGGCAGCATCTCTTTCCGATCATTGAGGACAACGATCATTTGCTTGGAGTTGTCAGCCGGAACCATCTCACACAGATGTATGAAGAAGCAGCCGCGGCCGCCTCATCGATTGCCCTGCACGAAACGGCATTGCATGAACCGGTAGTCGCCTATGCCGACGAACCGTTAAAAATCGTGGTGCACCGGATGGTGGAATCCGGATTTACGCGCATGCCGGTGGTTGCAAACGACGGCAGCAACCGTCTGCTCGGCATGATCTCGCTGCAGGATCTGCTGCAGGCGCGCAGCCGGAATCTCGAGGAGGAACGCGCACGCGAACGGGTTCTGAAGCTGCGGATGCCCTACCTGCGGCGGGTACCGGAAACGCGCACGACGGTGTAGAGCGGCAGGGGCGGCGAAAGCCGCGAGCGGGCTAAAGCCGTTGCCGCGCTGCCGACAGGGTTTCCAACCCACGATCTGGGCCGCTTTCGTCGGGCAACCGCGGCCATACTTGACTGTGGTCGCTCGCAAAAGAAAAGGGGCTGGGCAGATACGCCCAGCCCCCGTTTAGATTGGTGCTGCTACTTTTTCGACGATTTACCCGCCGAGACGGTCTTCGCCATTTCCACGTGGGTGCTCGCGGCCATGACTGCCGGCGAGATGCGGAAATCTTCCCCCATCATGTTCGCCATCGTATGGATTTCGAGGCCCTCGGCTTCCTTCGAGAACAGCAGTTTGCCCTGGTCGGGATCGAAATCGGCCTGAATCCAGTCACCCTGCAGAATCTGATTCGTCGCCATCAGATTCGAAAGCGGGTGAACCAGGAACCGCTCGATTGCCCTCTTCAAGTGGCGGGCGCCATACTTGACGTCCGTTCCCTCATTCAAGAGGAAGTTCTTGCCGGTGTCGGAGACGGTAAAGACAAAGCACTTCTCGGCCGGGGAGGTGAGAATGCGCTGCTGAACCTGGCCTAGTTCGAGGTCGAGAATTCGCCGTAACTCCGGTTCGCCCAGAGGTTTAAATACGACCACCTTATCTATGCGGTTCATAAATTCGGGCGTAAACTTCCGGCGCGCCGCTTCGATGCCGGTTTTGGACATCTTTTTGTCGAGTTCTTCGTTGACATCGATCGGCTGGGCACTCGCCATGGCACGCTGGAAGCCGAGTTTGGGGCTGACCAGAGCGCTCATCTCGCTTGCGCCCAGGTTGCTGGTCATGAAGATCATGGCACGCGAGAAATCGACTTTGCGATTGTCACCGAGGGTGAGCGTCGCTTTATCCAGAATGCCGAGCAGCAAGTTCCAGAGCGCGTCGCTCGCCTTCTCGATCTCGTCAAACAGAATGAAGCTGAGCTTAACGTTCTCGGTGTGATGCTGGTTAATCACTTCCTGGCTGAGCAAGGGGTGCGTTTCGCGGTGGCCGAGATAGCCGGGAGGCGAACCGATCAGCTTCGCAATTTCGTGGCTGTGTTGGAACTCGGCGCAGTCTATCTTGATGACAGCGCGCGGGTTCTGCACCAGCGCCTCTGCGGTCGCCTCGACGGTTCTGGTCTTCCCGGAACCTGTCGGACCCAGAAAAAGAAAATTGCCAACGGGACGTCCTGGGGCTGAAAGACCGGTGAGGTGCATCTGATAGATGTTCACGATCTGCTCAACGGCTTCGTCCTGGCCAACGACGAGCTTGAGCAGCCTCTTCTCGAGGCCTTCAGCTTCTTTCCCTGTTCGGCTTGGGTCTAATACCTTGCGGAGCCGGCTCATAAATATTTATTCCTTCCTTCTTGCTCATTCGCCGGGCAAATAACCTTGCCAGCATCCTGTCCCGGCGTTCCTAAATTTTGTTGGCCTACGCCTAACATTGAGCAAACCGGGTGCCAAAAACCACCGAGCTGCTTCTACTTCCTTTCATCGTCTGAGCTTCTTGTTTCATGCAGTGCTGTGAGCTCTTTATTGTTCTCGGAATATTCCTGCTCAAGTTTTCGGCGGACGAGAAGGTCTCACTTCCACCCGGCTGATTAAAGTCCGGTTTGGCATCCGCAGAATGCCGATCACTATCTCCGCTATATCTTCGGGATCTATCTTCCAAAGCGACTTTTTGTCGTCAACCCCTCCAAATTGCGTATCTACGCTGCCCGGCATGATGTAACTTACACGCACGTTATCGCTCCGGTGGTCGAGCATCATAGCTTCGCTGAATCCGTTCAAGCCGAACTTTGAAGCGTTATACGCTGCCCCGCCCGCAAACGGATTGCGGCCCGCCAGGCTGCTGATGTTGATGATGGATCCGCCCTTGCTTTTCTCGAAGCGCTCAAGCGCCTCGCGGCTGCAATAAAATGCGCCCGAAAGGTTGGTGGAAATGACACTGTTCCACTCCGCTACGCTGAGCTCGGCGGTAGAGCGAAACACACCCAAGCCCGCGTTATTTACCAAAATGTCCAATCCGCCGAGTTTTTGATCTACAAATTGGAACAGTGCGGCGACCTGGCTGCTGTCGGCGACATCAGTTACCCGGCCGTCTACGATGCGAGCGGGCGCCTTTTGACGTAATTGGTGGAGCGCCTCATCGAGGTGTTCCTGTTTGCGGCCGCAGATGACCACGTCGGCGCCGGACGCAAGCAGAGCGTGAGCGATTGCGAGCCCGATACCCTTGGACCCGCCTGTTACCAGAGCCCTCTTACCGGTCAAGAGATTGCTCATGAAGCTTTCTTAAACTCCTGTACTGCCTACACCTGTTTCCTGGTGGTTTCGCACCACCGCCATAGTGGATTTCGACCCCTGCCTCAAAGCGCTGCGGCCTGGCGCACTCCCCCTATACTGGAGAGAGCCCCCTCCTATGAGCGTCATCTGGCTGCGCACCGCCGCCGTTCTTTACGCGTGCGGTCTACTGTACGCGCTGATCTACGTCTTTTGGAAGAACACGCGCCTGTTCCTGCCAGCAATGCTTGCCTTCGGGGCAGGTACCGTGTTTCATCTCGTGTCTATCGTCGAGCTGTGGACGGACACGGGCCACCTGCCGCTGGCAAACTTCTACGAAACGAGTTCGGTTTGCGCCTTCCTGATAGCTATACTTTTTTTGTTAGGTTACACCTATTACCGCATCGCGATCTTTGGCGTTTGCATTTTTCCACTGGTTTTTTTCATGACTCTTATCGGCGCTACCGAATTTCCCGTTGCGCCATGGAGCAGTCCTGCTATTAGGAATGTTTGGCTGACGGTACACGTTGCGACGGTACTAATTGGTTACGCAACTTTAACATTTGCTGCAGTCGCTTCCGTTTATTACCTCTTACAGGAGCGGCAATTGAAGCGAAAACAAGTTATGCCATCGGCAAACCGGCTGCCGCCGCTTGCCACGCTGGACCGCATTATCTCTGTCTCGATGAATACGGGTTTTGTTTTCATAACACTCGCCACGATAACCGGCGTTGTCTGGGCATTCATCGAAGACGGCACGAACTGGATCGGCAATCCTAAGATCGCGTTCTTCCTATTTACCTGGGCCTTCTATCTCGCCATGATCTTTCTGCGGATCTCGGCGGGCTGGCGCGGCCGGCGGATCGCGTGGCTGGCGGTGGGCGTTCTGGGCTGTTCTTTGGTGACCTGGGCGACCCACTTCGGACTGCGGAGTTTCTGGCTGAAATGAGAGTCGCGCTGGCCGGATTGAACCACAAAACCGCTCCGGTTCAGATCCGGGAGAAGCTGGCGCTACGCTCGGATGAGATCCCGGCGGTGCTGCTCGGCATGCAGGCCCTAGGTGCCAAGGAGGCACTGATTCTTTCGACCTGCAACCGGGTCGAGATCACGGCCGCTCTGGACGAGGAGATGCCGGCCGATTCGCTTTTCGATGCTGTGCTGCATCAGCGCAGCACCATTTCTCTCGAGGCGATCCGGCCTCACCTCTACATTTATGAGAATGGCGACGCCATCCGGCATCTGTTCCGGGTAGCCGGCAGCCTGGACTCGATGATTGTCGGCGAGCCGCAGATCCTCGGCCAACTGAAGCAAGCCTATGCACAGGCGCGCGACCAGGGAACGGTGGGCACTGTTCTCGACGCGGTCATCAGCCGCGCGCTGCATGTCGCCAAACGCATCCGCTCGGAAACAGAAATTGGGCAAAGCGCCGTTTCGGTCAGTTATGCGGCCGTGGAACTGGCGCGCGAGATCTTCGGCTCGCTTGCAAAAAAGCGCATCCTGATCGTCGGCGCCGGAAAGATGTCTGAAGGCGCGGCGCGGCACCTTCTGCGCGGAGGAGCGAGCGAGATTTTCATCACGAATCGGACACATGAGCGGGCCCTCGAAATGGCCGGGCTGTTCCATGGCCAGGTGATCGCCTACGAATCGTATCCGCAGCGGCTGGCTGAAATGGATATTGTCATCACCTCCTCGGCGGCACCGGGCTTTGTGCTTACCCGCGAGATGGTGCGGCGGGCGATTGAGGTCCGGAAGCACCAGCCCATGTTTCTGATTGATATCGCCGTGCCCCGCAATATCGATCCTTTCATCGATGGGCTGGAGCACGCGTTTTTGTATGACATTGACGACCTGCAAAGGCTGACGGACCAGAACCTGCGGGCGCGCCGCGAGGTGGCCGAGCAGGCGGAGGCGATCGTGCGGGAGGAGGTCGGGCGGCTGGAGGCGCGGCTGCGCGAGCGCGATGTGGCGCCCACCATCGTCAGCCTGCAGGAACAGTTGGAAGCGATCCGCCAGGAGGCGCTGGGGCGTTACAAGGGCAGGCTTGGCCTTCTGACGGCGGACCAGGAGCAGGCGCTCGAGGCGCTCACGCGCGGCATTGTCAACAAGATTGCGCACGGACCCATTTCTGAGATGCGACGGCAGGCCGCGTTGCAGAAGACAGGCGAGGAGGTCCGCGAGGCCGAGTTCGTCACAGCGGTGCGGCGAATGTTCCGGCTGCGTTGAGAAGCGTGAACGCGCAAGCAGTCAGGGCCAAGACGCTGGTTATCGGGTCGCGGGGATCACAACTGGCGGTATGGCAGGCCCGGCACATTGCCGACCGTCTGCAACTTGCGGGCGTTTCGAGCCGCATCGAAATCATCAAGACAACCGGTGACCATCTGCAGACCGCGTCGCTGATGCAGGTGGGCGGCAAAGGACTGTTCACAAAAGAGATTGAAGAGGCGCTGCTGGCGGGGGCGATCGATCTGGCGGTGCACAGTCTGAAGGACCTGCCGACGGAGCTGCCCGGGGGGCTGACGCTCGCGGCGATACCGGAACGCGAGGATCCGAGAGACGCGATCGCCGGCCGCCGGTTGCAGGAATTGGGGAGCGGAGCGCGCGTGGGAACGAGTTCTGGCCGCCGCGCCGCCCAGTTGCGAATCCTGCGGCCCGACCTTGACATTCAGCCCATTCGCGGCAACGTCGATACACGGCTCAGAAAACTGCACGCTGGAGAGTTCGAGGCGATTCTGCTTGCCGCAGCGGGCCTAAGGCGGCTCGGCCTGGAGCACGAAATTGCCGAACTTCTCTCTCCCGATGAGGTCTGCCCGGCTGCCGGCCAAGGCGCCTTGGCCATTGAGACCCGGGTCGAGGATGAAGTGGCGGAAACGTGCCGCGAGGCGGGTCTGGATCATGGCCCGACTCGTGCGGCGGTCCGGTGTGAGCGAGCGGCTCTGGAGTCCCTCGGAGGCGGGTGCCAGCTTCCACTGGGTGTGTATGCGGAATGTGCCGGCGACGCGCTGCGGGTGAGGGCAATCGTGGTGTCGCCTGACGGTGCGCGGCATGTTCGCGGCCAGGCTGAAGGCAGGGCGGCAAACCCGGAAGTTCTGGGACAACGGATCGCGTCGGAGTTGCTCTCGCGCGGCGCGGCCGGCATTCTGAGCGAGAGCCGGTGACGGGCAACTTAGCGGGCAAACGGGTTGTGGTGACGCGTGCCATGGACCAGGCCGAGGAGCTGGCAGCGCCGTTGCGGGCACTCGGCGCGGAGGCGATCCTGCTGCCGATGATCGCGATTGTGGCCGCCGCCGACCCGGCCCCGCTGCGCGAAGCGGCGGCTCAGTGCGATTCATACGACTGGATCATTTTCAGCAGCGCGAACGCTGTTTTGTTCTTTGCCGCCGAGCTGCCGGTGCCGCGCGGCAGTTGCCGCAGCCGCATTGCATGTATCGGAGCGGCAACCAGTGAGATTGCAGAAAAAGAAGGCTTCACCGTTTCGCTGGTACCTGAAAGGTTCGTTTCCGAATCGCTGCTGGACAGCCTTGGAACGGAAGAGATAAAAGGGCGCCGCATTCTGATCCCAAGCGCGGCGGTGACTCGTGAGGTTTTGCCGAAGGAACTGCGGCGGAGAGGCGCTGTGGTCGATGTGGTCGAGGCGTACCGGAACATTTTGCCGGCGGACGCGGGAGAGCGCGCGGCGGCGGTGTTTCGCGATCCCTATCCGGACTGGGCGACCTTCACGAGCGCCTCAGCATTTGAAAACCTTCTGAGCGTAATGGACCGCGAAAAGCTCAAGCGCGTCAGGATCGGGACTATCGGGCCGGTTACCTCGGACGCCGTTCGCAAGCATGGGTTCGCGGTTGGGGCCGAGGCGACACCCCATAGCGTTGCGGGCCTTGTTCATGCGCTCTGCGGCGAGGCCGCCGACCCGACGCCATCCTCCTGACCACGCCATATTCGCGACTCCAGCAATTTCGATCGGATCACGGCCGAATCCGGAAAATGCGGAATTTGGATTAGAGTGCTTCTTTTTGAAGGCGTGTGCATAACTGCGAAACAGCGAGTATATTCTTCCGGGATTGGGTGTAAAATCACGGAAATCCCGGGATGTGGCGTTCCAGATCCCGCCGGCTCTCTTGCCGTAGAGCAGAGGTGTATTGCATGCTGCGTAGTTTCTTGCTGAGACGTCTTCGTCCTTATCTGGACAAACATTCCTATTTCAGAGAGGCAGCCGTTCAGCTCGAAATGGGGGCAGGACTTGTTCAGCACAGCGTTGCGAGCGTTTTGCCGATCGTAATCAGGCCCACTCCGAGAAGACTGACTATTGCAATCACTGCCTCGTGTAACTATGCATGCGTCGGGTGCAGATACGGCCGTGATTTTATGCCCGGCCATTACCTGAAGTTGAACATGGTCCGCACGCTGCTCGACGATGCAGCGGCTGCGGGGATGACTACAGTGCGCTTTTATGGCGGCGAGCCGCTGGTTCATCCCGATCTCGCGGAGATGATACGGCACGCTAATAACGCCGGCATTCTTCCATATATAACGACAAATGGCTACCTGTTAGATCGGAAAATTGACAAACTGTACGCTGCCGGGTTGCGCATTGCAACACTTGGCTACTACGGTTGGGGATCTGCTTACGATGAATATACGTCCAGAGCCGGAGCGTTCGAACACCTCTGCAAGGGGCTCGCCGCAGTTCGGTCCCACTGCGGCAAGGATTTCAAATTGCAGTTGAACTTCTTGTTGATGCGCCGCAGTTGCTCGCTCGAAGAATTACATCGCGCGTGGGACCTTGCCCGCACGCATGACATGACTATACAGGTGGATCTGGTGCACTACTCGCTGCCATACTTCACCGAAGGTCCGAATCGGGTGCTGCAGTTCACTGCCGCCGACGAACAGGTCATCCGGCGCTTTACAGAGGAGCTGCTGAGATTAAAGTCCTCCGAGCCGGGCCGGATACCTGAATCGGAGACGTCCATAAAATCCATACCAGACTGGCTGCTCAAGGGACCGGCAATGCGCGTCCCGTGTGACGCATACGAGATGATCTGGGTCGGCGCAGATGGAACTGTCCAACTCTGTTATGTCACGTTCCCCATCGGCAACCTACACCAGGCACGGTTACGCGAACTCTTGTATAACGACGCACACAAGGCGGCAGCTAAAGGCTGCTTTCGACTAGAGTGTCCGAACTGTCATTGCGAACGCAACACTCGTATCGCGAAACACCTACCGAGCCGGCTGCATTATAGCCATTGATACAGCGGATTAGAGGCACGCGAGGTATAAGTAGCGAAAAGCTGATTGTAATTGCCGTTCACGAATGCGAATTGCGCATCCCAGGTTGTCTCTTAGAGCGAGCCGGGTAATCAGGAGGCCTGTGCCGGTACTATTGACCACGCGGGAACTCGATATCGGCGGCGTGGCGCGCGATGTTACAAATAGCGCGATTCATCTCGATCGCTCGGCGTTCGAACCGCACGTTGCTTGTTATCAGGCGAGTGGAATGCGCTATGAGGAATTGCGCGCGGCGGGAATTCCAGTTTTGCATGTGCCGGTTGATTCGCTACGCTCGACTTCCGCGCTTTCATCCGCCTTCCACATAGCCCGATACATTCGTGAGCACGGCATCCAGGTCTTGCATTCCTACGATCCCAGCAGCGTGTTCGCTGTGCCGATCGCACGGATGCTGGGTTTGCCCGCGATTATAGGCAGTCAACTCACACACCGGGAGCTTCTAGATAAGCAGACGCGGCGCTTGCTCAGGCTGCCGGACCGCATAGCCGATGCGATTGTGGTCAACTGCGAGGCACTCCGCCGTGACATGATTCATCACAAGTATGTGCCGCCTGCCCGAGTCGAGGTCTGTTATGGCGGGGTGGACACTAGCAGATTCTGTCAGACCGAGTTCCCCAAGCCTGAAGGCATGCCGAAGGCTTCGCTGGTCTTCGGCACAGTCTGCGCGCTTCGGCCAGAAAAGGGTCTGCTGCTGCTGCAGGAGGCATTCGCGAAATTAGCTCGCGTCCGGCAAAGTATGGCGCTGGTGATCGTCGGTAGCGGGCCCGAGTTGCCGAGGGTGGAAGCCAATGCCGCGCGACTTGAAATCAGAGCTCTCTCGCTCTTTGTTCCCGCTACACCGGCGGTTGCCCAATGGATGAGGGCGATGGACATTTTCGTGCTGCCTTCCTACTCGGAGGGGTTTTCAAATTCGCTGCTGGAGGCCATGGCGTGCGGATGTGCGGTGATCGGGTCCGATGCCGGCGGCACTCCCGAAGTTATCGAGGATGGCCGGCGCGGCTTGTTGTTTCGCGTTGGTGACGCCGGCGATCTCTCCTCGAAAATGGCGATGCTGGCCATCGACGCAAACGTGCGGGCCCGGCTTAGCGATGCCGGAATGCGGTTCGTGCGAGAGCATCTCACAGTGGAAATCGCTGCGAGACGGATCGCCGCAGTTTACGAGACTGTGCTTCGCCGAAACGGGGCAGTTCACTTGCAGGGCAATATGGCGGAGTAGAGACAAGCTTTGAGCAATTGTGTTATCCGCAGATCGTTTGAAGGTGTCTGACTTATGATTGGGACCGCATTGCTTTATGTGGTCGCCCGGCTTGAGGTATCGTGGGCTCTTCTGACGCGGCGAATCCAGCCAAGGCGCCAGTGTGAGGATACGCTTTCACCTGAGTTGGTTCCTTCCATCGCCGCAGGTGACCGTAACGATCGCGATCTTGCGGAAATCGACCAGGACGGATTTCTATTTGCAATGGACGAGCGCGACAGAGCGCTCTTCGACGGCAGATCGCGAATGGTGCCCCGGAGACACCACCGGCTACAAATCATCTTTAGCGGAGGCGTCGTGCGCCTAAGAAAGGGCCGCGCGCGGCAACAGCGCGACGACCTTCGCGGCCGCCTGCTTGAGGTTCTCCGCTTCGATTTTTACCTCGAAGCTGCCGCCTTATTGCGGCTTCGAGGATTTGCATCCATACCACCGATAAGACGAATCAACTGCAACGAAGGCACGATCGAAATGGACTTTATCTGGGGGCGGGATCTCCGGCACATTCTCGCCCATCGCACCGATTCAATCGACTATACGGAGATTTCACGCAGGTTCTTTCGCCTGATCGCAGACACGCAGAGTTCTACGTCCAGGCAAGTGATCCCGCTTGTCGCGGGCGCCATTCAACGTGGTGTCGTACAAAGAGATCTCACGCCGGCGAACTTCATTTGTGGATATCGTTCGC
>JAFAMM010000428.1 GCA_019233375.1 Acidobacteriaceae bacterium
GGTCCCAAATCAGGGCAGGATGGTCCCCATGAGCGGCCGCGAGATTCAGTTTCAAATGTGATCCGTTCACTTCAAAATCGCGCACCTGATACACGTTTCCGCCGGTTGGCTGAAACCAGATATCGAGCGTGCCGTTCTTTTCTGTCACCCCGAGCCACGCCGCACGCATGCCCGCGGGAGTCGAGACGTTGAAGTCCCACCTGCCGGCAAACGGACTCCCGCTATCCGCCCGCGTACTGAGCGCAGTCAATGCAAGAAGAATAAGCCCCGCTGTAAGCTGACGCATGCTGGCAGTGTATTACACGCCCCGGTCACGGCCAGCCTTACGAACGCGCCCTCGGGGCACCGCCTTCGCCTATACTGCCTCGGGCGCGCAGCTTCCGTCATTCACCCAAAAGATATCGAATTCGCGCACGAAAGGTTATCCAAGTTCCTTGCATTGTCAATTCGGGCGGTCGCAGAAAAAGGGCCATAAACGACTGCCGCCCAGATACTTCAATCCGCAGTTCTTCCAAGCTCGCCCGACCGCACAGCTTCCAATGGTCGTGGACCGCAACGGGTGTGCTGGTTTCTCATAGCACGGTACTTACCGCATCGCATGCTGTGCCCTGGGAGGCGAATCCGGCGATGATCCAGTTTGTGCCGGCCTATTACAACGGCACCTCGACTGTTGGTCCGAATATGTATTCGTATGTAGAAGCCGCTGCGGCCTACTACAACGAACCTGATCCGAGGCATTAGCTTTCATGACGACGACGAGGATGGTGATGCCATGGAACTCGAGACCGATAATGGCGATGCAACACCGGGCGATTCGGGAGGGCCGTTTTTTGCTTGGTGGGATGGCGAGAATTGGCCATCGTTGGTCGGTGTGACTTCAGCCCAGGAACAGGAATGGGATTTCCCCTGGGTCCAAGGGCCCGAAGATAACAATGTCGCCGCGGCGGGCTCGCCCATGATCGACCTTGTTTCATGGGCTCAGAGCAATTGGGCCTAGCAAGCTCTCGATCACCAAAACACTTCCGCAACTGCGGTATGAAGAGGCGCGCAGCGCGGCGTTGCACACCGCGCCGGTGTGCAGGTTCGCGCTTGCGTCCTTCCGCGTCAAAGTCTGCCGTGAGGACCTGTTCGGTCAGCCTTTCTTACGACCCTGTCACGTGTGTCTTCACGGACACCTTTCGGCGCTAAAGCCGTTCAGCTTGCGAGTCATCGCCAATTGCCAATAACGAATTCACATCGCTGGAACGCGCGTTATACCTCAAAGTGGCGGGGACACAGCCCTATCGTTCCAGACAGATCATTCCCTTCTTGTCAGATCTCCTAACATGGTTGAGCATGGTTTCAACAAGCGCCTACTTTTCAGTGCTTTCCACTTATCTGATGCTGACCGCGGCTTCGCCTTCCGTCACACTAGCTCAAACCAAGCAACCGGAAACGAGTGAAAATGCCGTTCGAAACGCACCGGGTTTCACGCTGGACCGCACTGGCACCATTCACGATTTCGACTACTTCGCCGGCGGGTGGACAACCCGGCAGCGGCGTCTGAGGGTCCGGGGCGCGGGGAGTAACGATTGGGAGGAGTTTCCTGGAATCCTTTGCATGGCCCTCTACCTTGATGGCGAGGCCACCGTGGACGAACTTTATTTCCCTACAAAACGCTCAGCCGGCTTGACCCTGCGCACCTTCGATAAGAATAAGAAGCAATGGTCTATCTACTGGGTCAACAGTGAAACCGGTAAGCTTGACCCAGTCCCGGTTGTTGGAGGGTTCAACGGTAGTCATGGTGAATTCTACGCCGAGGACCACGACCAACAACGCGCGATCGCTGTCCGCTATGTTTGGAACCTACTTGATCGCGATCATGCCGTTTGGGAGCAAGCGTTCTCCTACGACGGCCGGAGTTGGGAAACCAACTGGAAGGCGGACTTCACTCGCGCCGATGCTTCGAAAGTATGCGAGGGCAACCGTCCAAAACGATGAATCACGAGTAACGGCCATTCCCTACACACTCAGACTCGCGGCGATCTCGATTGATCATATGTAAGTTCGGTTGATGACCGTTCCGCCGTACGCCAGCGGTCCATATCTACTTAATAACTCGATATGGCCCCATCATCTCATTGTCCTCGTGAGTAAGGTAATGACAGTGCCAGACGTAGTAACCCTGCGTCGGATCAAACTCATACAGATTCTTTCTAGCGTACGAGTTCCCCGGAACGAGGGGAACATCGGAGGGCGTCCACCGCACCAAAACTCTAAGGACCTCGCCTGCACTCAGGTCTGCAGTGTCTTTCCATCCGGATTCCCCGGGTAACGGCGGGAGTATGGGACTCTCCTGATTCGTATCCGGATCCTTAAAATATGGGTCACAAGTTGCTCTTTGTGACCCGATACTCTATCGACCTCGAACCTACGGTGACCGCCTACGCGTAGCGTCCGGCGCGCGCTCGGCTTCGTTCAAACGGCCTACTGACGATCTGAGAATTGATTGGAGATCGCGACGGGATGACGTGACCCTTTCAGACTACTCGCCTCTCCGCGTCACCGACGTTATCTCCCGTTCGCTGACCATAGGCGAAATCGTTTCGGTTCAGCTTCGCTCCTCCGATCCGTTCCTCTCCAGCCTTTTGCGGAGTGTTGCGATGACGTGCCGGACCGTCTGAAGGTCCTTGGTCGGAAGTCCGTCTGACAGCTCGTTGACCCAAGGGGCCTGCACGCGCATGGCGGAGTCAAACGCCTGTTTGCCCTTATCGGTCAGAACAACCAGCTGCGCCCGCCGATGATGCGGGTTAACCTCGAATGCAACCAGCCCCCGTTTATGCAGGTCATTGACGATCCGCTGGACATTTTGCCGATTTGCACCCATGTTGCGAGCTAGCCACGCAACGGGCTCCGGGCGTTCGGCGGCGGCGATGGCGCCAAGAATCTGCCAGCGGGCGCTTGTGAGTTCCAGACGTGCAACCAGGCGGTCGCCCGCTGTAGAAAGCAGGCTGCTGAGCCTGAATATATCAAGTATTAGGCCCGTCAGAATCTCGCCTGCAGGCGAGCGCTTCCCCTTGTATTCCATTCGGCTCCAGATGCCACTATTGACATTATCATGTCACTATGGTATGCAACAACCATGATATACGCTGCATAATGTCATATTGGCACAATGCAGCCATACTGTTAAGGAGGCTACTATGCCGCTCTTACGCCCATTGGACCCCGCTTTTCCGATCGCACGCCAGCTTGCAATTGATGTCGCTCCCGTTGTCTTGATGAACTTATTCACGCTCGATAAAGCCGATGAGCAGGCGTCCTCGGTTGCCGGTTCACCGCACTTATTCCAGAAGGCCGGGGTTCGCGGTATCTGTGTCACGTGAACGGGAATGTCATGCGATCAGTGAACGACTTTAGTAACCGGTCTCTTATTCCTCTTGCCCTGGAACTGCCCACGGCGCTCGGGCTGGCCCTAATGGCTGGATTTCTCTTCAACATGTCCGTTGTAACGGCGCCTGCCCTCAATTCGTTATCGCCCGAACAGGCACTCGCCGCCTGGAAAGAGATCAACGCGAAGGTGCGTAACCCGCTCTTCTCTGGCACGGCGTTCGGCACCACGCTTTTAGTAATCGCGTGTACGGCAGTGGGATGGCGTTCGCGGCTGAGAGGTTGGTGCTTGACCTCGGCGCTGCTCTATGGAATCGGTGTGATCGGCACAACCTTCACAGTGGAGGCCGGCATCAATAATCGGATTGTGGCTGCGATCAAGCCGCCCCCCGATCTGCCACGAATGTTATCGACATGGCTTGTCGCCAATCACCTCCGTGCAGTGAGTGCGCTCGCGGCGTTTGTTGTGGCTTGGCTCGGCTTTCACCATTCGACTAAACGGACGCGGTAACCGGGGATGTAGCATGCGGAAGAAAGATAGCGGGAATGTAGTCGTCGTGGCTCTGGTGGTTGTCAACCTTTTGCTGTGGCTCATATTCGGCCCGCACAACGACGGTAGCCGGCCCAACTTCAACCGCCAGCTCATGGCTGAAATCATCGCTTCAACGGCGGTCGTTTTGCTTGCGTGCGCATTATTCCTCTCGACTCGCCTTCGCTCTCTGGAGGCGTATTTTGGCGGTCTTGACCAGATGTACCAGACCCACAAGAAGGCGGCCATGCTCGCCATCTTTTTGTTGATCTTCCATTTCTTCGCTGCGCCTTTGAATGCCGGCCAAATCAAGCCCGGTACGCCACTCGGAATGATTGCCTTCCTGGGACTCTTGGCTTTGGTGCTGTTGACCATCGCGCCGCGGATTCCTCTTATTGGCCGCTTCACGCAATTTGCCTATCACAAATGGCGTCGCAGCCACAGCCTCATCGGCATATTCTTCATTATTGGTTTTGCCCACGCGATGTTGGTTGATCCGCTCGTGAGAAAGACAACCGTTCCCCTTTTCTACCTGCTGATTTTCTTCTTCGTTGGAGCGGCATCTTATTTGTATTCCGTGTTTATCGCCGAAGCCGTCAGGAAGACCTACCCTTATGCGGCCGAGGGCATTCGCAGACTGAACGGCACCACGATTGAAGTAGCTTTGAAACCACGCCGGGCAAAGTTGCCCTTCACGGCGGGGCAGTTTGCATTCGTTCGCTTTGAACGGGATCCAGTGCTATCAGAGGCGCACCCTTTCACTATTAGCAGCGCGCCCCAGGAGCATGATTTGCGCCTATCCATCAAGGCATCAGGCGACTGGACTCAGTATTTGGTCGAGCATTTGAAGCCCGGGATGCAGGCCAGAGTTGATGGTCCTTATGGCAGGTTCAACTATAAAGCAGGCGGAAAGCGACAAATCTGGATTGCGGGCGGAATTGGCCTCACGCCGTTCTTGAGTTGGATTCGGGACTTCAACGGGCAGCTTGCCGGCTACGAGGTTGATTTTTACCATTGCATGCGGGTGCCGGAGGACGGTCTGTTTTTGGAGGAAGTTGAGCAAGCCGCTGCTCAGCACGCCAAATTCAGGCCGCATATCTTCTACTCCAACAGAGACGGGCATCTGTCGGCCGAGAACGTTGTGGCTTCTAGCGGACCTATAACCGGCAAGGAAATCTATATGTGCGGACCGATCACCATGATGAACGCCCTACAGAAGGGGTTTATCAGGCTGGGAGTGCCTGCCCGCCAGCTTCATTTTGAGGAATTCAATTTCAGGTGAGTTGTCGTGAATCTTGCCGCTTTTAGTGGAAAGGTGATCGGGGTATTGATAGGTGCTGATCGCGGCGACGCCCAACCTAAACTAAATAACTAACTACCTGCCTTCCTGGAAATAGCTAGACTCGGAACAATCCAAATGATTGTGACGACCGCTATCAGGATCAATGAAAGCCCAGCATGAAAGTACGCCAGCGGAACGGCCAATAAATATAGAACGAGGCTGGCGAGGTGCTTACCACGCTCCGCGGTGTCCTCCGGCCTAAGATTTCTTGAACGCCGCAGCACGCGATGGATCGCAATCCGAAGCAGCAGAAAGGAAAAACCAGTAACAATCATCGAGATTGCATACAAGGCAACCGCGAAGGCGGCGGTCTTCTTTTCGATCACATATGCGGTGAAGAAGGGCAGCAGCGAAAGGCAGAAAAGAAATCCTAGATTTGCATAAAGAATAAGCCGGTCTGCAGATTCGACGCGCTCTATCAAATGCTGGTGGTTTATCCAGTAAATCCCGGTGAACGTAAATGACAGCAGATAGATCAGCAGAATCGGCGTGATGACGGAAAGGCCTGCCGCGCCATCTTCATGCGGCACCTTCAACTCAAGAACCATGATGGTGATGATGACAGCGATCACGCCATCGGAGAAAGCCTCCAGCCGGGCGGTCGAGGGTGATTTCTCAGGCATTGGAGTCGACACTAATCATTCAAGATGCGAGTGCGCTTGCCTGGATTCACTGAGTGAAGCTTAAGCGAGCTGCATGGGATCTTTATAGCGTTTTTGTCCTGATGCGCTCGTTTCTCCATTACGCCAACAGGCGCGCTGCAAGCCAGGCCGCGAATGCAGGAATCATAAACAGAACGAGGTGAATCCCGAGCTCATCTAAGGCGGAATAACCTGCTTTAACGCCATTGAAGTAATCGATGCCGCAGAAGATCAGCCACCCTACGATGAAAATCAATGCTCCAGGGATAATCCCCTTGCCTAGGCTCCTGCTGACAAACACGAAGGCGAAGGCACCTATCAATCCGCAGATTATGGCAACGAGCGTTCTCACGACGCC
>JAFAMM010000449.1 GCA_019233375.1 Acidobacteriaceae bacterium
GAGCCGGGTTACAAAGCAAACATGCCCGAAGTGCAGGCGGCAATCGGCATTCAACAGTTGAAGAAGCTGGACGGTTTTGTGAATCGGCGCCGTGAAATCGCGCGACGGTACGCAGAAGCTTTCGCCGATCTCGACGGGCTGATCCTACCGGGTGACCGGCCGGGCCGAAAGCACGTATATCATCTGTATGCGTTGCGGATTTTGTCTGACAGCTTCGATCGGCAGGATTTTATGCAACAACTGCAATCATGCAACATTGGCGCGAGCGTCCATTACATCCCCCTGCACCGTCACCCCTTTTATAAGGCGAAGTACCGCTATGCGGCTGGCGCTTTCCCCGTCGCCGACGCCCTGTTTCGTCAGATTGTTTCGATTCCGCTTTACCCGGCCATGTCAGACCAGGACGTGGAAGACGTGATAGCAGCGGTCCGGCAGGCGGTCCTCCGGATGCAGGCAGCCGTCTACGTCAGACACGTCGATAGTGCGCTTGCTCAAGCGAGCGGCGCCGGACAGGCGCATGATGAATCTGCTTCGATTGAGTCGAGAACATCCGCGTAGATGGTAAACAGATTTCGCACATACGTTTCAGTGGAGAACCTGCTCCGCAAGACTTCGCGGGCCTGCCTGGCGCAGCCGCGCGCAAGCGCAGGGGACTGAAGCATCCGCATGATCCCATTCGCTAGAGAGGCGGGCCGTCTTCCGTCGACCAAAACCGCCGTCTCCCCATCCGTTAGAATCTCGGGAATGCCTCCGACGGCGGTTGCGACAATCGGTACGCCCGCGCCCATCGCCTCAAGCAGCACATGCGGACATCCTTCACTACGCGACGGTAAGACAAAGAGATCTGCGAGGTAAAGAAAGGGAACGATATCGCTTTCATCGGGCGCGAATGCGATCCGGAAGGCAAGTCCCAGGCTGCGGACTGCCGCTTGCAGCCTCGGCAACTCGGGTCCGAACCCGACTAGCACAAGATTGCATTCCATAGAGCGCTTCGCGCAGACAAGCAGCTTCATGGCCTCGATCAAATCCATGTGCCCCTTCTCCGACGACATTCTGCCTATCGTAAGCAGAACGCGGGTGTCGCGGCCGAAACCAAACCGCTCTCGCAATGCGTTGATATCCTGTATGCGCGGCTCCGGAACAAGGGCGCCTGCGTTGTGCAACACGCGTGCACGATGCGGCTTGACTCCGCACGAAAGAAGCTGTGACTTGAAAGCCGCACAAGGAACAACTACGCGGTCCGCTGAGCGCAGCGACCAGCGGTCCAGACGGTTGTAACACTTCATTTTGAAATCGGTAGCCGTATAACCGTGTTGAAACGCGATCCAGCGACGTTTGCGGTGTACTCCGGCGGCCTTGATAAGGGCGTGAGATTTTACGTTGTTGGTTTGAATGATATCCGGATCCGCCCGCCCGATTACGTTACGAATCAACGAAATTACCCTTGGATCCCATGGGTGCCGCTCTTCAATCACATACACCTGAACGCCGCGCTTGCGAACAGCCGCGAGGAACTCGGTTGGCGCCCGATCCTCGCCGCAGAACCCGCGGTGAAATGTCGCGATTGAAAAATAAACAGGCGGGATATGAGAAGCATGCGTAACATCAGAGACGCCATCGAGCAGTGTAAGTAAGCTTTTGGCAGCACCTCTAATGCAACTCGCCTCGATAAAAATCAGGACCTTCGCAGGATGGCTGCGCCGGCCTAAGCTTGTTGAGGATAGATCACAAAATATTTTTTGATTAGCTTCGGAAACAGCCATAAATCCCTGTTAACGTAATAGCGGCTTAAGATCAAGGACTATGTAATATAGGGGTCGTATAAACGCGCATTTCCTGGAACTAGTAGTACCCATTCGCCCGTGAGTACAGCTTTTCGCTGGCCGCACTCCGATGTAATCTGGATCTCTGATGTCCGCCATCGTGCCCGAAATCGTGAGTTGCGCTCAGGGTTCGCGCTATAACTACCACCACCAGTTTGGCGACATTCAGCCTCTTGTTGACGACCTTCGCCGCATGCTGCTGGAAGGTCACTATGTGCTCAGCGCAGAAGTCCAGGAGTTTGAATCTGCTTTCGCCCGGTATTGCGGATGCCGGCACGCGCGAGGCGTAAACAGCGGCACCGATGCCCTGGTGATCGCGATGCGCGCGCTCGGAATCGGACGCGGCGATTCAGTCGTAACGCAGGCGAACACATTTCATGCAACCGTAGCAGCGATCGAATTGGCGGGAGCGAAACCCGTTCTCGTCGATGCGAAGGATGAGACCTTCTCGTTCGATGTCGACCAACTGGCATCAAGAGCAGGGGGTGATATCAGAGCCGTGATTCCGGTACACCTGTTTGGTAAGCCGGCGCCGCTCCGACAGATTTTAGACATCGCGGGCGCACACGGGATGCTGGTGATCGAGGACGCCGCGCAGGCGCACGGCGCTTCGATCTCGGGGCAGCGGGTCGGATCCTTCGGCACGGCGGGCTGTTTCAGCTTTCATCCGAGCAAGAACCTGGGGGCCGCGGGAGATGCGGGTGCGATTGTGACGAATGACAGCGTGTTTGCGGATCGCATCGAGCAGTATCGATCGCTAGGGCAACGTGAGCAGAACGAGCATCTTGTTGTTGGGCTGAACAGCAAGCTGGATGCTCTGCAGGCGAGAATTCTCGGCTGGAAGCTGCCGCAACTGGACCGCTGGAATCGAGCACGGCGGACCGTTGCTGGCTGGTATCGGTCCGCTCTCGCTAGCGTACCGGTCTCCTTTCAAGCTGAGGCAAAGGACGAAGTGCATGTCTATCACTTATTTCAAATTCGAACTGCCTGCCGGGATCAGCTTTTGAAATTTCTGCGCGGTAAAGGAATCGATGCAGTCGTCCGTTACCCCACGCCCATTCATCTTCAACCGGCATTCCAGAAGTGGGGTTGGCGCGAAGGTGAGTTTCCGGTAGCAGAGTCACTCGCTCGAGAGCTTTTGTGCCTTCCGATTCGCCCGGATATGGACGAAGGCGAGGTAGACTTCATTAGTTCAAAGGTTCGCGCGTTTTTTGATGAGCGGTTCAGACAGCAAAACGGAGCATAGGCGGACACTCTCATGGATCAATTTGGTTCGGCCAGCCTGGAGCAAAGCGGAAAGGTATTTGCCTCGATCGACGCCGTTCCCGCAGCGGAGCGATGGAATGAGCATGGCGGCAAAGGCCCCATCGCCTTTCGGCGCATGTTTCACGACTCCGATTTCTTCAGCGCTGTTGATTTCGTTGATTACACCGTCATTCCTCCCGCAAGTACGATAGGGCGGCATCAGCACAACGGGAATGAGGAACTGTACTTTATCGTTTGCGGGTCACCCTTAGTAACCATCAATGGCCAGCAGGTGCGGCTGCACGCGGGCGGTTTTTCCGTGGTGCGCAGCGGCGGGTGGCACGAGCTGGTAAATGATACGGAGAATGACGTCGAGATCGTTGTGGTACAGGTTCATCACGCGTGACTGATAACCCCGTGCGCCGGAACGCCAGAACTTGGAGCGACGCCTCCGGCGTGTTGCACATGCGCGCCGTCCGTGAGGTTCGCTATTCGGTGCACCACACCTCAAAGCCTGTGTTCGACTCGAGTGAAGATGCGCTCGCTGATGTTTTGGGGGAAGAGCCGGTCCTATTGATAGCGGATGCGACGGTGGCGCAGCTGTATGGCAAACTCTGGCGCGCTTACACCGAGCAACGGACGCTCAGAGTGCTGGGCGAGTTAATTCTGCCCGTTTCCGAATCGCTGAAGACCTGGGGTCAGGTTGACGGCATGTGCTCGTACGCGGCACGCTGCGGACTTCCGCGGAATGGCCTCATCGTCGCTGTAGGGGGCGGCGTTTTGCTCGATGCGGCAGGTCTTGCTGCGGCGGTATTCAGACGCGGAATTGGATACGTGCGCATACCTACAACGCTAGTCGGAATGGTGGATGTCGCCGTAGGAATCAAACAAGCTGTGAACGCGCACGGGAAGAAGAACCTGATGGGGGCGTTTTATGCGCCCGTGGCGAGCATCAACGACCGGGCGTTCCTGCAGACTCTCCCCGCGCGAGAGCTTTCGTGCGGCATGGCCGAGATGATCAAGATGGCTCTCATCCGCGACGCTTCGCTCTTCGACGCGATCGAGAAGCACGGAAGAGAGCTGCTGTTTTCTCACTTCAGCAGCCCGCCGCAGATTGCACGCGACATTCTCTTCCGCGCGGAGCTGCTCATGATGGAGGAGCTTGCTCCGAATCTGTTTGAAGAGCAGCATGCAAGATTGGTCGATTTCGGTCATACGTTTAGTCCTTCAATAGAAATCGGGAGCAGCTATCAGATTTCGCACGGCCACGCTGTCGCGATAGATATGCTGCTTTCGATAGCGATCGCGGTGGCGCGCGGCGTGACACCGGTCGATCTATTAACGAGGGTACTCGCTCTTCTCAGAAAACTCGGCCTCGAACTTTCTTCCCAGTGTGTGCCGGACACGGCGACGCTTCTCGGCGCCGTTGAGGAAGCAAAGCGGCATCGCGGCGGTTGTCTCAATCTCATCACGATCGAGCGGCCCGGCTGCCCACTGTTTCTACAGGAGCTGTCACGAGCAGAGGCCGAATGGGCGCGGAAGTCTCTGCTCTCTCTAATAACGCCGCAACGCGTATCGGCGGCTTGCTCAGGATTTATCGAAGATGGACGCTCTGCTCTTTGATCTGGGAGGGACGTTCCTGCGGGCCGGCATCATGAGCGATGCCGGAATGGTGTGCGAAACGGAACGCATTCGCATTCCGAGCATCGCGGACGGACACCAGGCCGAAGTCATCTGGCCGCACGTGCTGGGATATATCGTGAATTACGCCTCCGCGCACCGTGAGGACGTCTTCTCAGGCGCACCCCTCGTCATTTCGTTCCCCGGACCGGTAAGTGCCTCCGGGCGGGTGCTCCAGGCTCCCACAGTCGCGGGAGATTCGATGCAAGTATTCGACCTTGCTGCGGCGGCCGCGCAGAAAACCGGCCGGCGCGTGTTCTTGCTCAATGATATTTCCGCCGCGGCGTGGCGATTAGCGGAGACCAGGCCCGAACGGCGATTTCTGGTAGTAACGGTCAGCAGTGGTATTGGCAGCAAAATCTTTGACCGGTGCCACGCGTCAGGGGTTCTCGACCAGCCGGCTTATGCGGGCGAAATCGGGCACATCGTGGTAGATGACCGCAGATCCGCGCCTGTGTGTGACTGCGGCGGCCGGGGTCATCTGGGGGCGGTTGCTTCCGGCCGCGCCATCGAACGCCACGCGCGCGCGCGGGCCGCGCGATATCCGAACGCGTTTCGAAGGTCCAAAGCAGCGCTGGAATTCGGAGCGACTGCCGATACGTTAAACAATGAACAGCATTTCGTGCCGGCGGTGCGGGCCGGGGATGCTTGGGCGACACAAGTTGTTCTTCGCTGCACGCGTCCGCTCGCACGGACCTTATTGACGGTTGCGATGGCTGCCGGCCTAGAGCGTGTGTTTGTGATTGGCGGCTTCGCGCAGGCGTTGGGCTCTTGCTACATAAAGATTCTACGGCACCTCTCGTGCGAATATTCCCGTTACGATGTGGTGCACGAGAGGCTTGGGTCCATGTTCGAACTGGCCAGCGAGGATTGCGAAATGTGCCTAGAAGGGTGCGCGGCTTTCTTACGCAGCAGAAGGTCCGGACCGTGGTCGTAACCATACTCGGCGGCAGCGCGCAGAGCACGCCCGTACTGGTCGACTGGCTCACTCAAAGAAATCGTGCGGCCAACTTTGTGATTCGCCTGGCCGGACGCGACAAACAGCGGCTTTCAGCGGTATCGCGTGCGTGCCGGGTGCTCGGGGCGCAAGGTTGTGTCGTGATTCAGGAGTTCGGAGCGGAGGCGTGGCGCGAGTCGCTCGCAAAGGCAGACATCGTGTTGATACAGGTCCGTATTGGGGGATTGCAGGCGCGTGCGCGTGACGAATGGTTCCCGCTGAAATACGACATTCCCGGAGACGAAGGCCTGGGGCCCGGTGGAGTATCCGCTGCCATTCGAACCTGGCCGCGCTTACGTGAGCTGTTGGTGACCATCAAACAGCAGGCCCCGGGGGCGCTGCCGCTCCTCCTCACGTCGCCCGCGGGATTGCTGGTACGATTGGCCGCGCTAGAGTTTCCCAGTTGGCCTATCTACGGCATTTGCGAACTGCCATTTACAACTCTGCAGCAACTTTCAGGCGCCGCTGGAGTCCGCGCCAGCGACGTGCAGTTCTCATATACAGGCGTGAATCATCTCGGCTGGCTCCATAACGTGCGAACCACTGAGGAAGATCTGGTCTGCCGCTACGGGCGAAGGCCCGATGGGCCGCTGAGCGAGATCGCACGCCGCTGGCAGGCAGTTCCTTTAAAGTACTTGCGGCTTCACTTTGAACGGCAAGCTGTGGTCGAGGAGCAAAAACGGGCGGGCGAACACGCGACCCGCTCGCATCAGCTTGCCACCTTGCGCGACGAATGCCTGCTGGCTTTCAAAGCCGGTACTGCGGCTGATATCCGGCAGGCAGTCAGGCGCCGCGCTGCGGACTGGTACACGGAGGCAATTGGACCGCTCCTGCTGCAGCTGAATGGAGACTCGACCAGTTCACGGCCTTTCTTTTTGAGCGCCGCTCGAGACGATGGAGGCGCGTGTGAACGAGCGTACCGCCTGCAGAACGGCCGGTTCGTGCCGCTCCCCATCGAGCAACCGCCGCCGCCCGTCGCTGAACTTGTGTCCGCGTTTATGCAATACGAAGAAGCGGCTGCGGAGGCGATTTTCGCAGATTGCGGGAAAAAATTGGCGGCTGCCCTGCGCATCCATCCCTGGCTGCAGCGAACCGAAGATGCCGAATTACTTGCAACGGAGATCCGGGAATGGACGAATGTCGAGCTTCTGAATTGAGAGTGGCAATTGTGGGATGCGGCCGCATGGGACGCGAGCGCGCCCGCTGCGCACGCGCCCTGAACGCGCGCGTGCAGTTTGTGTTTGATGTGGACGGCGCTCGGGCGAGAGAGCTCGCCGCGGAACATGACGCAGCCGTTGTCGAGCATCCGGACCAGTTCTTCACGGCAGCCATCGATGCGGTGTTTGTGTGCACAGCTCCCGGCCATCGCGGACAAATTGAAATGTCCTGCATGGATCATTGGACGCCCTTTATGGTCGAGAAGCCACTTGGCACATCGGCGGCCCAGTGCGCACGGCTCATGGACAGGCTCAGAGTGGAACCGCTGCTGACCGCGGTCGGTTACATGAACCGTTATCGAAGCACGGTGCAGTTCGCGCGCGCCATTGTCCGCCAGGCAAACGTGATTGGAGCAGCGGCTCACTGGGTCTGCGGCCGTTACCGCGTTCCGTGGTGGCAGGAGGAGCGTCTCTCCGGGGGTCCGCATAATGAGCAGGCGACCCACCTGTTTGATCTAAGCAGATTTCTGCTTGGAGAAGTCGCTCAAGTCGAAGGCATAACCGCGTCGCCGTCACGTGTTTCCTGCACCCTGCGTTTCGAATCCGGCGCGGTGGGCACTACTCTCTATTCCTGTGATGCCCGGAACAAGGACATCGGATTTCGGATCTTCACGGAAGAAGGAACTCTGTTGCTATCCGGCTGGGATTTCCGCGTTGTTGAAAACAGCATCACCAACATGCTGCCGGAATATCAGCCCGAAGATGTGTTTCTGCTTGAAACACGCGCCTTTCTGGAAGCAGTCTCGACTGGCAACCGAAACCTCGTGCAATGCGATTTCGCAGACGCATTTCGGACACAGCAGCTGATGGATGCGGCTCGCGAGAGCAGCGCAGGGCGGTCCGCGGGAACGCCGGCAGAACAGGCGCGATGGAGCATGCATGCCGGCGCATAAGCCCTGGCGTGTGCTCTCGTCCTCCGTAGCGCATGAAACGCCTTTCTTCTCGGTGCTGCGCGAGGACGTTCTGGTCTCTGATGGCACGCGCCGCGACTATTACACGCTTTCGTTTCCGGGTCCGGCCGTCGGTATCATCGCGCATCGCGGGACGGACATACTGTTGATCCGTCAATATCGGTTTATTGTGGATCAATTCGTCTGGGCGATACCCTCGGGCGGAGCGAGCGAAGCGGAGACTTCGATCGACGCTGCGCGCCGGGAACTTGAGGAAGAGACCGGCTACCGCGCAGCACGAATCGAACCGTTCATGACATGTTTCGCCTCCTACGGTTGCAGCAACCAGCGCTTCGAAATTTTCGCTGCTGAAGAGCCCGTGCAAACGAGCGCTTACGACAGCACCGAGGTACTCGAGGTGCGCTGGTTCGAACGCCGTGAACTGTTGGAACTGGTTCGGCGGAACGCAATCGTAGACAATCTCTCCCTCTCCCCTATTCTTCTTTTTCTGCTCCAAGGAGGGCCCCGATGAAATGCGCCGCACTGATCATGGCCGGCGGAAAATCTGAGCGGATGCGCGCCAGCGGGTGCAAACTGCACAAGGCGCTCCGAACGATTGGCGGCCGTCCCCTCATTGAACATAACCTGGACATGCTGTTTCATTTCGGATTCAACAGCATTTGGGTGGCGGTGAGCAGCCGCGAGTTGCAGCTTCTATCGTGGCTTGAAGGCCGCGGGCGATACCTTGCCATGGAGGCGCAAGCGGAATTGCGCGTCATTGTAGAACGTGAGGCACTTGGCACTATCGGCGCAGCGAGGTACTTGGCTGACCATTGCGAGAATGCGCTTGTCATAAATGTCGATAACCTGACAGCCGTTGATTTGCGCGCTTTACTGGAGTGCCAGATCAGAAACGAAGCCGCGCTCACCGTAGCGACACACAATGAGGCATTTCGCATTCCGTTTGGACAGGTAGAGCGAGACGGTGTACGCCTGACCGCGTACCGCGAAAAACCAGAAATCGAGATCACGGTTTCAAGCGGAATATACGTACTCTCTCAAAGAGCGATGCGCTTAATCGCCGATCGGGGCGCTACGAATGCGCCGGCGCTGGTACAACGGCTGCTGGATGCCGGCGATATGGTCGCGAGTTATCACCATCAAGAGTGGTGGATCGATGTGAATGATGAAATGGCCCTGATTCGAGCAGAAATGGCGTTCACGGAGCAGACATCCCAGAAATACGCCGCGAATGCGCGCGGCACCCGGTTTGTGCTTGCAGAGTCTTCCCCGGTGACCCGATCGATTGAGGGGATGGCATAGCGATCGTGCGCTGGTTGATTACGGGCGCTCAGGGATTTATCGGGCGCTACGTTACCAATCACATTCTTGCGTGTCAGCCCGGGGCGATCTTGCTGGGAGTAGGACGATCAGCCGGGCTGAATGGATATTTTTCGCATACCATTACAGGGCCAAACGGCCCGCTTCGTGCCCCGCTGCCCGACGCACTGGCGTCCCCGTGGAACAGCCGCTTCCGGTATTGCAGCGTCGCAGTCGACGATGTTCCTTCCATGACACGTTTGCTCGCGGCGTTTCGGCCGGACATAATTCTTCATCTCGCATCAAGCCTTCGCGGCCAAGCCAAGAGCGACCTGCTCAGTACCAATGTGGGTGGAACGGAAGCTCTCTTTGCGAGTATTCTGCTGGCCGGCGGCAGACACCCTAGAGTGGTGCTCGCGTCGTCGGGCGGTGTCTACGGAGAAGTAAGCGGCGACCGCTTGCCGTCGCGCGAGTCGGATCCCTGTCATCCCATTGACGACTATTCCATCAGCAAACTGCTGGCGGAGAATTCTGCGCGACGAGCTTCAGCCGCGGCCGGAATCTCTCTGGCGGTGGTGAGAATCTTCAACGTCCTCGGGCCGGGCCAGAGCGAGCGTCATGTAGCGGGGCAAATCGCTGCGCAGCTGATGCCGATTAAGCGCGGGTGCACGAACCAGATCTCGTTGGGGGTTCTTCACTGCACGCGCGATTTCATAGACGTACGGGACGCCGCGCGCGCCGTTGTCACTGCCTGCTGCAACGGTGAAGGCACGTTCAACATCGGCACGGGCAAGGAGCGATCGGTGGCCGAGCTTCTGAACCATTTCTTGGGCCATATGACTACACGTCCCGCTGTTCAATCACGAGTTTGTGATGGAGGCCTGGCCAGGAACTGCGCGGAAATCAGCCGCATGCGCGACCTTGGCTTCGAACCCGAGTTCTCGCTGGACGATAGCGTGACAGCAATTCTGGACTACTATGAACGGATCTGGGAAATGGATGTATAATCCTCCGGTAGTCGGCCGGGAATGCCAAATCCCGCCGTAAGAAGAAGGAAAGTATGCAAGGATTTCCCTGGTTCATATGCGCGCTTTGCGGGATTTTGTTACTGCCGGCAGAGGCTGCCTCAGCGGCACAGGACGGAACGACTAAGGGTTCATTAGTCGGCGGGTGGGAGTTTACGGCGAAGCCCGATAGCAGTCGTTCCGATGAAGGAGAAATCGCCGGCCTTGCCACGTTCACGTCTGATGGTACGGCCACCGAGACGGACACACACGAAGCGGCCCTTCATCTCACTCCCGGACAGGGTACGTGGCGGCGAAACCCGGCGACCGGAAGGTTGCTGATACGGTTTACGAATCTCGCTGCGAATGCGGATGGCACGCTGAATTTGAAAAGAGTCGTGACTGTAAACGTCGACTTGAATTCGACGCGCGACGAGTTCAGCGGTGATTATGCCGTGGATCTAGTAGATGCATCGGGCCATCCGATGAAGACTCGTTCCGGATCTGTGGAAGGACACTTAATGACGCATGACTAACTCCGGCCTCAGTTATTAGTCAGTCAGTATATGGAGCGCGACAATGGCCAGGATGACCCCGGCTAGCAACGTCGCCGCCGCGATAACCGCAGTCGCCAAGTGCGGCATTAGCGCCGAACATGTCTGCCGCGTAGCCTCCCGCAGTTCAACGTCAGTACTCCACCGGCGTAAGAGGGTGGCACTGCCGGTCAGTAAAGCCACTGTGGGGAGAGCGATCAGAAATAGCCAGAGGCCGATATACGTCCGCACGGCATACCATGCAACGATTTGGTGTGCGCTGTGCGCGGGCTCGTACGGCTCGGGCTGGACGTTACTCAGGAAGAGTGCTGCCATGAAGAGAGCGGCCGGGAGGACAAGGAGCACTTCCGCGCTGGCAATGGTGTACTTACTCATTCGCATACTACTTTATATCGTAAAGCATCCGGCTGGCGCAAGATCTTTCGACCGCATCAGAACGGGCGAGGCGTACCAAGCGACTTACTTACGGCACCTGCAACATTGGGTGGCAACGCTCAGTTATCGCGTTGCTTACGGCCGGAAGGTTCACCCGGCGTAGCACTCGGATGGACATTGTGAGCCAAGATGCCCAAAGTGACATCTGGCCCACTGTCCGTGCCGGCGACGGGAGAGCGGCACTTTTTTGCAGGAAGTGTTGTAATAATCGAGCTAATCTCCCGTCCTTAATGCAGAACAAGACAGGAGTGACATGTTGCAGTTGGCGACGGGAGGAGAAGCCGTTCACAGCAACGTCGCGGAATTCAGCCGGTTATTTGACCAATATCACGGCATGGTATTTCGGACCGCCTACCGCCTGACGGGTAATGCCGCAGACGCAGAGGACATCCTGCAGAACATCTTTCTGCGCCTGATACGCCGTCCTTCCGGACACGACTTCACGGATGAGGAGAGCTACCTGCGGCGCGCGGCAATCAACGCTTCGATGGACGTGCTCCGGGCGCGGCAAACAAACTCTGCTTTTCCGTTGGATGAAGCTTCCGTCAATACGGGCAGCTCAAACGTCAACGAAATGCGGGACTGTTTGCGGCGCGCTTTTGCACGGCTTACTCCTCGTTCCGCCGAAATATTCGCTCTGCGGTATCTCGAAGACTTCACCAATCAGCAGATCGCCAAAATGCTCGACATGTCGCAGGTCCTGGTCGCAGTTACGTTGCATCGCACGCGGCGGCAATTGCAGAAAGAGATTCGTTCGTATTACGAGGGTCGCTCATGAAACACGACAAACTGGACCAAGCCGTTGCACAGATTCGCGCGGAAAGCGTCGACGATGAGACCGTCCGGACAGCGGCAAGGCGTGTTTTCCGCACTGTATTCGACTCTGCGCTCCTACCGGAACCTGTGGAGCGGATCAGGGGATGCGCGGATTTCCAGGGACTCATCCCCGCCTACCTGAGCCATTCGCTCACGCCAGCGCGCCTGGCGCTCTTCGAAGATCACATTGGTCAATGTGTCGCGTGCAGGCGCGCGCTGCGTGAATGTCGCGATGGGGACCGGGATGCGGGTGTGCAGCAGCGACGGCCGAAGATTCGGTCTTTGCAGGGGATCTCATTGCTACCGTGGGCTGCAGCTGCCTGCCTGGCTGCCGGCATCACCATCGGCATTACAGCCGGGGTGAAAGGCCTCTTGCCGGGGCAGCACGCCGTACGAGCAACCATCGTGAGTGTCGAAGGCGCTTTGTATCGAGTGTCAGGAGTCGGCTCATCACTGGTCGCGGCGGGAACGATCATCACCAATGCGGACAGCCTGCGAACCGCGAAGGGCTCGCGCGCCATTCTACGTCTCGTAAATGGCATCCTGATCGAACTCGACGAACGGTCCGATGTCTCGCTAAGTAATGGGTGGAGCGGCACGGGCGCAAATCTCGAGCGAGGGCAGATGATTGTGCAAACGCCCGAGGATAACCCGAAGAACTTTCTCGTGACCGCCGGAGACGTTTCGGTTCCGGTACGAAATGCCGTGTTCGCGATCGAGCGAGGGACAAAAGGGACCCGCATTGCGGTCGCGAAGGGCTCGGCTCGAGTCGGCCAATCTCAAGAATCAACTGAGTTGCGGGCCGGCCAACAATTCGCAACGGCCCGGCTGGGATTCGTTCCGATATCGACCGAATTCGCCTGGAGCCAGAATGCCGACTACTATCTCAGTTTGTTGAGCGAACTGACAAGCCTGCAGAAGCAGCTACACGAGATTCCGTCACCCGGGGTCAGATATCAGTCGATACTGGCGCCCTACCTGCCGGAGGATACGGTTTTGTACGCTGCCATCCCGAATGTGGGCACGGCGGTGGCTGAGGCGAAGCGAATCTTTGATGAACGGCTGTCGCAGAGCGATGTTTTACGGCAGTGGTGGCAGCAGCAGCCGGCAGCACGCGACAACAATCTAGATCGGGCGCTAACGCAGATCAGTTCCATCAGCCGGTATCTGGGTGAGGAAATTGCCGTTGCCGTTCCGCGCAACGGCCTGGGTCAATTCGGGTCACCAATATTCCTGGCCCAACTGCGGCAGAGCGGATTGCGGGAATATCTCGAGAGCGCGTTTGCAAACGACGGAATGGAGATCGTCAGTGGTTCGGCCAATCCCCTTACAAACGCCGCGCGCCCTCTATTTGTGTGTCTCGATAACGGCTTCGCAGCCGCTTCGCCGGATCTTCAGGAATTGCGGAGCGTTGAGGAAACTATTGCAAACCCATCTTCCGGCCATTTCGCCCAGAGTCCCTTCTTCAGCAGGATCTCGCAATCCTACGCCAACGGGGTTGGATATGTTTTCGCGGCGGACATGGAACAAATCGTCCAGAAATCCGTAAACAACCCAAGAGAAGTTCCTGCGGGGTTTAATAATGCCCAGTTTCTTGTGCTTGAGCGCCGGGATGACCGAGGAGGGAGATCGGAAACACGCGCCGCGCTTTCGTTTGCGGGGAGCCGTCAAGGACTCGCATCGTGGCTCGCTGCTCCGGCCCCAATGGGATCACTCGATTTTGTTTCCCCGGACGCGATCTTTGCGGCGGCGGTTGTCATGAAGAATCCGCGCACTGTAGTAAATGAACTCTTCAGTTCTTTGTCCCAGTCAGATCCTGGCTTTTCAGAGCAGTTGAGCAAGACCCAGGATCAGCTTGGGATTCATTTTGACGACGACATCGCGGCGGCGTTCGGAGGCGATGCAACGATTGCAGTGGATGGACCGTTGCTGCCTGTTCCCGCCTGGAAGTTCGTGGCCGAGGTGTACGACCCGCCGCGCCTGCAACAGACAGTCATGGCCCTCGTCGACCATTACAACCAGCAGGCGACGGAAAAGACAGGGAAGTTGGCCGCCGGCAGCAAGCAGGTCAATTCGCGAACGTTCTACTGGGTACGAAACGAAACCATTAAGAACGCGGAGGTGTACTACACCTTCGTTGACGGATACCTGCTTGCGGGACCGAGCGAGGGAAACCTTCTTCAAGCGATCCAGAACCGGCAGTCCGGCTACACGCTTGCCAGCTCTTCAAAGTTCCAGAACCAGCTTCCGGCCGACAGCTACACCAATTTTTCTGCGATTATCTACCACAACGCCGGCAGTTCGCTCGGGGCGATTGCCGGCCACTTAAGGAGTGCCGCACCGTTGACACCCGCACAACAACAATCGCTGAATGCCGCGCTGGCCAACACTGATCCCGGTTTGATTTGTGTCTATGGCGAGACGGATCGCATTATCGCAGTGACCAAAGCGTCGTTCCTGGGATTCAATCTCGGAACATTGATGGGCATCGCGCAAGGGCGGCCCGTTGTACCGCTGATTGCATCAACCGCTCAGAGTACGATTGCGTCGGCCAGGCAATCGCAGCAAACCCGGAATTAGAGCACGGCAATGGGCACGCCGCAAGCGAGCACAGTTCCGGGATTCGTTGAGCGAATTGAGTCTCCAACGGGCAGGGCCAATCGCGGCACGCCGCCCGTAATCGAACTCCGCGGCCTGAGTGTTCGGCTGGGCAATCGCGAGGTCTTGCGTGACCTCACCTGCTCCTTTTCCGGCCGTTCCATCGGGCTGCTTGGACCCAATGGCGCAGGCAAATCCACGCTGATCAACACCCTCCTCGGATTCTGGCCTCCCGCGGCTGGATCGGCGCACGTGTTTGGAGTGGATATAAAGCGGGACGCGCGGAAGCTTCGGGCACTCATCGGCTATATGCCGGAGAAT
>JAFAMM010000465.1 GCA_019233375.1 Acidobacteriaceae bacterium
CGGCCTTCCGCGATAGCCGCTTCTGTCGAGCTGATGGCGTGATCGAGCGTTTCAACTGCATGTTCCGGCCGGCGCGAAATGAGCGTACGAGCGACCTGCATTTGGAGGAGTGACGCTTGAACGCTTTGTAGTAACGTGTCATGAAGCTCTCGCGCGATACGGGTGCGCTCACTTACACGCTCTTCGAGGCGCGCGTGGAATCTTTGCGCCATTTGACCGAGTCGAAGCCGGTATAGCGCCCATACTATAGCCAAAACCATCGCAACACAGGCCGCCCGGAACCAGTTCGTCTGATAATACGCGGGCGCGATAGAGAACTCCAACGTGTCGCCGGTTTTGTTCCACAGCCCGCTGTTGTTGCATGCCACAACGCGAAAAGTGTAGTTGCGTGGCCGTAGATTTGAATACTGCACGTCGCGGTCATTGACGACTTCGCTCCAGTCCGGATCCTGACCTTCTAGCTTGTACCGGAAATGGACCTTCTCCGGCGCGACCAGGCTAAGTGCCGTGTATTTAATCGTCACATTCCGCACTCGTGCAGGCAGACGCAATTCGCGTGCGCTGTTATAAGCCTTGCCATCGGCGATGATTTGCTCGATGTGTACCGGAGGCGGAAGTTTGTTCACGGCAAGATGGCGCGGATCAAGCATGCTAGCGCCTTCGATATGCACGAACCATAATTGCCCATTTACGGACTTGCTGACGCGCGGCGTGTAGCCGGTCAGGAGCGCATGCGTTCTGACGCCGTCGGCGCTGTCAAAAACGGTGAAATGGATGCTGCGGGATGGATCGGACACCCACGCGTCCAACTCGGTCCTGGGGACGCGCAAAAGGCCGCACGGCGTGTACAGCCAGACCGAAGAGGCGTCGTCCTGTACAGCCCAGTGAACCGTATCGCAAGGCAGCCCGTTCCTGCTCGTGAGCGTTATAATACGTCCGTTTCTCAGAGAACTGAGGCCGCCCTCGGTCGCGGCCCAGAGCGTACCGTCCGGCTGAAGCTCCAGGTCCATAACCCGGCCGCGTCCCAGTCCTTCCTTTCTCCCGTATGATGCGCGGACCTGGCCATCCTTGAAATACACCACGCCACCCTGGAAAAACCCAAGCCATAGACCGCCGTGTATCCGGTCAGCGATGAGAACAGAAGCGACGGCCATGCCCCCGAACTTAGACCAAGGGATCCGCTCAACCACCTTTTCATTGACCACACGAAGCAAGCCGTAATCCTCATAGCTGATCCAGAGCCCGCCATTGCCATCTTTAGTGATCGTGTTCACCCATCCACCAGGCACGTCTCGCAGACGATTGAACCTGGCCCCTTCGAAACGGGCGATTCCCGCGGGTGTCGAGACCCAAACCCGCCCTTGGTCGTCCTCAAAAAGCGATCCCGCCTGATCGTCTGGCAGGCCGGGATCCGTTATATCGGTCACAGGTTGTTCCAGCAGTCCGTCCTGTGAAGCGACTGCCAGTTGCGGACGCGGAGGTACTCGCGAACGCTCCATCGCGTCGTTTTGTGCGTGATAGATCGTAAGGTGGCCGTTGTTCCATCTGCTCAAGCCATCAAGCCCACTTAGCCACACGCTGTTGTCGCGGGCTGCCAGAACCGCCATGATGGTGGGGCTCGACAAACCTTCCCTAGCGGAAAACGAGCGCACGGCGAATTCACGAAAACTGTCGAGGCCGTCGGCTGTACCAACCCAGATATTGCCTTCCCGGTCTTCGAACAAGCTCAGGATGCGATCGCCTGAGAGGCCGTCAGTTTGCGCAAACAGATTCGTCTTGCCGTTGTGTACGCGAAGAAGCCCTTCGCCCAAGGTTCCAACCCACAAAGCGCCGTTTCGATCCCGGAGCAAATTCAGCGCCGTGAACTGCTCCTGCCCGGTTGAAAGCGGATAATCTGTGACTTCATCCTCGGCAATCTGCTGGATTTTGCCATTGGCGATTGCAATCAGCCCCGCACCGTGATCCCCCTGGACGAGAGTGTGGGAACTCTCAAACGAGCCAGGCAGCTTTACGTGATAGTGGGCCGGAGGTCCGGGCCGCCACCGCCATACTCCACGCCCTGTGTGGACCCAGAGCTGGCCGTTGTCCTCATAGATCGTGTATACCCATTGGCCGAGACTACCGTCGGCGCCGTAGCACTTCACGTTTCCACGCTGAATCGCGCACAGCCGACCGCTTGGCGTAGCGAACGTGCCTGCCCAAACTGTTCCCTCACGATCCTCGAACAGCGCTAAGACATTCTGTCCAGCCAGTTCGGGGTACTGCTTGAGCGTGCCGTGATTCCAACTTGCCAGGCCCTCAACGGTGCCGATCCACAGAGTGCCGTCGCGAGCAGCGGCCAAGCTCCGAATGTTATTGCTCGGCAAATGCTGGCCCGCCGGCGCACGCCAGGGAACGAATCGAACCCCATCAAACCGAACGAGGCCGAATTCCGTTCCAAGCCAGAGATAGCCGTCGGGCGACTGGACGATTGCACGAGTAGTGCCG
>JAFAMM010000052.1 GCA_019233375.1 Acidobacteriaceae bacterium
CCAGGAAACAGAGTGTCGTGATCCAGTGAGTGATGCGAACCAGCGCAGAATGCCGGGAAGCAGCCGCAACACTCCGGACGTCTGATAGAGAAGATCCTGGTACAGAACCTGCGACCCAGGCGCGACCAGACATGTTACGAGATAGTAGCAGTTTGCGGGTCGGCCTTGCAGCCTATGCGGTCTGGGTTACACTCTGTCTTTGAGTCCAGGCAAAAGTTCGAAAAGGTGTGTCCTAATGCCTACAGATGATTTCGGTCGCCGTGATTTTCTAAAGCGCGCGAGCAGTCTTGGAGCGGGCGTCGCCCTCGCTTCCAAAGCGATCGCGAAGAACAAGAGCAGTATCAGTTCATCTCGAGTTATCGGGGCCAATGACCGCATCAACATCGCGCTGGTTGGCTGCGGCGGCCGCGGGCGCTCTGACGCGCGCTCGTTCGCCAAATACGGCCAGGACAATAACAACGCCTGTCAGATTGTGGCGGTTTGCGACGTGTACGAGAGGCGCAAGCGCGAAACGGCTGAGCGGCACAACGCCAAGGCGTTTTCCGATTACCGCGAGATGCTCGAGATGCCCGGTATCGATGCCGTGATCGTTGCCACGCCCGATCACTGGCATGCGCGCATTGCGCTGGATTCGATGGACAAAGGCAAAGACGTGTATCTCGAAAAGCCGATGTGCCACACCATCAAAGAAGCGAAGCAACTGGTGGATACAACGCGCGAAACGCAACGCGTGGTGCAGGTCGGCTCGCAGACCACCTCTGCCGATCAGTGGTGGAAGGCAAAGAAAGCAATTGCAGACGGCATGATCGGCAAGATGATCATGAGCCAGGGATCCTACCATCGCAACAGCATCGAAGGGGAATGGAACTGGCCGATTGACCCGGGCGCAGGGCCGGACGGCAAAGGTGACGATTACATTGACTGGAACATGTGGCTTGGCCCGGCTCCGAAAAGACCGTTCGATGCCGACCGCTTTTTCCGCTTCCGCAAGTATTGGGATTACTCGGGCGGCATCGCTACCGACCTCTTCTTCCATGTCGTCGCGCCGCTGAACATCTGCTGGGATAAGCCGCAGTATCCGGTGAAAGTAATGGCCTCAGGCGGCAAGTATGCGTTTACGAATGACCGCGAAGTGCCGGACACGTTCCATGTTTTGGCCGAGTACGAAGAAGGCCATTCGCTCGTGCTCAGTTCCTCGATGGCGAATTCCCAACACATTCCCGGTTTGATCAGGGGGCATGAGGGCACCATCATCATGGTCGAGCACGGAAAATTCGAAGAGCCGACGGACAACATCATTCTGCGGCCGGAACTCGTCCGTCCGCCGTCAGATCCCGCCCACCCCGATGCGGAGCGGCTGCCGGCGCCCTTCCCCGGCTATAAATTCGGCGCAGACGAGATCAAGATTCCCGTCGAGCAGTATGACATGATGCAGGCGCATGTCGGGAATTTCCTGCAGTGCATGCGTACGCGCGAGAAGCCGCATCTGAGTGTGGAGACAGCGGCGCACGCGCAGATCCTCATCAGCCTGGCGGTCGAATCTTATCGAGACGGGCGCGTCAAATACTGGGACGAGGAGAAGTGGAAGGCCGTTGATAAGCCGGTGAAGGCGTAGCGAGCAGCTCTTTCATCCGAGAATGTGAGCGAGACAACAGCGTGCATGCCGTGCATAAAACGTCCGCTGTTGCAGGTTCGAACTCCGCTTGAGCGTTTCGGGTTACAATCTTGACGCCGTGATCTCTACCTGGGCATCACCTGATGCAAGAAAGGACTGACTCGTGTCATTGTCAAAGAAAGCATTCGCCGAATTCATCGGGACGTTCTGGCTGGTTTTTGGAGGGTGTGGAAGCGCTGTTCTGGCGGCTGCCTTTCCAGGCCTTGGTATCGGTTTCGTCGGAGTGGCATTTGCCTTTGGGCTGACTCTTTTGACGATGGCGTACGCTATCGGACACATTTCTGGCTGCCATATCAACCCTGCAGTGTCGGTTGGCTTATTAGTGGCCAAGCGGTTCCCCGCGTCTGAGTTCGTTGCCTATGTCATTGCACAGATCTGCGGGGCTATTGTTGGCGCCGGCGTTCTTTTCGTGATCGCAAGCGGTAAAGCCGGATTCGATGTGAGCGCCGGTTTCGCTTCAAACGGCTATGGCACGCATTCGCCGGGCGGGTATTCCTTGCTCGCGTGCCTGGTAGCCGAGATCGTGCTTACATTCATGTTTCTGATGATCATTCTCGGCGCGACGGATCGCCGGGCGCCTCGCGGATTCGCGCCCATCGCGATTGGGCTGGGGCTCACTTTGATCCACCTCATCAGCATTCCGGTCACAAACACTTCGGTGAACCCCGCCCGAAGCACCGGGCCTGCGCTGTTCGCGGGTGGATGGGCTCTCCAGCAGCTCTGGCTCTTTTGGGTTGCGCCCATTATCGGGGCGGCAATCGCCGGAGCAGTTTATCCAGCGCTGTTCGCCGAGCGCGAAGTGCCAGGTGTTTCGGGTGCCGTAGTGGCCGAACACGCCTAAGCGCTTCGCCGTTCGCGGCCGCGGAAGCGCCGAGTCTTGCCAGTTCTGTATGCGCCGCCGTGCGCGGAGCGCGAGGTGTGGTGGCGCGAATGGGAAGGCACTTCCACCTTTAGCCGCTGAGACGGCAGCGAATCTTCGCTGAGCTGCATCGCTTCGAGCAGGTGTGCAGCGACTTCACGCCGTTCCAGCCGCAGTTTGCAGTCGCGCTCGATGCGCCGGATAGCACCGCGCTCGGCCTTCATGCCGAACGTGGATGCGGCGCCACGTTGACCAGCGCGTCCGGTGCGCCCCACGCGGTGAATGAAGTCGTCCGCAGCCTGCGGCAGATCGTAATTAACCACGTGTGCGACACCGTCGACGTGGATACCGCGAGCGGCAACATCGGTCGCGACGAGCACGCGGTAGCGGCCCTCGCGAAATCCGGCGAGAGCCTGATTGCGCTGATTCTGGGTCCGGTCGCCGTGCATCGCGACCGCCTTCGTCCCGGCTGCGGCCAGCCGCTTCGCCAAACGGTCCGCGCCATGCTTCGTGCGCGCGAAAACGAGAAATGAACCTGGCTCGCCTTGGAGGAGATGCCGCAGGAGGGGGAACTTTCGTTCGTGCTCCACTTCGTAGACATGCAAATCGATCTGCTCGGGCGCCTTCCTTTCCGCAGCGCCGACGGCGATGCGAACGGGATTCTTTGAATACCGTTCAATCAAGCGCTGTACTGCCGGATCCATCGTCGCGGAGAAGAACAGGCTTTGGCGGTTCTCGGGCAGGCCCGCGAGAATTCGCTCGATGGCGGGCAGAAAGCCCATGTCGAGCATCCGGTCGGCTTCGTCGAGCACCAAAGTTTCTACCGGTGCAAGGTTGATCAGCCGGCGGTTCAGGAAATCCTGGAGCCGGCCGGGCGTTGCGATGACGATATCAACGCCTCGCCGCAAAACATTGAGCTGCGTGCTCTCACTGAGCCCGCCCACAACAATTGCGGACCGAAGTCCGGTCTCGGTGGATAGTTTTTGAAGCGTATCTGCAATCTGGATGGCCAGCTCCCGGGTCGGACTCAGGACCAGAGCGCGGACGTTCTTTGCCGGCGCTTTGGCCAGCTTCTCGATTATCGGTAGCAGAAATGCGAGTGTCTTGCCGGTGCCGGTTTGCGCGGTTGCGACGACATCGCGCCCCGCGAGCGCCTGAGGAATCGATTGCGCCTGCACGGGTGTGGGTTGAAGAAAAAGGTGCCGCTTCATATTTTTGTGAAGCGCGGGTAATAGAGTAAGTTCGTTAAATTCGTTCATTGCTTGTGTTTGCTTTGTAAGGCCGTGACCTTTGCCGAAAACCGGCAGGACGTCCTAAACGAAAGCGAACCAGGAGCTTCGAACTTCGAAACCGGAGAGATTCGAACCAGCAGAAGAGACCAGGCTGGCAGGACGGCTTGCGGCGGGAATCTCTTTCAGAATAGCAGAGTTAGCACCGCAGTTGTTAGCGTGATCGCGAACAGTCGAAGCGGAAGGTTTCTATTACACGTGAAAAGACCGGCTCAAAGCGGTCC
>JAFAMM010000062.1 GCA_019233375.1 Acidobacteriaceae bacterium
TCCGCTCCGAGGCATTCACCGAATACAAAGCCAACCGCAGCGAGATGCCCCCCGATTTAGGCCCGCAGATTCCGCAGATCCGCCGTGTCCTTGAGGCCATGAACATCCCGGTACTCGAATTTCCCGGGTTCGAAGCCGATGACGTGATCGGCTCCATCGCCTGCCGCACGCTCGAAAAGCAGGTCGATGTTGTGATTGTGTCGAGCGATAAGGACATGCTTCAGCTCGTCAACGAACACGTCTTCATGCTCAACCCCATGAAGGATGACGAGTGGTATGACCCCGCGAAAGTGGAGGAGTTCATGGGGGTAAAGCCGTCGCAGGTTGCCGACCTTCTTGCTTTGAAGGGAGACTCCATCGACAATATCCCCGGCGCCCCCGGTATCGGCGACAAGGGCGCGCGTGATCTCATCGCCCGCTTCGGCTCGGTCGAAGCCGCGCTGGACCGCGCCTCCGAAGTCGAGCGAAAGACCTACCGCGAAAGCCTGCAGAACCATCGCGAACAGGTTCTGCTCAGCAAACAGCTCGCGACCATTCACACTGGAGTTCCCATCGACATCGATCTCGAGGTCCTGCGCGCGCAGCCGCCGAAAAACTCTGCTCTCAAGGCCATCTACCGCGAACTCGAATTCTTCAGTCTGCTGAAAGACCTCGCGCCCGAAGACGACAGCGCTACTCGTGATTACGCGACGCTTCCGGATGCCGCGGCCGTCGCCCAATGGCTTTCCAAACGGCCGGGCACCGCGCCGGTTGCCGTCTCTCTCGACGCCACGAACGGCTTCATCGGCCTCGCTTACAAAACAGGCGAGGGCCGCGCCGTCCCCCTATCGCTCATCGACTCCTTGCGGCCCCTGCTCGAATCCGGCGCCACAACCAAAGTCGTCCATGATTCCAAAGCTCTCGGAATCGCCTGTCGAAATTGGAACCTGAACGTGCGCGGCCTCGTGGAAGACGTGATGCTTTACGCCTTCCTGCTGACCGCGGACCCCGGCGCGTGCAGCCCGGAGGCGGTCGCCGAGAGATTCCTCGACCGCAAGTTGAACGCTGCCGCCGAGCAGCAAGCCGAGGCGACGCTCGCCGTCGCCGAACTCCTTCGCCCCCAAATCGAATCCCAGGAACTCACAAACGTCTATCGGGAGATCGATCTGCCCCTCGCTCCTGTCCTCGCTCAGCTTGAGATCACCGGCATACGCATCGATACCGAAGTGCTCGCCGAACTCTCCGTGCGCCTTTCCGGCCGCATCGAAGCCATTGCGCAGCAGATTTACGATCTCGCCGGACATCCGTTCAATATCAATTCCCCCCAGCAACTCGGCAAAGTTCTATTTGAGGAGATGTCGCTACCCGCGCCCGTGAAGTACGGCAAGGGCAAGACGATCTCAACCGCCGCCGATATTCTCGAAAGCCTTGCGCCCGGTTACCCCGTCGCTCAGCTCGTTCTCGATTACCGGCAGCTCGCAAAGCTCAAAGGCACCTATATCGACGCTCTGCCCCAGTTGATCCGGCCGGATACGGGCCGCCTTCACACCACATTCAATCAGGCGGGCGCCGCAACTGGCCGGCTGTCGTCGTCCAACCCCAATCTCCAGAACATTCCCATTCGCACAGAAGAAGGCCGTGAGATTCGCGCCGCCTTTATTCCCGAGCCGGGGTGGGATCTGGTCGTGGCAGACTATTCGCAAATCGAGCTTCGCCTGCTCGCGCATATGTCCGAAGACCCGGTGCTCGTTGAGTCCTTCAACAACCGCGAAGACATTCATACCCGTACCGCCGCCGAAGTCTTCAAAGTAAGCCCGGAGTTCGTCACGCCTGATATGCGCCGCTCCGCCAAGGCAGTCAATTTCGGCATCGTTTACGGTCAAACTCCCTTCGGGCTCGCCCAGACGCTGTGCATCGACCGGAAGGAAGCGGAACTCTACATCCGCCGCTATTTCGAGCGCTACGCAGGCGTCCGCGAATTCATTGACCGCACCATCGCGGAGGTGAAGCAGAGCGGGGTTGCAAAGACACTGCTCGGGCGAAGAAGGCCCATTCCTGACATGCACAGTCGCAACCCGGCGGCGCGCTCCTTCGCCGAGCGCACGGCGGTGAACACGCCCCTGCAAGGGACAGCCGCTGATCTCATAAAACTCGCCATGATTCGGATCGCGCATGCGCTCGAGCACGCCCGTCTGCGGTCCCGCATGCTGCTTCAGGTGCATGACGAACTTGTCTTTGAAGCGCCTCCTGAAGAGGCAGAACAACTGCAGCAGCTTGTCAGGACACAGATGGAGACCGTATATGCGCTCCGCGTGCCGCTAGTGGTGGATGTGGGGCACGGGCCGAACTGGCGCGACGCGAAATGATACGTGCCGCACGTAATAGCGGTGACGCCTTCCGAACAGGCACGACCGCGTACACGACAGGCCAAAAATAATAAACAGCACAACGATCAGGCAGCCAATCCCGATCGATCTTCCCAGGCTCATCCCCCCGGTGCTGGGCGGCGGCACGCCCGCGCTCGGCGGAGAACTCGGAGTGGGAGCGCCGAACGCCGTGCCGCAGTTGGCGCAGAAGCGGGCGTTGGCAGCATTCGCGAGACCACAATTCGGACAAGTCATGTCACCGCCCAATGTAAACGATTTCGATTGTGGAGCGTGCCCCTGCCCCCTCGCTCCGGCTTGCCATGTCAGAATAGGCGGGATGAAAGTTCTGGTGGCGGGAGCCACGGGCGCGATCGGCAAGCCTCTGCTCGGTTGCCTTCGCGCTGCCGGGCATGAACTTTTCGCACTGGTTCGTAGTCCCGACCGCACCGGTGCGCTCGCGGCGGCGGGTGCGGACGAAATCGTCGCCGATGCGCTCGATCATGATTCTGTGCTGGAGGCTGTCCGCCACGTCAGGCCGGACGCGATCATCAACGAACTCACGTCGCTTCCGAAGCACTACACGCCCGAGGACATGAAGGCCGCTGCCCCGCGCGATAAAGAAGTGCGCGTAAACGGAAACGCAAACCTGCTCGCAGCCGCCCGCGCCGCGAATTGCCCCCGCTACCTCCTGCAATCTACCGGCTTCTGGTATGCACCCGGAGAAGGGCTCGCCGATGAAGCGGCTCCGTTTGCCTTTGATGCTTCGCCTGGCATCGCAGCCGGATGCAGAACCTATGCTGATTTGGAATCGGCTGCGCAGCAATCCGGAGTGCAAGTTGTGTTGCTCCGGTACGGCTTCTTCTACGGACCCGGTACCTGGTTCACGAAAGAGGGCGATGTCGGTGAACAGGTCCGCCGGGGCGAATTCCCAGTGATCGGCAAGGGGCAAGGCTTCTGGAATTGGGTGCATATTAATGATGCCGCGGCTGCGACCTGTGCCGCGCTGACTGCAGATCCGGGCGTATACAACGTGGTGGGCGATCAGCCGGTTGCTCAATCCGTATGGCTTCCCGCCTTTGCGGAATTCGTAGGAGCGCCGCCGCCGCCAACCGTCTCAGAAGAGCAGGCCCTGCGAAGTGCCGGGCCGGATAGCGTTTTCTACGCCACTAAGCTGCGCGGAGCTTCAAACGACAAAGCAAAGCGGCAGCTCGCGTTCCGGCCGCGCAGCCTCGAGTGGCTCCGCTCAGCCTCTGCTATTCATTGAACATGCCGAAATCGGGTTGGGTTCCCCGCGCGGTCGCGCTCTGTGCACTCGCGTGCGCGGCTCGATCGAGCGCGCAGGAAAGCAAGATCGACCGCGTCTTACAGCAGCTTGAAGCAGTGCATGAGTTTTCGGCGGTGACGATTTCGCCCAACGGCCAATGGCTGACCTGGGCGGAATCGCCGAAAGACGGGCGTGGGACCGAGTTGTTCCTCATGCATTGGAAGGAGCCTGGCGCGAAGCCCGTGAGAATTTCTGCTGGCGAGAGCACGAAAACATTCGAAGAGCACGGTGTCTCCTGGTCGCCCGACAGCACTCGACTGGCGTTCTTCTCAAATGCGGCCTCGGAGCAGGAGCAGGTCTTTGTGATGCCTGTAAAAGGCGGCCGCGCTACCCAGCTCACGCATGTAAATGGGTACGTCACCGATATTCGGTGGTCGCCCGATGGCCGCCAGTTAGCGTTTCTCTATGCCGAGGGAGGTGGTGGCGGCGGTCCGCTGGAAGCCGAGCCGGCGCAGACCGGCGTGATTGAAGGGCAGATCCATAATCAGCGCATCGCGGTCGTGAGTTCCAGCGGCGGTGAGCTAAAGCAACTCTCTCCCGCGAATCTGAACATATATGAATATGATTGGCATCCCGGTGGCCGGCTATTCGCCGCGATAGCGGCGCCCGGCCCGGCCGACAATAACTGGTGGATCGCCCAACTCTACGTGCTGGACGCTGATTCGCAGCGCATGAAGGCGATCTATCGTCCGCCCGTCGAACAGCAGATCGCGGTCCCGCGCTGGTCTCCCGATGGAAAGCAGATCGCGTTCATCGGCGGCTTGATGAGTGATCAGGGATTCGACGGCGGCGACCTCTTTCTTCTGCCCGCGGAAGGCGGCGACGCGCGCAACCTCACACCCGGCATGAAGGCTTCCCCCAGCGGCTTCAAATGGCAAACTAATCACACGATTGTGGTGACGGAAGAACTGAACGGAGGCGGTGCGATCGCGACTCTGTCTGTTGATTCCGGCGAGCAGGAAGTGCTGTGGAAGGGAAGCCAGGACCTTCATGAGGATGGAAATTTCCCCAACTTCGCACTTGCGAAGGACGGCCGCACCAGCGCTGCGATTCGAAGTACGTGGGAGAAAGCACCGGAAGTGGATGCCGGGCCGATCGGCGAATGGCATGACCTCACGCATGCCAACTCCGATCAAAACCCGCAGTGGGGACAAGCAGAGAGCCTCACGTGGGAGGATGAGGGCGTTCGCGTACAAGGCTGGCTGCTGTATCCGGATCACTATGACGCGGCTAAGCGATATCCGATGGTGGTCGAAATTCACGGTGGGCCTTCCAATCTGAAATCGGCGCACTGGCCCAGCACGCAGTTCGATATGTCGGCGATGGCGGCCCTCGGGTATTTCGTCTTTTTCCCGAATCCACGAGGGAGCTATGGCGAAGGCGAGGCATTTACCAGAGCGAATATCAAAGATTTCGGCGGCGGCGATCTGCGAGACGTTCTGGCGGGCGTGGATGCGGTGCTTGGGCGCGTGCCGGTGGATCCGAACCGCATCGGCGTCACTGGCTGGAGCTATGGCGGCTTCATGACGATGTGGACCGTCACTCAAACCAATCGTTTCAAGGCTGCGGTAGCGGGCGCGGGCATCGCCGACTGGCTCAGCTACTACGGCGAAAACGCCATTGACGAGTGGATGATCCCGTTCTTCGGCGCCTCTGTTTACGACGATCCCGCCGTATACGCGAAGAGTTCCCCGATTACCTTCATCAAGCAGGTGAAGACTCCGACGCTGGTGCTTGTCGGAGAGCGCGATGCCGAATGTCCCTCGCCGCAGTCGTTCGAGTTCTGGCACGCGCTGAAGACGCTGGGAGTGCCGACCGAACTCGTTGTGTATGCGGGGGAAGGTCACGGATTCCACGACCCGAAGGACCGCCTGGACCGCATGCGCCGGACACTCGGCTGGTTCGATCAATATCTGAGTTCGCCGGGATCGGGAGCAGCTACAGCCGCAAGATAAGCGAGCCGGCGCGTCTCACGTTCCGGAGCGCTGATGTTTTGCCAGCGCACCATCTTGCTTCGGTTTGTGATCGGCTGCTTTCTCAATCTCCGAATTCATTTCGCCGCCGATCAGAATGGCTGCGCTTGTCAGGTATAGCCACATGAGCAGCATGCTCACAGCGGCCAAGTGGCCGTAGATCTGCTCATACGAGTGGGAAAGCGTGAAGTATGCCCGTAAGAGCAGACTTGCTCCAACCCATAAGGTGAGCGCGACCACTGCGCCGGGCGTACTCCACTGCCACTCGCGATGGAAGAGGTTTGGCGCGAAGCGATAAAGGATCGCGAATGCGGTGAGCAGGATTGCGATCAAAACAGGCCAACGCACCAACAGAACCAACAGCATGGTTTTATGTGGCAGGTCAACTCCTGCCGCAAACGCCTCGCCCATGTGCCCGCCGAAAAACAGCAGAACGAGAGAAAGAAGTCCGAGAACGGCAAGCGTAATGGTTAGGGCCATCGCGATTAGCACAATTTTCCAGAGCGGGCGTCTCTCCTCTACTTCGTAGGCGGTGTTCAGGCCACGCATCATGGCCCACGTGCCGTTGATCGAAGCCCAAACAGAAGCAAGCAGCCCCGGAAACAAACTACCGCCGAGCCTCGCTTTACCGTTCAGTTCCTGAACCATTCCGCTGAGCAGAGAAAAAACAGGATCCGGAAGAATCTGCTGCAACACAGCGAGCAGGCTATTCTGCAGGTCAGCGGCTACCACCGCGAACTTAAGCAAGAGAACCAGCAGCAGCAGTAGAGCGGGAAAGAGCGCCAAGAAGTGATAGAACGCGAGCCGCGCCGCCTGACCGAACACTTCGTCCTCCCAGCTTTCGCGTGAGGTGCGGTAAATCAGTTCGCGCCAGGACAGGCCGCCGCGGCTCCAGAGACGTGTCAACGCACGAATTCCGTTACATCAATCGGCGAATCACGATGGTTACCAAGCTTCCGCCGCGCTGTGAGTTCCGCCACGATTGTCAATACCGTAAGCGTGACCACCGCAAATGCAGGAAGCCGCGCAAGCAGGAGGTACGCCAGGCCGGGATTCGAATCGGGCGAGTTCATCAGCTTCGAGAGCAGTGTCTCGTAGCTTGAGAGCAGGAGCGCGAGAGGCGTCGCTATGAGGAGAGCAAGTTCACGGCGATGTTCTCTCCAAAGTTCGAACACGAACGGAATCAGCGCTACAAACAGTTCCGCATCGTAGTTGCGGTGGTAGGCGACGAGGGCATCGATAGCGCAGATGAAGGCAAGATCGCGCCAAAATGACGGAGCGGCGGTGTTCTTGCGAATTACGAAAAATGTCGCGATCGCGAGAACCGCAAAGGCCCAGACAACTAGATCGGCGATGCGGCGGCTATGGACAAAAAGTGAGACGATCACCTGCAAGTTCAGCAGTTGCCATGATTCGGGATGCGCGGGCGACGGATCATTGACAGCACCGGGGGCGAGGCTCTGCAAGATATTCGCTTGCTGCGTACGGATCCAAACGAGCAGTGTGCCGGTGGATCGGGCCTGCGCGGCGGCGATGAAGCCGCTTAAGGCGAACAGACTCGCGCCGATGACGACAGGTTTTGACTTGCGCCACAGCGCAAGCGCGGCAAGACCGCAGATTGCGATCTGCGGTTTTAAGCAAAGCGCCGCGCCGAGCAGGAGGCCGCTCCAGTTCCAGCGATTCTCCAAAGCCAGTTGAATCGCGAAGGCCGTCAGACCAATGACGAGCATGCCGGGATTCGCGAACCGGAGGCCGGCAATTCCGGGCGTGGCGAGAACGAGTATGACGGATGCGCACAGCCATTTTCCGGAGTGCGTAAGTGGAAGGTTTCTGAGTACCACGTAAAGAACGCCGCCCGCCATAATGATCGCCGATAGAACGCACCAAAGAACCCGGGCGGAGCGCCACGGGAGCGACGCAATGATCGCGGCCACCGGCATCGCAGGCAGGAAGTATACAGAGGGACGATGCAGCGGAGTGATCTTCAGCGCGGCGGGACCTCCCGCTTCGGCGAGCTGCCGGTTCAGCTCGGCGTGATCATACGGATTCAGGCCGCGAGTCCAGGCGCGGGCGGCTCCGTAGACAGTCGCAAAATCGCCGGAATCAGAACGAAGGGCGAGATAAGGCCCGCGATAGACGTACGAAGCGAGGCTCAAGCTGAAGACCAGTGCGACGAGTAGTCGAGATCGCAATAGGTTGATACCTCCAGCGGCCACGGCGCTCATTAGACTCTCGAAATCGTCAATGCAGTTTCAACAGCCGGCAGTTAAGGGGAGCAGCGATGGCAAGTTTACGAGTGTATTCTTCAACGCCATCCAGGATCACATGAATATGGAACAAGAGAATGAACATGCCGGCGAGGCGCCGCAGACGGATGCGAACCGGTCGGCTGGGGACAACATAAAAGACCTGACTCAGGCGAGCAAGCAGATATTTGAAGCGGGTCAACAGCTTGTGACCAACCTGAACGAATTGCAGCAGCGCGTCAAACATGCGACGGACTGGCGGTCGCAGTTGTCGGAAAGGCCGTGGCTGATTGCGGTGGGCGCGCTTGTGGCTGGAGTGGCCGGCTGGCGCTTTTTCAGTCGCAAAGGTTAGGGCCCGGCGACACTCTGCTCCGCCATCTTCAACAGACGCCGCACCTCCTCATCCGGCGTTTGCGAAAAATCCTGATACCACACCCCGACCGCCACCAGCGGCGCGGGAGTAAACGCGCACACGATTTCGTCAGCGTCGCGCCGGAGTTCGTCACAAGTCTCTCTGGACGCGATCGGCACGGCGATGATGATGCGCTTAGGGTTCTGTAAGCGCACTGCCTGCGCGGCCGCTTTCATACTTGCTCCGGTGGCAAGCCCATCATCGACCAAAATAATGGTTCTACCAGATATCTGCAGCGCAGGGCGGCCTTGGCGATACAACTCTTCACGCCGGTGCAGCTCCTGTTCTTCGCGCAAAGTAATCTCCTCAATGAGGACGGGAGAGAGCTTAAGCTCCCGAATCAGGTCGTCATTGAGGACTCGGATGCCACCGCTGGCGATCGCGCCGATCGCTAGCTCCTCCTGGCCAGGCACCCCGAGCTTACGAACCAAGAAAACATCCAGTTCGGCTCGTAAAGCCTGGGAGACTTCAAAGGCTGTGGGAACGCCGCCGCGGGGCAAACCCAAAACCAGCGGGGCGGGGTCGCGAACGATAGGAGCGAGGAGACGAGCCAGCTTTCTGCCCGCATCGGCACGATCTCGGAAGATAGGGTCGCTATTCATACACGCGATCGATGCGGATGTGTTTACTGTATCAGGCAAGTTGCCGGAGCTGTTTGCGCGGCGCACACGCCGGCTGGCGGAGGAAGAGGGATTCGAACCCCCGGACGAGTTACCCCGTCAACGGTTTTCAAGACCGCCGCCTTAAACCACTCGGCCATTCCTCCACCTCCAAAGTAACTGATCCATTTTTGGGGCAGCAAGCAGTCCTGCGATCAATGAACTACGTTAAAGCCGGTGTCTTCTCGTGTTGGGGATGACGGACATGTCTGGGCAGCAGGGAGATGGATGCTGCGCCGAGCATCGCAATGATGAACACAACCGCCATCGGCAGCAGATAACTTCCATAGTGCTGGCGCAGGCCGGAAATAAAGTACGGGCACCATGTCTGGCCAAGAGTGTTCAGCGGAAGAATGATGGCCATTGCCCGCGGTAGCGAATTCACGCCGAACTGCTCGGCGGCCATCAAGGGGATCAACATGTAGTCGGCGCCCATGGAGAAGCCAAACACGAGAGCGAACAGGTATACGGAGTTGTAGCGTGCAGGCGTAACGGTAAGCAGCAGCAGAATGCTTGCGGCAACCATGAAGTACGTGGCAGTCATGACATTCTTCTTCGAAAAAACATCGGCAAAGTAGCCGATGCTTAAACGGCCCACGATGCTCGACCAGAGAATGAGGACCGACGCCGTGGTCCACGTTGCGTTCAGCAGCCGTTGATTTACAAAACCGGCGTCGCGAAAGGCGAACTTCATGTGCATGTTGATGGCGCCGATGGATCCGATGGAGCATATACTGCCGACAAGCAACAGCCAAAACGGGCGGCTGTGCAGCAGTTCCTGATATCGGTGAGGCGAAAGGCTCAGTTCTTCAGCAGCGTGATCATCGCCATCGGGGTACTGGCCTATATCTGCAGGACGATCTTTCATGAAAAAGATAGCCAGCGGCCAAGCCGCGAACATGAGCAGTCCGACGCAGAACAATGCCGCGCGAAAGCCGTACTGGTCCGTTAAACCGCGAACAAAGAACGAGCCCAAACCGCCGAACAGCCCTACACCCACATACACGATTCCCATCGCCGTTCCGCGCGTGCGCCGGAACCAGTACGACACCAGAATCTGGTGTGGAATCGGGCCCGAAAAGATGTAACCAACTGTGTACAAGAGATAGAGCAGGAGATAAACAGGCAGGCTGTCATGCATGGCAGCGAATCCAAAGAAGGATAGAGCGGTGAATCCGGTGCCTGCGACGATGAGTTTGCGGGGGCTAAAGCGGGGAATCAGGACAGGTCCGACCCAGAGCGTGAGGATCGCCGCGACGGGGAAGCCAAGAGTGATCTGGCTTATATCCCAATGAAAGTTCTTTTGAAAGTAGTCGTAGAAAAAAGGAAGATTGTAGTAGGGAACGCCGACGGCGATGCCGAACGTGATGAATGCCGTGGCGACAATCCACCGTCCGTAAAACCTACGGCACGCACCACTTCCGGCGAGTATGTCTTGCACGCCACAGGGTATCATCGCGGCCCGGCACTACTTTTCGGTTACAGTCGAGATAAGGGGCGCGTCTATTCAACAAGCGGTGTTGTGTGTACGCGCTTCTGGGACATGGAGGCAATCAGGAA
>JAFAMM010000316.1 GCA_019233375.1 Acidobacteriaceae bacterium
TTCGATTTCCTTTGCGCCCACCGTTCCCTGCGTGGCGGAACTGGCGATTCCGATGAGGTCATCCTCCCGGCCCTGCACGTTTATGGTGGTGCTCACGCTGCTTACCGCCAGAGTAATTCCCAGCGGGGCCGGCGGCTCGTTGCTCTCTAGCGTAATGGGAATTTCTTTAGTTTCAAAACCGGGATGAGACACGACGAGTAGATATTTACCGGGCGGGAGCCGGGGAATACTGTAGGAACCGTTCGTGTCCGATTCTGTCTTGAGTTGTACGGCACCGTTCGCGCTCCGGAGCAGCACCGCGGCCCCGGAAATCAGCGCGCCAGACGTGTCGACGACCGTTCCTGATAGCTGAGGCTGAGAAGTGGTCCCGGATACCGGGTTCTCCTGTGTATCGGTGAGCCGGCCTGTTGGGGGCGCACTTGCTGCCAAGGTGCAGACAACCGAAGCGAAAAGTAAGGACGCAATGACGAGCGGCCGCAGGGTCATGAGTTCCTTTCAAGGCGGTGCTACTAATCGCAAAAACGTATTACTCGCCCTCGGATGGTAGCACTAGGATCACAAGCGTAATACGCAGCCGGCGGACCCTTTAGATGTCCGTTCGCGCCAGACGGGTGCGATTCCTACGGTTTTCGACTACGCTGGTTTTTTTGGCTGCACTCTTGATGCAGGCCTCCGCTATCGGTCGTTAGAATAAGACTGTCGCCGTATGCTACGAACTGGTGAAACGTGCTATTCACAGGCATGAAGGGCAGAATACTTGCCATTTATCTGTTCCTGGGCGCCTTCAACATGGCGGCCTGGCTTGCCTGCGCCGTAACCTTTCATCGTTTCCCAGCTCTCTTCGGAACAGCGTTTCTCGCCTACAGCCTGGGTCTGCGACACGCCGTAGATGCTGATCATATTGCTGCGATTGACAACGTCACAAGAAAACTGATGCAGGAAGGCAAAAGACCGGTCGGTGTGGGACTTTTGTTTTCTTTGGGTCACTCAACAGTGGTTCTCATCGGCTCGATTCTCATCGCCTCTGCTGCATTCGCCCTGCATACCCGGTTCGACGCATTCAGAGAAGCCGGCGGTGTGGTCGGCACTTTGGTTTCGACATTGTTTCTTTTCGGCATCGCTCTGGTGAACTTGTTCGTTCTTCGGACGGTGTATGCGACCTTTAAGCGCGTTCGGGCCGGTGAGCCATACAAGGAAGAAGATCTGGACCTTCTCCTGTCCGGTCAAGGCATTCTGGCCCGGCTTTTGCGTCCTCTCTTCCGCTTGATTCGCAGCAGTTGGCACATGTATCCGCTCGGCCTCCTGTTCGGCCTGGGATTCGATACAGCCACCGAAATTGGAGTGTTGGGCATCGCCGCGAGTGAAGCAGCGAAAGGGCTGCCTTTCTGGGATGTGCTTCTGTTTCCGATTCTCTTTACGGCCGGTATGGCGCTAATCGATACGACAGATAACGTTCTGATGGTGGGCGCCTACGGCTGGGCTTTTCAGAAGCCAATCAGAAAGCTGTATTACAACCTGACCATCACGAGTGTGTCCGTGCTAATTGCCTTCTGCATTGGAGGTCTAGAGGCATTAGGGCTTCTCGCGGAACACTTGCAACTGAACGGGAACTTCTGGAAAAGTGTTGGAAGCGTAAACCAGAACTTCAGCGCCATTGGGTACCTGATTATCACGCTGTTTGTGGTTAGCTGGGTTGTATCGATTATTGCTTATCGGGTTAAGCGATTCGATGAAGTTCGAGTGCCCGCAGAAATGGCGGATTAGCTCGGTTTTGATTCCTGAGGGTGAATTCGGGCCGCGGAATTGTATTTCTAGCCACCACGGGAAGGTGGCGCAATACACCTCCAAACTATCAGTACCTTTGGTACGGCACGAGAGAGTATAAAATCAAATCCACTAGATCACCGGTCATCGTACACATAACGAGCAGCTGACTATCACAATGCAGCGCGCAAGGAGGTTCCTTGTGAGAAAGTTTTCAATGCTGGCCGCGGCTCTTATCTGCGTCTCCCGGTTCAGCTTTGCCACTTCGGCGTGCTCCGACGCTTCGCTATCACACTACATTGGTTTGGGGGCCGGCGGTTGCACGATAGGCACCAATACCCTATCCGACTTCGCTGCACTCAGCTCAATTACCGGCGCTACTCCGATTCCGGCTGGTAGCATTTTGTTGTCGCCCTTCGGGTCATCTACAGATCCGGGGTTACGTGTAACAGTGAGCGTTTCGGCTTCCGCGGGAGCATTGCTGCAATCTCTTTTCACGTACCGTATCGCGGGCGGTTTTTACGGCCACTCTGCGATTGCCCTGACCGGATCGTCTCAGACTGGCGATGGCGCGGTCACCGGCATCGAGAACTTTTGTGCGGGCGGCACGTTCGGGCCGGATGGCGTTTCGGGATGTACTACAGCTTCAGGCAGCTTACTTACTCTGAACGGAACCCAGAATACTGACTCGGCATTTTTTGGCGCAGCCCACTTTCTCAGTGTGACCGACGACCTTATGGCTGACGGGGGTCTTGCGGGCACGGCCTCAGCAGGGACTTTGAGCAACCAATTCAGTACGGTTCCTGAACCCAGCACGATCTTATTGCTGGCAGTTGGATTTCTTAGCGCCGGTGTCATCCGCTGGAAGCTTACAAAACGTATCTGCTCTTGAAAGGAACACGCCATGCCGAAATACAAGTCCGTTCTCTCTTTGATCATGGCCGCGCTGCTTTCCGTACCGCCCGCCGGCCTGGCCGCTAGCCACCGCGAGGCTCCCATTACCGCTCTCGACCACAAAGCGGACATCACAGATTTCTTTGCCTTTGTGAGTTACAACGACCCGTCCAAAGTTACGTTTATTCTCGACGTGGATCCGTTTCTCGAACCCGGCAATGGCCCGAACTACTTTCCTTTCGACGACAACATTCTTTACACCATCAAAGTCGATAACGACAATGATGCGGTGGAAGACATAACATTCGAGGTTAAATTTCAGACAGAAATCCGCGCACCCGGCGTGTTCACCGGGTTTGTGGGCGCCGGCGACGGAATCAACGCCCCGGCAAACTCTCCACCGCCGGTTGCCCCCGGCACGCCAATCGTTCCTCCTGCGATCACTTCACTCGATGGTCCCGGCTCGGCCGGATTGAGCTTACGTCAGCGCTACACAGTCACGATGGTGAAGCATGGCATCAGCACGCCCCTGACGAACAGTACCGGTGGCCCGCTGTTTGCCGTGCCCAGTAACGTGGGTCCGCGGACGATGCCGGATTATCCCGCGCTCGCCCAAGAAGGCATCTATAGCCTGGATAAAGGAATTCGCGTGTTCGCCGGTACGGTCGACGATCCCTTCTACATCGACCTTGGCGCCGCCTTCGATTCTCTTAACTTTCGGCTGGGGGCCGGCGGCGGGGTACTTACAGCCGCTCAGGATGCGAACGATAACGTCAACACAGCACCCGACTTTGTCTCGGGTTACAACGTCAACACAATCGCCATCGAGGTGCCGATTGCTATGCTGACCCGGACCGGGACGCAAGTTGCCGCGAACAATCCCGCTGCAACGATCGGCGCATGGGGCGCAACGTACCGCCCGCGAATTACCGTCCGTCGCGCGCCGCTTGGCGCTGAATCTTCCGGCTCCTACTCTCAGGTTCAGCGGATGGGCAATCCGCTCATCAACGAACTGATCATCGGAACCGGCTTCAAAGATTACTGGAGCATGAGCCAGCCGAAGGACGATGCCCAATTCGCACATTTTGATCTCGATCCGTTGCTCGCGCGTGTACTGAATGCCGTTTACGGTATTAACATCCCGACGCCGCCTCGCACGGATCTCTTACCGCTCGTCACCTACGCGCCCCCGATCGCAGCGCCAGGAACTAAGCCCGGACCTGTAGCTGACCTGCTGCGGCTGAACACGGGTGTTCCGCCCACACCTGCGGCCAATCGCCGGCGTCTCGGCCTTCTAGCCGGTGACACGGCCGGGTTTCCTAATGGCCGCCGTGTCTCGGACGATGTCACTGACATCGCCGCCCGGGCGGTGGCAGGCGTGCTGAGTTCCGGATTCAATGTCTTCCCGAATAATCGCATCGGCGATGGCGTGAATACCAACGACGTGCCCTATCAGGAAACGTTCCCGTACGTTGCCTTCGCGCAAAGCGGTCGCGATCGCCGGCACATCGATCCGGGCGAGGCCGGCTGCACGATGAATACAGGAGCTGCTTGCCCCATTAATTGATCTGATCGATCGCCATGCAAATGGCCATGCTGACCGGTCGAAGAGAACTGCCCGAAGCTATGTTCCGAGTACGAATGATATCGGCCGCTCTGGTTGTGCTGTCTTTCTGGCTTGCACCAGCACAGCAGAGCGCTTTCGGTCAGTCAACAACGCCCCCGGCCTTCGCCGTTGCGTCTCCGGTTGATCTGCGAATTGCGGCTGCTCAGAAAAAGGTCAAAGCGGCACCGGGCGCTCAATCTTATAACGACCTGGCGTTCGCATTGTGCCGTAAAGGCCGCGATACCGGGGAGCCTGCTGTGTTTGAGCAAGCCGCCGCCGCTCTGGCACGCTCTGCTGCGCTGGAGCCTGGCAATTACGAATCGCAAAAGCTCCAGGCGGCGCTTTATCTTGAAACGCAACAGTACACGAAAGCGCTAAAGCTCGCGACCGAGCTCAATCGCAAGGTGCCGGACGACATCGTCAATTGGGGGCTCCTGGTCGACGCCAACATGGCGCTCGGAAATTATGCAGAAGCCGAACGGGATGCTCAATGGATTCTGGATCTACGGCCAGGCAGTGCTCTCGGGTTTGAGAAGGCAGCGGCGCTGCGTGAGGTATTCGGCGATTTCACCGGCAGCATCGAGTTCTACAACGAAGCAAATTTGAGGGCCTCACCGAATGACGCCGATCAACGGGGGTGGTATCTCACACGCAAGGCGCAGCTCGAACTGGCGTCAGGCAGTATCCGTCTGGCCGAAGAAGCCATCAAGCAGGCTGAGCTCCTCTTCCCAGACTCAAATTTCGCCAGGAGTACGCTCGCCGCGATCCGTAGCGCGGAAGGACGATACGATGAGGCCGCTTCGCTTGTTGAGATCAATTACAAGAAGGTGCCGAGCGCGAGTAACCTCTATGCGTGGGCCGAGGTAGTCGAGAAGAGCAGCCATCCGGATGGGTCAACAGCGCTTTTCCAGCAGTTCGAAGTCAAAGCACAAGCCGAGAGGAATAGAACTGGTTGCGCGGACATCAATCTGATCTTTTTTTATCTGAACCAGAGGCGGGATCCGGTCAAAGCGCTGTCGCTGGCTGAAGCACGGAGCGCGGAGTATCACGACTGCGCCACGCTGGACGCCCTCGCGTGGACTCTCTACAGCAATGGCAGGTATTCGGAAGCAAAAGCTCAACTGGATCGCGCGCTCGCTGTAGGCATTCGCAACCCGGTTTACTTCTGTCATGCGGCGCAGATCGCCGCCAAACTGAATGATGAGGCCGCCGCTCAAATGTATAGAAAAGAGCTGGCCGATCTGGGATCAAACACCTGCCCGGGTGAGCGGGTGATGAACGTGAGTGGAGCGGGCAAGTGAAGAGACTTCTCTGCACTCCGCTTCTGGCCGCCGCGCTCGCTTTCGCCCAACAAGCCCGCGGGCCAGGGCCAGATCAGGCAACACGCAGCGCTGTCCAGGGTTCCCGGAGCGCTAACTCTCAAATCGAGAAGTTGGCACACGCGTCGACCGACGAGCGAATCCGCGGTTACGAAAAACTGCTTCAGAGCGCGCCAGACGATTCTCAATTTCAGATTGGCCTGGTTTCAGCGTACTTGCAGAAGTTGCGAGAGACATCCGACCCCGCCTATCTTGATCGCGCTTCGGCGATCGTAAGCCGGATGCTTGAAAAGGACGGCGGGAACTTCGCGGCGCTTCGTTTTCAGAATGAAATCGACTTGCAGCGCCACGAATTCAAGGCTGTCGCCGAGCGCGCCGGCAGCATGGCTAAATATAATCCGTCTGAAGCCGGAAACTGGGGTAATTTGGGCGATGCGTTGATGGATCTGGGCGAGTATGAACAGGCGGGGAAGGCTTATCGCCGCATGCTTTCGCTCCGGCCGAACCTCGACAGCTACAACCGGCTTGCGTATTGGCGTTTCGTAACCGGCGACGGTCTTGGGGCCATTGCTCTGATGCGCAGCGCTGTTGAAGCGGGCGATGCTGTTCCTGAGAATACCGCGTGGTGCCTGGCTGAGTTGGGGGACATGTACTTCAAGCTGGGT
>JAFAMM010000257.1 GCA_019233375.1 Acidobacteriaceae bacterium
ATTGATGAAACTGTGCAGCAGCAAGGCCCCGATTAGCAGCGACATGACGCTCAAGCAGACCTCCACAGCAACCAACCCGGAACGAATGCCGCTGCTGGTCTTTCCTGCCGTTGTTCCGCGGCCGCTGCTTTTCATCGCCTCTTGTGGATCGCGCCGCGCGGACGCTAACGCAGGCAGTACGCCGACTAGCAGGCCGCAGAATATGGAGATGACGGCGGTAAACAGCAACACCTGCCCGTCCAGCCGGACCTCATCGACTCGCGGCAGGTCTACGGGAGCGTTCGCAACAACAATGCTGAGAACCGCGTACGCCACCGCCACCCCGAATGCGCCCCCGGCTACCGCGAGCGTAGTACTCTCGACCAGCATTTGCGATAGCAGACGGATTCCGCTGGCGCCGAGAGCCGTACGGATCGCCATTTCCCGGGCGCGAATTGTCGATCTCGCCAGCAGCAGGTTCGCGATGTTCACGCAGGCGATTAACAGCATGCCTCCGACAGCCGTCAGGATCAACTGCAAACCTGTCCGCGATCCTCTAGTGATTTGATCCTGGAGAGGAGAGATCAGTGCGCGCAGCGTTACCTTCTCCGGCAGCTTGCTCGCGATACTGTTCTGCACCGCATTGAGTTCAGAAAGCGCCCTCCCTGGCGAAACACCGGCTTTTAGTCGCGCGATACAGACGAAATTGAAATCGCCCATAGCATCCAGCTCGTCCTTTTCGAGCGCGAACGGCTTCCAGATCTGGGGCCGGTCCTCGGGGATGGCCATCGAGTAAAGGGTTGAGAGTTTCGGAAACCGGAAATTTGCGGGCAGCACACCGATGACCTGATACGGCTGACCGTCCAGAACGAGTTTGCGCCCGAGGATGTTCGGATCGCCCCCGAACTGACCCTTCCATAGCTCGTTGTTAATGACAACCTCAAGGTCATGCCCGGGCTGGTCCTCATCGGCGCGAAACGTTCGTCCCAGTTGTGGCTGCACACCGAGCATCTGAAACAAATTGGAGGAGACGCGCGCCGCTGGAATGCGCGACGGCTCGCCTGAGCCCGTTAGATCGAATTGCACGCCGCCCAGCAGGGCCAGCGATTCAAAGGCGCGGACGGATTTTCGCCACTCGAGAAAATGCATGGCGTTTACCGGTATCACGGGCGGTGCTCCGTGGAAGCTCGGAACCGCTTCCTCGATAGACACCAGCCTTCCCGGCTGCCGATATGCCAGCGGGCGCAGAATCACGTGATCCACCAGACTGAAAATCGCCGTGTTCGCCCCGATTCCTATGGCCAGCGTCGCAATCGCGATAGCGCCGAAGCCAGGGTTCTTTCCGAGCATACGGCTTGTAAACTGCAGATCTGACCAGAGTCCGTCCAGCATATCTGCATAAGACGGTGCAACCGTTTTGGAAGTTCAATGCAGGCTGGTTCGGAAGCGGGTATACTGAGAGCTGCATCGCAGGATGCAGCCCGTCCGCGGGAAGGGATTATCCCACCTGGGTTCTCGGCCGTACGCAACATCAACCTCACTTCTGCCCGACGCAGCGGACACCGGGCCACAAGAAGGAGAGGAATGATGTCTCGTGCATTACCTGACAAACCAAATCTGGAACATCTGAAAAAGCAGGCTAAGGATCTTTTAGGCCGGCTTCAGCAAAGTGATTCCGCCCCGGGTTCCGCAAAGCTCGCCGGCGCACAGCATCTCGTGGCACGCGAGTATGGATTCCCCAGTTGGGCAAAGCTCAAGGCGCATGTGGAGTCTCTTGCACGCCAACGTGAACCCGCCGAAATGCTATCCGCAGCCGTTCGGGCCAGTGACTCGGCCAAAGCCGCTCTTGTGCTGGAACAGCATCCGGAACTAAAGGCCCGCATCAATGAGCCGATGGCAAACTACGGCGCCGGCATGCAAGCACTTTTGGCAGCCGTCCAAAGGAGCGACCGCAAAATGATCGACGTCCTCCTCCGAGCAGGAGCAGATATTAACGCCAGAAGCCGGTGGTGGGCCGGAGGAATGGGCGTTTTGGACGAATGCTCACCGGAAATGGCCGGGTTTCTTATCGAGCGAGGGGCCATCGTGGATACGCACGCTGCGGCGCGTCTCGGCATGCTCGATACCTTACAGAAACTCATCGAAGCCCATCCCGAGGCGGCCGGCGCACGCGGCGCGAATGGCCAGACACCTTTGCATTGCGCTTCCACCATCGAAATTGCGCAACTGCTTGTTGAGAGTGGCGCCGATATTGACGCTCTCGATACTCAACATGAATCGACTCCAGCCCAGCATATGCTGCGCGTTGTCCAGGCACGGCATTACCCACATGACCGCCAGCACATTGCGCGCTACTTGATCGCTCGCGGGTGCCGTACCGACATTCTCATGGCAGCCGCTCTCGGTGACCTTGACCTGGTGCGGAAGCATTTGGAGGCGGATCCCGCATGCATCCGAATGCGTGTGTCTGACGCCTTTTTCCCAAAACACGATTCGCGAAGCGAAGGTACGATTTACATTGAATCCTTCGGCCGGAACCGAACTCCTCACCTGGTAGCGCGCGACTTCGGCCATGAAGCGGTCTTTGAATTTCTCATGCAGCGCAGTTCGGAGGACGTGAAGCTCGCGCAGGCCCTGGAATTGGGCGACGAACAAGTCTTCGCGCAGCTACTCGCCAGCCGCCCGGATCTCGTTCAAACCTTGTCGGACGAAGAACGGCGTCACTTGGCCGATGCTGCGCAAAATAACAACCTCGATGCGGTGCGGCTGATGCTCGGTGCCGGTTGGCCGGTTGAAGTGGCCGGCGAATACGGGCTAACCCCACTCTCCTGGGCAGCTTGGCATGGGAACGCCGCGATGGTTCGCGACATTCTTCAATACCATCCTCAGCTCGAGCGTAAAGACTGCGAATTCGGAATTACGGCGCTCCGTTCGGCCCTTCATGGGTCGGTCAATGGGTGGCATCGCGATACGGGAAATTACGTCGCCACGGTGCAAGCACTGCTTGATGCCGGTGCGAGCGCGCCGCCGGTGACTGATGATCTCGAAGCGAGCGATGCGGTCCGCGATCTCCTGGTCAGGGTCTCAGGCGACAGTAGAACAACTGCCGGTTGATTCCGGATGATGAAGCTCGCTCGTTTATCGGGAAACCGCCGGGAAGCTAGGCGTTTCCCCGGACCAAGTGCTCATTGTAACGGCGCACGGCCGGGAGCTGTATGGCCCCGCTTTCTCTGGCCAATCACCATCCCATGATGTTTCCTGATCGTGGCAGCCCGGAATTCGCCCAGTTTGAAGAGCATACGTTCGTCAATAAAGAAGTAAAGCTCCACGCCGTCGCCGCCGGACCAAAGGACGGGCCGTTGGCTATTCTCCTGCACGGCTTCCCTGAATTTTGGTACTGCTGGCGCAAGCAAATCGCGCCGCTTGCGGCAGCGGGTTTGCGCGTAATTGTACCCGATCAGCGAGGCTACAACCTCAGCAGCAAACCGGCGCGCGTACGGGATTACGCATTGCCCTGCATGACCTCCGACGTGATCGCGATCGCCGATCATCTGAGCCGGGAAACATTCTTTCTTGCCGGCCACGACTGGGGCGCGGCTGTCGCATGGAACACCGCGATTCACTTCGCAAGCAGGGTCTCAAGACTAGCGATACTCAACGTACCCCATCCCTCCGTGATGCGGCGCTATTTTCTCAGACCTGCGCAACTGCTCAAAAGCTGGTACATGTTCTTCTTCCAGCTTCCAGTGTTGCCGGAAGCCTTATTTTCAATGGGCAATTTCCGGCTCGGTATTGATTCACTCCGGCGTACCAGCCGTTCCGGCACCTTTACGTCGGAAGACTTACAGCGATATCGCGAAGCCTGGTCGCAGCCGGGTGCGGTTTCCGCGATGATTCACTGGTATCGCGCGCTGTTTCGTCATTGGCCCCAGGTGCCTTCGGCAAAGCTCTCCGTCCCGACACTGGTTCTCTGGGGTGTAGAGGACCGCTTTTTACTGCCGCGAATGGCGGACGAGAGTGCGCAGCAGTGCACCGATGTGCGACTTGTCCGCTTTGAGCACGCAAGTCACTGGCTTCCGCACGAAGAAGGCGAGCAAGTCAGCCAGTTACTAGCCGGCTTCTTCCGTTGAGCACGTACCATCTGATCTGACTACAAATCTTAGTAAGTGTGACAAACAACGCGACTGAAGACCTTTCGTAAGTAGCATTCGAGCGAAAACAATCCGAACGGCGCTGTTCAAACGCAGTAGTAGCCGTATGCAGTACGCGAAACCCACAATTGTTTTCCACTCATTCATTCTGTTTTCCTTTGCCGTGGCCTTCATGTTCATCGCCGGGAGCGTTTGCGCCGACGCTGCGGATGTCAAGGCGCCAACGGCCCTCGCGCAAACGGGTGCCGATTGCAGCGCCGCCCAGTCTGCAATGTATTCCCAAAGCCAAGAGAGCGCTCAAAAAGCCGAGGCCAATGGTAACATCGGCCTCGCTCTGGAGCAGCTGAAAACCAGTGCCGCCGCCCTTGGGTCTTGCCGGTTGCAAGCGAGAGCCGAGGTTCAGATTGGCCGCCTCGAACTGCGAGAAGGCCATTTCGGGGCTGCGGAAGCTACCGCACAGCACGCATTGTTGATTGACTCCGCTGCGCCGGCGCTGATGCCCGTGGACCGGGGACTCGCGCATTTCGTGCTTGCGAGTGCGTACGCCGGGTCGGGCCAATATAGAAATGCGGCGGCGGCCTATCTACAATCCGCGCACTTCTTCGAGTCGTGCGGGCCTCAAGGCGCGTCCCTTACGGCGCGCGTCTATTCCGATCTCTCCGTCATGTACGCGCAAGCGCATCAACTCAAGGAAGCGGATGAAGCGATGGCCAAAAGCATGGCGGCCGGGCGCAACACAGCAACTCTGGATCCCGTCGATGACATTCTCATGACCGATACGGAGTCACATATTGATTACCAGGAGGGCAAGGTTTCTGAAGCCTTGAACCGGATCAAGCTCTTGCTCAGCAAATATGGCAACAAACCCGCGATCAGCGCCACATTGCGCGCGCATCTATACGAGGATTATGGCAGCCTGTGCAGCGAGGCGGGGAAGCTTGACGACGCCGTCGAATTCTTTAAGGTAAGCGTCGGGTTGCGCGCAATTAGCGCGGTCGCCACCGGAATGCCCCGAACCCTGGCGCTCCTGGCTCGTGTACAGATCCTGCAGCATCAGTATGACCAGGCAATGGAGACCTTGCAGAATGCCAAGAGACGGGTCGAGACGCTGGCGGACGGAAACCCGTTCGATGCAGCGGTCGTAAGCGAGATTTACGGATCTCTCTTGATCGCCAAGCAGCAATGGAGCGATGCTCGGACAGAACTGTTGCATACGCTCTCAATGGCACCCTCGAGTGCTGCGTTTACAAATGTGCGCGCGGCGGCGTTGCAGCAACTGATCACGGCGGATCACCACCTTCACCTCAGGAACGAAGAGAAGCAGGTGCGGAAGCAGGCCCGGGAGGTGGAGGCGCAGCTCGTGTACCCGGGCTCCGGAAACGTCGTCGACGTACTCACTCTGACAGCCAGTTATTCGGCGGAACACCGCTGACCGAATTCGGTCCGATTGCGTTCAGTTATGGATTTGCCGACCCGGGATTGTCGGCAACGGGGTGATCGGGCAGTTGGGCGTCCGGATATCCGCGAATCACTTTGAACGTCCGGTTCCATCGCGTTCTAGTGAAAAAGTGCGCCATCAGGTCCGTGGCATGGCTGAATAATGAGTTGACGGAACTGCCGGCCAGGTCTTCCGTGGACGCTTTATACGACCAGTAAATCAGCACGGGTTTTCCAATGATGTAGTCGCGCGGAACGAACCCCCAATACCGGCTGTCCAGTGAGTTCTCCCGGTTATCGCCCATCGCGAAATATTCTCCTGGAGGGACCACCACTTCGCCATTGGTAACGTGATGCTGCAGCATGTCCTGTTGCAGAACGCCCTGCGCTGGGTGTTGTGGGTCTGCGTAAGGCTGCGGTTCGGCCGGGAACGTTCCTATGCCCGCCCCATAGCCCAGTTTGTGGAAGACGTACGGCTCATTCAGGCGTACTCCGTTCCGGTACACCACCCGGTCCACCACTTTGATGTGATCGCCCGGCACGCCGATGACCCGCTTCACAAAGGTTTGCGAGATATCTGCTGGGTACCGAAACACGATGATGTCCCCATGCTTCGGCTCTTCATACGGCAGGATATATTTGCTGAAGCTTCCGGAGGGCGAGTAGGCCAACTTGTCCACCAGCAAGTGATCCCCGATCAGCAGAGTGTCTTCCATCGACCCGGTAGGAATGACAAACGCCTGCACCAGTGTCGTGGTGCCGAACAGCAGCAAGAGGATCGTGACGACCCATTCGGCAATCGTGTTGCGAGTCTGGTCACGCTTGGCCTCTGCCGGACGCGCTGTCTGTGCGGGTTGTACGGTGGCGGTATGCTCTGCCATGAATTCCTGTCGTCAGTTGCCGAACTTTTATTGTATCTTCCAGCCATCAGCTAAACTCTGCCAAAATGAGGGTCGGTACGTGCGTGCTTGTACGCGTACGTACCTTCGATCGAAATTCTACGCCGTCGGCCCGCAGAACCGCAGCGGCAGGGAGAAGCGAATATGAACGCAAATAAGTTAGTGCTTCTGACGGCAGCAGTGTCCTGCGCTCTGGCCGTCGGTTGCGGGAGCAAAGCTCCCACTGACGATGCCATCAAAACCGATATTCAGTCGAAGCTGTACGCGGACGCCACCACAAAGGCTGCGAGTATTTCGGTCGACGTTAAGCAGGGTACAGTAACGCTAAGCGGCGACGTCCCTACCTCCGATGTCGAACTCGAAGCCATGAAGGTGGCCAACGGCACCACGGGAGTAAGAAGCGTTACGGATCAGATGAAAGTGCAGGCTGCTGCGGCCGTGCCGCCTCCGGCCAGCGAAAATCAGCAAGCGCCGCCACCGCCAGCCAATCCGTCAGCGCCACCCGCTCCCGAGCCCGCGCCACCGCCTTCGCAGACCGCAGCTCCAATTTCACCTCCAGCTCAGGAGCCCGCTCCGGCACCGGCCGCGGCTCCAGTAGCACCCAGCGAACCGCCGCCCCCGCCGAAACCTATTCGAACTACAATCCCGGCTGGACAAAGTTTTTCAGTCAGGATGATCGATTCTATCGACTCCAAAACCAATTCGACCGGTCAAACGTTCCGCGCGTCCCTGAACGCGCCCATGACGCGAAACGGGCACACGGTCATACCGTCCGGCGCGCCGGTCACTGTTACGTTGACCAACGCCAAAGGTGCGGGCCGCATTAAAGGGTCGAGCGAACTCTCGGTCGCGGTGACCAGCATCGAGTACCATGGCCGCGCGTTCCCCGTCGACAGCAATGTCAACACCGAGCAGGGCAAGGGCCGCGGAAAACAGACAGCCGTTCGCACCGGTATCGGTGCCGCTGCCGGCGCTTTGATTGGCGGGCTTGCCGGTGGAGGCAAAGGCGCTGCGATCGGGACCGCTGTCGGCGGCGGCGGCACGTTCGGTTTCCAAGCCCTGACTCATGGCCAGCAGGTCAAAATTCCTTCCGAAACCGTGCTGACATTTACGCTCGATGCTCCGCTCACCGTCGAGCGAATGCCTCAATAGCCGTTAAAGCCGAAAGCGCCCTGATACAAAAAGCCGTAACCAGGGCGCAATTGTTCGTGTCTGGAATCGCGCTTAAGCGGGTTGTGGACTCTCGCCACCCACCAGCCCGGGAAGCGGGCTCGGATGCGGCGCGATCACCGTTCCGCCGTCCTGGGGAGGCGTGGTAGAAGGCTTCGGCGTAGTCGCAAGCTTCGGAAGCGCCTTTCCTTCTATGAGGTCTAGAACTTCGTGTCCGTCCAGAACCTCGCGCTCAAGGAGCGCCTCGGCGATCCGAACCAATGCGTCAGATCTCTCTTGAATGATCTCCTTCGCCTTGTTGTAGCCATCCTCTACCAGGCGTCGCACCTGCTGGTCAATCTTGATCGCGGTCTCTTCGCTGTAGTCCCGGTGCTGGGCGATTTCGCGCCCGAGGAAAATTTGCTCATCCTTTTTGCCGAAGCTGAGCGGCCCGAGTTCGCTCATACCCCATTCGCAAACCATTTTGTGAGCCATCTCCGTCGCACGCTCGATATCATTGCCCGCGCCGGTCGTCATCTGGTCCAGGAAAATCTCTTCCGCTATACGGCCGGCCATCAGAATCGACAGCCGCGCTTCCAAATACTTTTTGTCATGCGAAAGCTTGTCGTCCATTGGCAGTTGCATCGTCAGGCCAAGCGCCATGCCGCGAGGAATAATCGTCACTTTATGCAGTGGGTCGGCATCCTTCAGCAGCGCTGCGACGAGCGCGTGTCCGGCTTCGTGATAGGCCGTCATGCGCTTTTCTTTGTCGCTGATGATCAGGCTCTTGCGCTCAACGCCCATGAGGACCTTGTCTTTGGCCAGCTCAAAGTCATATTGAGTAACCACTTTGCGATTCTGCCGCGCGGCAACAAGCGCGGCTTCATTTACCAGGTTCGCCAGATCCGCGCCGGCAAATCCCGGCGTGCCACGCGCGATCACTGATAGATCGACATCATCACCGAGCGGTGTCTTCTTTGTGTGGACCTTCAGGATACTTTCCCGCCCGCGCACGTCCGGCCGATCCACCACCACGCGCCGGTCGAACCGGCCCGGGCGCAGAAGCGCCGGATCCAGAACATCCGGACGGTTCGTCGCAGCCACCAGGATGACGCCTTCATTCGATTCGAAGCCGTCCATTTCCACAAGCAGCTGGTTCAATGTCTGCTCACGTTCATCGTGTCCTCCGCCGAGTCCCGCGCCGCGATGACGGCCGACTGCGTCGATTTCGTCAATGAAAATGATGCAGGGCGCGTTCTTCTTACCTTGCTCAAACAGGTCGCGGACGCGGCTGGCGCCCACGCCAACGAACATCTCGACAAAGTCAGAACCGGAGATCGAAAAGAACGGCACGTTCGCCTCGCCGGCGATGGCCCGTGCCAGTAGTGTCTTACCGGTACCGGGAGGTCCGATCAGCAACACGCCCTTCGGT
>JAFAMM010000038.1 GCA_019233375.1 Acidobacteriaceae bacterium
GCTCGGAAAGTCAAGACTGATCGGGGTATTGAATGAGCTGGCGCGGCTGGGCGGTGCAAGCGTTCTCGTCTGCCGCTGTTCTCCCTACCACCGGGCGAGTGCGCTGTATCCTTTTGCCGACTTGCTCGCGCGCTCACTCGGTTTCCAGCGGGGCGACTCCGATGAATACAAACGACAGAAGCTCCGGCGTAGCTTGGCGGAGGCCGGCGTTACAGATGCCGATTCCATTCAGCTCTTAGAGACCCTTCTCACCGTCTCCGACGCCGGCTCGCGCCCGCCGGACTTGACGCCCCAGCGCAAACGGCAGATTACGGCCGGCAGCATTGGGGCATGGATCGAGGCGCAAGCGCGATCCGGTCCTTTGCTGCTTATCGCGGAGGACCTGCACTGGGCGGACCCCTCCAGCATCGAGCTGTTACAGAATTTTCTCGAACGGACTCAACACTCACCGATCCTCGCTGGCCTCACCTACCGGCCTGAGTTTGTTCCAGCGTGGAAGCCGGGACCAAATGATATTGTCATCAATCTTAAGCCGCTCGAACAAGAAGAAGCAATTTCGATGATCAGGCGTGTGGCGCAGCACAGGGAGATGCCGCCTGCTGTTCTCGATAAGATTGTGGCCCGCACGGCAGGCGTTCCGCTCTTCCTGGAGGAGGTCACAAAAGCCGTGCTCGAATCGGGCTTGCTATCGGAAATGCGTGCAGGGCGGGACGAAAGCGGAGATTTGCCCGAGGGATTGATTCCTGCCACGGTGCGCGACTCGCTCACCGCGCGTCTTGACCGCCTAGGAGAAGCGCGCGAGGTGCTTCGCATGGCCTCCGTGCTGGGCCGCGACTTCAGTGTCAGCCTGCTCCGTCTAGTGGCCGATGCACCCGAGAACGTAGTTGCAAAGGCACTGCATAAGGCGGAAGAGACGGGTCTGATTTACCGTTCTACTTCCCAGGGCGGTGTTCATTACATCTTCAAGCACGCGCTCATCCAAGACGCGGCATACGCTTCGCTCGTTCGGAAGAGCAGGCAGCGTTATCACGACCGGGTCGCTCGCAAGCTGACGGAGCACTTCCCCGAGATTGCCGCCGAACAGCCTGAGCTGATCGCGACTCACTTCGATGCAGCCGCGTGCTATGCGGAAGCGGCCCGCTGCTGGATGGAGGCCGGTGAGCGTGCCGCGGGCAGGGGAGCAATTCAGGAAACCATGTCGCATTGCGATGCTGCTCTGAAGGCGCTTCGCCGTCTGACACCTGATTTTGCAGAAGGTCCCGGCCTGGAAATCGCGGTGCAGATGCAGCTGATGTCGGCTCGCATGGCCGCCTACGGGTGGGCCAGCAATGAGGTGGAAGAAAGCTGCCTGCGCGTGCGAGAACTTGCGATGCAATTGAATGACGGGCCGCGTCTCTTTGGAGCGCTGTATGGGCTTTGGTCCGTTTACTTTCTCCGGGGTGAGCTTCGTGAGTGTCTGGAAATTGCCCTTCGGATCTTGGATATGGCGCAACAAGTCGGAACGCCGACGTTTGCATTGGCGGGTGCGCACGCGGTGGGGTATACGCTCTATTTCGCGGGCGAGTTCGCCCAGGCTCGAGGACATGCGGCCAATGCAATGATGGCCGCTACACCGGAAGCCATTTGGCAGACCGTCAAAATGTTTCAGCTTTCGTCTATGACTGTCATCCGCGCGTTCAATGCGGCCAGCCTGTGGATGATGGGCGAAACCATGCAGTCCGCGCGCGAAATGCGACTCAATTTCGATATGGCGGTCGAACTGAATCATTTGCCGACCGTGGCTTATGCGATGTCATTCGGGATGTATATCTATCACTTCTGGCGTGACGTGGAACTGCTGCGAGCGACTGCCCGCGAAATTCTAAGAGTTTCGGCGCGCGAAGGATACGCGATGTGGGTGCCTATGAGCCATATGTATCTGGCCTGGTGCGATGCTATGGAAGCGCAAGCGAATAGCACGGAAGCGAGCGAAGCCGCCGGCCGGGTGGTTGCAGCGCGCAAAGCGTTACATCAGAGCAGGACCGAATTGATGCTGATTCAGGATATGGTGGTCACGGCGGAGGCGTTGCGAAAGGCGGGCCGGACCAGCGAAGCGCTCGAGGCGCTCGAATGCGCCATCGACCACCCAGGTTGGCGCAGCGGCGGAGTCATGGCGCCGGAGGCGTATCGCCTCCGGGGTGAGATACGGGCCGAAGCGGGGGACTTTGTGCGCGCGGAAGCCGATCTGGTGGAGGCAATCAAGATCGCCCACCGCCAGTCCGCCCTCTCACTCGAGTTGCGAGCTGCACGAAGTCTGTGTGAAATTCTGGAACAGCGTGGTGAGGCGCAGCGCGGCCGTGAGTTGTTGGAAGGTGTTTTAAGCAGGTTCCCGAGCGATTTCGATATAGCCGGTGTCGTGGACGGGCGGTTCCCGCCCGAACTGCGCTACGTTCCGGGAGAGCAGTCGTCGCAGCAGTCGAACATCGTTGTTACGAAAGGATGAAGAATAAATGAGCGACACCAGCATGCCGTTGGAGTGGACCGCGCAGCAATGGCAGAACGTTCAGCAGACCATTTATGAAGAGGCTCGCAGGGCGCGCGTAGCTGCGAGATTCTTACCACTGTACGGGCCCATAGCTGCCGATGCCGAAACGGTTCCGGCGGAAGTGCTCGGCGTTGAGAAGCCTACAGATCCATGTGCCTGCCCGGAAGATCGCCTGCATGTAAGTGAGAGCGAGCCGCTACGCATCACGACGATCGCTGTGAACGTGCCTCTGAGCAGCCAGCAAGTTGCGCAACCCGACCTAAGCGCTGCGCTCAGTCTCTTCCGGCGAGCAGCGAATATCATTGCACACGTCGAAGATGCGTTGATCTTTCGCGGGGCAAGCGGCTTACCTTCTGGAATGCCGCCTGTCTACCGGGTGACCGGCGGGATTCCGAACCACGGTCTTTATGATCGCGGCCACCAAACAACAATTCCCATGAACACAGGCGACGAACTGTTGAAAGCAGTCGCCCTCGGCATCGCTGAGCTCGAGAGTCGCGGTTACATTGGCCCATACGCGCTAGCGCTGGGCAGCGAGCTGTTCGTTATCTCTGAGACACCAAATCCCGGTACGCTTGTGCTCCCGAGCGACCGCATTCGCCCGCTTATCGAAGGTCCGCTGGTTCGAACGGGAACTCTGCCCCCGAGGGACGGCGTACTGGTTTCGCTCGCCGGAAAGCCGGTCGAGATTGTTGTTGCCGCCGACATCGCGGCCAAATTTTTGCAGGTCTCTGCCGAGCCGCGCTGGATTTTCCGCGTTTCCGAGCGCTTCGTATTACGGGTCAAAGAGCGCGACGCCATAGAAACTCTCATACACATATAGAGAACCCGCATGGAGTTTTCAGCGAACGGGCTGAGTGCCTGGTACGGAACGCCTGATACGCCAGCTCCGCCGCAGGGTGGCGCCGTCGATGCTCCGGTGGAAATCACCGTTGGTGTCGCTCCCGCATTGCCGGGTAATAGTGTTTCGATTCTGTATCGCGAAGAGGGTCAGGTTGAACGCAGGATACGCGCCACACTGTCTCGTACCGACTTCGCTGCCCGAAAGCAATACTTCCGCGCGTCATTGCCGGTATTCCTGCCCGGCGCGCGCGTTGAGTATCAGCCCGTGGTGGTGCTCGCAGGCCGCCAGCTCACAACACCGTCGCCCTTCCCGTCCTGCTTCCAGATTTCACAACAATCGCCGCGTGCGGCTGATGTGCGCATAGAAAAGGCTGCCTTGACCTGCGATCGTCCGTATCCATACCGGACAGAGTACCTGACGCGTATGACGATACAGCTTCGGCGCCAGCTCGAAGTCATCGGTAACACGCCGGACGGTCTGCGAGTTGACTTTCTTGTGCAAGGCGGATCGTTGAGCGGCAGAATCGCCGGTGCGTTTCATCCCAGCGGCGGAGATTGGATGCGTATCCGCACAGACGGCGTGGGTATCACAGACATCCGCACCACGATCCAAACCCAGGACGGCGCGCTCATTCTGATGGAGACCTCGGGCATCGTTGAGTTCGGTACAGACGGTTTTGCGCGTGCGCTGGCGGGCCATTTTCCAAAGACGAGTCCGGTCATTCTCACCCCGCGCTTTCTTACTTCGGACGCGCGCTATACCTGGCTGAATCGCATGCAGTGTCTGGGCGTTGGCTATGCCGATACGGAGGCGCTTGCGGTGCACTACGACATCTACTCGGTCTCGTTTGAGGTGAGCAGCGCGAGCGGGGAGGACTAGTTGGGCAAAAAGGTAGCGATTTTGGGCGGTGGCGTCGCGGGTATGAGTGCAGCCCATGAGCTCGCCGAGCGTGGCTTCCAGGTCGAGGTCTACGAACGCCAGCCTCTGTGCGGCGGAAAAGCCCGCAGCATTCCAGTATTGCCTGAACTCGGAGATCACGGCGGAAAGCGGACGCAGGCGCTGGCTGCGAAATACTGGCGCCAGTATTCGACGGCGGGGCCGCACGCCCCCGCTCTGTGCCCATGGGTACCGGGCGAGCATGGGTTCCGTTTCTTCCCTTCGTTCTACCGGCACATTATCGACACCATGGAGCGGATTCCTTTCGGCACGGGAAGTGTCGCCGGTAACATGTCGAACACTACCCAGGTGCTGTTGGCAAATTACGATAAGCCGGGAATCGTGACCACCGCTTCTTTTCCGGGTACGCTCGAAGGCGTTCAGCTCACCCTCAATAACTTTCTGCAGTTGATGTCAGGTCAGTTCGGCGTTCCGCCTAATGAGATCGCTTTCTTTGCGTCGCGCGTCTGGCAGGTGATCAGCTCGTGTGAGGAGCGCCGCATTCAAGAATACGAAAAGATCGGATGGTGGCAGTTTATCGGCGCCGACGAGCGCTCCGAAGGTTACCAGAAACTGCTTGGACATGGGATCACGCGATCACTGGTCGCTGCGCAGGCCCAGCGCGCCAGCACGCGTACCATTGGCGATATTTTCCTGCAACTGCTGCTCGGTATCGCCGACCCGGCGACGGTCACATCGGATCGTCTGCTGGCCGGCCCCACCAATGAGGTCTGGCTCATACCATGGCTTGATTATCTGCGCTCGCTAGGCGTGGTATACCACTTCGAGACAACGGTCCGTTCCATTGAATGCAACGCTGGCATGATCCGCAGCGTCACGGTGGAGACCCTGGATGGAGCCGCGCGCGATATCACGGCCGATTATTACATTGCGGCCATGCCGGTGGAACGCTTCGTCCCCATGATTACGCCGTCGATGATCGAGCGCGAGCCTCGCCTCGCGAACCTTTCTCACTTGGCTCAGTATGTCGACTGGATGAACGGCATTCAATTTTATTTGACGCGCGATGTGCCCATCGTTCACGGCCACGCGATCTACCTCGATTCGGCCTGGGCCATCACATCCGTTTCGCAAAGGCAGTTCTGGCCGGACGTCGACCTCGCGCGCTTTGGCGATGGAAAAACGCGAGGTATCATCTCGGTCGACATATCAGATTGGGTTACGCCCGGACTGAACGGCAAATGCGCCTGGGACTGCAAGAGACATGAGATAGCCGATGAGGTCTGGAACCAGCTAAAGCGCAGTCTGAATGTCGGTGGAAAGGAGGTGCTGCGCGATTCCGACCTCCATTATTGGTATCTTGATCCCGACATCGCCGCCGATCCAAAGCGCAGGCACCGGTTCGATGATGTCGAGCCACTGCTTGTCAACCTGGTTGATAGCTGGCGCCTGCGCCCGGATGCCGTTACGGCGATCCCGAATTTTTTTCTGGCGTCCGACTACATCCAAACCTATACAGATCTGGCCACGATGGAGGGAGCGAACGAAGCCGCTCGTCGCGCCGTTAATGGGATCATTAAACGATCCGGTTCAAGAGCTTCGCCGTGCCGCTTGTGGAAGCTGCACGAACCGGAACTGTTTGAACCGGTACGGGCCTATGACCGCCAGCGCTGGAATGCCGGCCTGCCGTGGGACGACACGGCTGTGAATGCTGCGTTAGCTGCCGTGAATGCGGTTGCAGGTATGCCGCCCACTGTAGTTTCTCGTGGGGCGGGTCCGCGTTTGCGCATCGTACAGAAGAACTGATTCCATGCTGCTCGACAGCGGTTCTCAGTTTGCACATCAGCTGAGCGGCTACCGAATGCGGACCATGGAAGTACTATCGCGCTCGGTGCCGGACGGCCATCCTTACCTGTACGGCATTGTCCGCGAGACGCTCTCGCGCGCCGGCAAAGGTTTACGTCCTGCGCTCTGCCTTGCGACTTGCGGTGCTTTCGGCGGCGAGCTTGATGACGCTGTTTACAGCGCGGCTGCGCTCGAAATGCTCCACAACGGGTTTCTGGTCCATGATGATGTCGAGGATCTGAGCGAAACGCGCCATGGTTCACCGGCGGTGCATATCGAACACGGTATCCCGCTCGCTGTGAACGCAGGCGACGCCATGCAGGCCCTGAGCATGCGTCTTCTACGGCAGAACGTAAGTAAGCTGGGTCCAGTCTTGGCGTGGGGAATCTGCGAAGAGTTTGACCATCTCCTCTTGCGATCGCTCGAAGGGCAGGCGCTTGAACTGGGATGGATACGTAACAACGATCTGTTGCTCAAAACAGAGGACTACATTCGCATGGTGCTGTTGAAAACCGGCTGGTACAGCTTTGTTCACCCGTGCCGGATAGGCGCGCTGATCGCCAGGCGCGGCAACATCGATCCCTCACCGCTCAACGAATTCGGGTTCTATCTCGGCCTGGCGTTCCAGATTCAGGATGACGTCTTGAACCTGGCAGGCGGCCGCACCTACGGCAAGGAGACCGCAGGCGACATCTATGAAGGAAAGCGGACGCTAATGCTAATGCATCTCCTCGAGAACTGTACGGACTTCGAGCGAAGCCAAATTTTTGCCGTCCTCTCGAAGCCGCGCACCCGCCGCATCCATCGCGAAGTCATGTGGATGCATGAACTGATGCTGGACCGGGGCAGTATCGAGTTTGCCAAGAGTGCTGCTTACGAGTTTCTCGCGGCCGCGCATGAGTCGTTTGATATCGCTTACCAAAGCTGTCCGGAGAGCGAGCACAAATCGTTCCTGCGCTCGCTCACAGATTATGTTCTGCTCCGGGATCGCTGAGGCGAAGCCATCAGTAAATCAGATGTCAGATTTAAAGCTGATTATCTGATTGCTCACTCGTGCTTTTTGCGCCCGAACTTTCGCTCGAGGTCAGGCCAGAATTCCTTTAGAACGTTCGCCGCCATGTCGACACCGACCTGGCTGCCCAGTCTCGATACGGCATCCTGCCAGTCCCGGTTGTCCGGGTAATAAGCCTCCGAAATGGCCACCGCCGTGGAGTTTCCTACGATTTCTGAGAAATTGAATTGAGTCTTTCCGCTATCGCCATGCGTTATGACGACCTGGCTCATCGCGTAACCGAGGCGTGACCAGCGGCCGCCTTTGCCGTTGCGGAAATACCGCGGATCCTGATGCAGCATTACTGGATAAATTGCTTCCGTCATGTAATCGCCGATCACCCAGTCCGCACAAGAAGTCCCGAAATAACGTGCATACCCGGCCGCGCCTTGTCCAAACGACGGATTAGAGTTTGTCAATTGGCCTTGACCCGCAAACAGTGCGGCCAGAATGAATGTCCCGCGGTCAAACGCGTCTTTTGTCGCGATCGTGAACTTCTCCTTTGCCGTCAGCGGAACGTAGGGATGCAAGCTGGGAGACGTGCGGTAATTCGGAATGATCCAGAAGATTCGCTTGCTCTCGGGCGGATTCGAGTTGCCGTTCTTGGTGTCGTCGGTCTTCAGAGTGCCCGGTTGAGGTGGCGGCGTCTCTTTCGGGTTTGCCTGCGCGCGACACGTTCCAGTGATCGCGGCAATTCCCACGATTAACGCAGCCGCGGTTGCTATCCCGCTACATGACCGAAGCATAGAACCGCGCACGCCAGTCGCTCGTAGCTTTTTCATCGCGACCTCTTTCACTATATCGATTATGCAAGCCGCTCGCGAAGTTCCAGTCAGATATTCCTGCCGCGGCAAGAATGTATTCGGGATAACGGACCCCATAATCGTGTCACCAGGCGAAACCACCAGACGGGGGCGGCCAAGCGCCTGCGAGCTGACGAAGAAGAACGATCCGGCCCAAATGGTACGCATTGTGGGCTGCCAGGCTAAGCAGCTGGTCTTGAACGGTCATAAAGCGGATCGGTCGTCCCGGGCGGGAGGGACAGCGGATCACCGTTGAAAGCCGCGCATGATCTTCGGCGATCGAGGCGGCTTGCTCGGCACCGTCGAGAAAGCGGCGGCAAAGTTCCGCCCAGGACTCTCTGCTGCCTTGCGCCTCGTCGGGGAAAGCATCGGTCATCTTAGCCGGATAGGCCGTTTCGATTCCCGAGATCCAGTTGAGGGTTATTTCTTGCCAGTAGGCAAGGTGCCAGAGTTCCTGGTAGATGGTATGAGGAACGCCGTCAATCACGCGCCTAGCCAAGTCTTCGGGTAGGGCCTCCAGGATGTTCGCAGGGGTAGCGTGCGCGCTTTCTGCAATGAGAGCCTGGGCTAATTCGGTCATTTATGATTGCCTGTGGGAGAGTCTATCAATGAAGCCGGCCGAGGCCGCGCGTGCAGGTCCTTCCCTGAATCGGAATACGCGTCCCCTATCAGTGACGGTACTCGCATGCCTGTACGTCGTCATCGGAGTGGTCGGTTTTGCTTACCATTTACCCGAACTCCTGTCGGCAAACGCGTTCCGCTTTGACGCCCTCTCTGTGGAACTGACCGAGTTGTTCGCTGTGTTATCTGGGCTCTTCTTGCTCCGAGGCCATAACTGGGCGCGTTGGGCCGCGCTCGCTTGGATGGCATTTCACGTCATCCTCAGTGCGGGTTCCATCCGTCAATTCTTCATGCACGCTTTCTTTTGTATCGTGATTGGCTGGATCCTGTTCCGCCCCGACGCGGCGCGGTATTTTCGTCCTGCTCGAATCGAACGCACATAAGCGCCTTCGTTCCGGCAATGCGCGGATCCGGCAAGACGATCAAAGCTCATTGGAGCTGGCCACTTAGCTGGAGGCAACGTATGACGGTGCCGGGCGGATGTTTTGGTTCACGCTGAAGAAGTTCTCCGGATCGTATTTCGTTTTGATCGTTTCAAGGCGAGCGTAGTTGCCTCGATATGTGGCGCGAATGCGCTCTTCTCCTTCTTCCATCATGAAATTCAAATAAGCGCCGCCGGCGCCGAAGGGATGCAGAGCATCGTAATAATCTCTTGCCCAAGCAATGATCTTCTGGCAGTTTGCCGGGTCGGGATCTACTCCGACAATCACTTCGCTCCACACCGCGTCCCTGTGGCTGTAAGCGGTTTCGGATTGGCCGACGCGACTTGCCCTGCCGTTTACCGGATACAGGTGCATGGTCGATTGCCAGGTGGGCAGAGCGGAGCCGTGTTCGAGGTGCTTTTCGATGGCGGCGTCGCTCAGTTCCTTGAAGAAATCAGCCTTCCAATACCATTGGAGGCCCGGAGGGTAGATCGGATCGAACATGCCTTGCAACATCGGAAATGGCATCGGCGCTAAGAACTCAAACGCCGGTGGGCGATAGCTGCGGAGCGGCCCCAGGATCGTGTTGACCTGGTCCATGGAACCCTGATAGCACCACACGATGCCGCACATGTTGCGGAGGTGCAGTTCCGGCGGGAACGGCGGCCCGGGAGGAACGCCCAGCATGGCAAAGAAGCCGCTCATTTCTTCCGGAGCCTGCGTGATGAACTCGCGGTACCACTTCATAATGTCCGCCGCATGCTCCAGGTTCCAGAGCATAGGGCCTGCGCAAACGGTGTGAACGGGATGTGCCTCAAACACGAAAGAGGTCACGACGCCGAAATTTCCTCCGCCGCCGCGCACAGCCCAGAACAGGTCGGCATTTTCGTCCGGGCTCGCCACAACAAAGCTGCCGTCTGCCAGAACTAGGTCCACAGACAAAAGATTGTCAATTGTCAGACCGTACTTCCTCGTCAGATGCCCCAATCCACCACCGAGTGTAAGCCCAGCTACGCCCGTGCTCGAGATGACGCCCGACGGGACTGCCAAGCCGAACGCGTGCGTTGCATGATCCACGTCGCCCCACTTCGCACCTCCACCCACAAGAACAGTGCGGCTTACCGGATCCACCCGAACGTAGTTCATGGGCGAAAGGTCGGCCACTATACCGTCGTCGCAAATGCTGAGGCCGCCCGCATTGTGGCCGCCTCCGCGAATAGAGAGTTTCAACCCGCTGCTTCTTGCCATTCGCACCGCCGCTATCACGTCCGCGACATCGGTGCACTTCACGATCAGCCTCGGTTTGCGATCGATCATTCCGTTGTAGACTTTTCTCGCCTGTTCGTACATTTCATCAGCAGGCTGAATGATTTCCCCTCGAAATTGCGGTCGAAACTCCAAAATGGATTGTTCCAGCGACATGGCATTCTCCTTACAATCTGGGTGATTTCACAACTTGCCGCGGTGTTCCTACCGCAGTCATACATACACTTTGCGCGCCGCCGCGTTCTAAGAGCGTTCTGCGGAGATGCCCGCGGCCGTTCCGTCAAGGAGAAGCGAGATTTTTCTCTGCAGGGCGCGCGAACCGGACTGACAGGCTGCGTCCAACCCTTTCTGGAAGCTGGTGCGGGCATGATCCAGTCTGCCTTCAACGGCCAGCAATTCACCTTGCGTGCGATAGAGTTCCGGCAACGCCCAGGTTTCTCCGTTCTTGGCGGCGATTGCGAAAGCTGTGGAAAGGTTAGCCATCGCCTCGCGAATATGGCCGGCGCGGCCGAGTGTCTCTGAAAGCAATTTCAAATAGAACGGGAGGCGAAGCTGCGCTCCAAGGTGTCCCATTTGCTCCAGCGCATTACGGATGTCTTTAAGACCGGCCGGCACGTCGCCTTGTGCCGCCTTCGCCCAGCCCAACAGAACACCACCCATCGCAAGATAGTATGCGAAGCCATAGCCGTTGCATATCTCCACCGCATCAAGCGCATGCTGAAACGCGGCGCGGCTATTCTCACGGAACACATCGAGCATGGCGGCATAGTTGAGCGCGATGGCTTCCCCGAACGGATGGCGAATCCGTTTTGCAACCGCGATCGCCTGCTCTGCCTCGGCAACCGATTGTTCGCCGTCTCCACAGTGCCAAGTGAGATGCGCCAGGTAAGCCCGGCAAGAGACCTCCATATCTGGTCCGGCGAAGAGCTCTAAAACCGAATCGCTCGAGCCATCCCGCATACGGAACGCCTCATTCATGTGGCGTAAGGAGGATTCGAGCGCACCAAGATGAAAGAGCGTGCTTCCCAGGAAGAAATTTCCAGCCAGCATGCGCAGTGGAGTCGGCTCCTGCTCCGCCCGCTTTAGAAACTCCAGGCTGAGCTGTTTCGCAAGTTTCAGATCGCCGCGCACGATGCGGAACAGCCATGCACCTCCGAGGCTTACGAAGATGTTGCTATCGAAGCGCCTCGAAAGTTCCAGAGCCCGCTCGTACGTCGAGCCCACGTCCGGCGCCGAGTACCCTTCTGTGGTCACGAGCACCGAGCCAAGCATGAGGAGTAAACTCAGCTCACGCTCGAGGGTCGAGGTGGATTCGGGTAGGTTGCTGTGTATTGCAAGAGCATGCCTGAGCAGGCCGGCCGCTTCCGAATCCGCATATCGCTGTCGAGCGTGAGCGGCCGCGCGCTGAAACCATGCGATCGCCTCGTCCGCCATCCCGGCTTCTTCGAAGTGCGACGCAATCTGTCCGTTCCAGTTCTCGATGTCGTCGTTGTGCACTTCCGTCAACGCCCGCGCCACTCGCCGGTGCAAGTAACGCCGGCGCACCGGGCTCAATTCGGAGTAAGCTGCTTCGCGCAGCAAATCGTGAGTGAAATCGTACTCTGAAGCCCCGCAAGTGTCGACGATACGCCGCCTCCAGAGTTCATCAAGCGCATCAATAACGCTGCCTTCGTCCCAATCGAGAGCCTTCTCAATCAATTGGACGGAAAATGGCCTTGCTACAACGCTTGCGAGCGTGGCCAACTCATACGCGGCGGCGCTAAGGAGCGCTAAACGGCGTGCAATGACGGCCTGCACTCGCGGGCTTTGCAGCCCGGCGCGCACGCTCTCGATCACAAACAGCGGATTTCCACGTGTAGCTCGGAAGATCTCCGTAACCTTGGCGCTTTCGAGCTGTTTCGCCGATTCGCGGGCTGCAAGTTCGGCGGTTTCCTCCGCATTGAACCGCTCAAGAGGAATCTCAAAGACAATGTCCGACTGCCGCACCGCGGCAACAAACCGTGTGAACGGATGCTCGCGCTCTGTCTCCTCAAGCCGCAATGTGCCGAGCAGCAGCACGCCCGCGGCCTCAGGAGAGACCAATAGAGCCCTGAGCCATTCAAAAGTATCCGGATCGCACCACTGCAAGTCATCGACGTAAAGCAGGAGTGGTTTGGGGTTGCTTCCAATGGCAGCGTTCAAAGATTCGTACAAGCGGAGACGCCGGAAACTCTCGGGCAGTGGACTGACACCTGCGACACTCAACCCCGGAACCTGTCCGGCGATCTCAGGGATCACTCGAGTTAGCTCGACCGCGTCGTGAGGTCGCAGCTTTTTCCAACCCGCTCGAATGGAATGGGAGCGCAGCAATTCTGCGACGGGCGAATACGAAGTCTGACCCTGTCCGGCATAGCACCGGCTTCGTGCAACCGCATGCCCCTGCCGCGTGCACCAGTGATACAGCTCATCTGCAAGCCTGGTCTTGCCAATGCCCGGCTCGCCCGAGATCAACGCAACGCGCGGACCAGCCTCGACCGCTGTTTGCCACGCGAGCGTCAAACGATGCCATTCATTCGCCCGCCCAACCATTGCGCGCCGATTCTCCGCTTTCGAGAAGAGCGCTGTTGGAACTGGCGCGGATCTCAGTTCCTGTGAGGCACTGCCGGGCTCCTTGAGGATCTGCTCAAATAATTGGCGGGTGGCCGGCCCCGGTTCCACACCGAGCTCGCGCCGCAGGAGCAGCATGCACTTGTGATAAATGCGGAGCGCACTGGCGCGATCGTGGTTTGCTGCATGCAAGCGGATTAATAGCTGATGATGCGTCTCGCGGAGCGGGTCCAAGACCAGAAGCCGGTCAGCATAGGGGATTGCCGCCGCATACTCCTTTGAGCCTTCCAAGTTGGTGGCAATGCGCTCCAGGGCATCGCAAACGTTTCTCCGGCATCCTTCGCGGAAGGGAAGCAGCCAATCGTCGTACAGTGCGGGAAGCAAATCATCGGTATAGAGTTCCGCAGCCCTGGTCAGGCATGCCATTTCACGCGTGCGGTCATTGTCTTTTCTCGCACTCGCGGCCTCGGCAATGGCCGACTGGAAGTCCCAAACATCGACTTCACAGGAAGGGTCGCGGCGCCATTGCACGGCGAAGTGATCAGCTATAAGTGCGCCACATTCGGGCGGAAGAGCACGCCTGAGATTGTGCATAAGCTGGCGCAAATTCGTTCGCGCTTGCGATTCGCGAGATCCGGGCCACAACGTAAATGCCAATCCATCACGGGGCTGCGGCGCTTCAGCATGCAGGATCAAGTATGCGAGAAGTGATTGCAGACGGTTTGTATTAACCGTAGTAAGCGGCTCACCCCCGACAGTTATACGCAAGCTGCCAAAAAGATTCACTTGCACGCTTGTTGTTCCGCTGCTTAGGTAGTGTACGCTGTCTGCGTGTGCAGCGGGAGAAACGATCTGTCGACCGGCAATCGACAAACTTCGGTTCGCCATCGATGAGTAAGCGATGAGTAAGAGGCGTTTAGATTCGGCAACACTGGAACAGGTGGTAGCACCAGGGCCCGAGGTCAATGTACAGGCCCGCCGAGAACAGCTCATCGCCATTCCGGTCGTACACCGCCGGGGATAGCACGTCACTCAAGCGCCACCATGCCCCTTGCATTCCGCCCCACGTCAGTGGAATTCTGCCCTGGGCGGCCCCTTCACTCAGATTCACGATCACGAGATAACGTTCACTACCCTTGAGCCAGGTCCACGCAAGAAGATTTTGATAAGTACGATTATCGGGCCATCCGAAGCGCTCGCAGAGCGTCCATTCCCCTTCATGAAATGCTGGCTTGGCAGTTGTCTTGAGAAGCCTTTGGTAGAAATTGACCAACACCTCATCGGCGTGTTCATGCGGGCGCCTGTCCAGAAAAACCGGGACTTTCATTTTACGGCCTTCAATCTGCCCTTCGTGGAACAATCGTGCTCCCGGCAGGGTGGCAATGGTCACCGCCGCCGCCCGGTGTTTTTCGTGTGAAAACACCGCCGCAGCTGGCTGTTCGTCGTGGTTCTCGATGAAACGCAGGAGCTTGTCCTGGTACTTCGTGTCTGCGGAGAAATGAAGCCGCACGCTTTCAGCGTTCTCATGTTCTAACCGGTCATATAATCGCTTGTCGTAACAAAGGTCGAAACCCTGCTGCTGAAGCTCCCATTCGAGATCCCAGTAAGCCTCGGCGATAAACAGGAAATCCGTATGTAGCTCCTTAACTGCGGGAATGATCGCTCTCCAGTAGTCCTCCGGTGGCGGTTGCCCGGCCCGACTACCCCAGGTGCGTTCGAAGATCGGGTTCAACATGAGCATCGCCATGTCGCACCGGACGGCATCACACTGGCTTGCGATACTCGAAAGCGTCTGTATCATCGCCTGCCGCAGACCAGGGTGGAAGGCGTTCAACTGCAACACATCGGGCCATGGGGGGAAGTAGGGATCCCGCCCGCGTGCGAAGACGTGGCCGCCGGATTCGATGAATGCTGCCGGCGCGTTTCGCGCCTCCTCGATGCTCCCGTGAATGAAATACTCAGGGTGCCGGTTCACCCAGGGGTGATCAGGAGCGACGTGATTCGGGACAAAGTCGAGAATCAGGCGAATGCCCCTTTTCGCCAGTTCCTGGCGCGCCGTCGCAAGCCCGTCGCAGCCTCCCAGATGTGGATCGGCACAATACCGCCGCACGCAGTAGGGAGACCCGACGTTGTCGTCGGGTCTGAAATCCGGGAGAGCTCGTCGAAAGTCCTCCAAAAGCGAGCCGTTTTGGTTCGCGATCGCCGTTCCTGCGGGGCTACGCTCCCAGACTCCCATGAGCCAGACAGCGTCGAACCCGAGGGTGGCAATGCCGTCCCATACGAACGCGTTCACACAGCTCAGATCAACAGAAGTGTTTGATTGTTTCGACTGCTCTGAGAGCCATGCCCACGTGTTAATTTCGTAAATCGTCGGGTATTTGGGCCAGACAGACATGGTCGTTTTATGGAATGGATTCCGACAGGCGCAAGTGTGCCTCTTTATTTCTCGTCTGCCTCGTGCCTCCGTTGCAGCGCAACGTATGTAACGGTATCCCAGGCATTGTGAATGCCGATATAGAGGAGCAGAAGAGTAATCGCAGCAATCATGAACTGCGCATCTATGGGATACCAGCGCAGCAATATAGCTGCGATTGCCAATACTAAGTACGCGACGAGCGGAAGTGCGGAATACCAGATCCAATCCTCCAGATCTGGCCGGTAGGCAGCGTTCCGAGCGTGCCAAAGGACTCTCAGGCCATATGCAATCCCTAACACTCCGCAGACCCCGACAGAGATGTCAAGGCCGGAGAGCGTCGGCCACGGGGCGGTCATGACAGCCGAAATCAGGAGCGCCGCGCAGAAGTGGACCACAGTCGGTGTTCCGAAGGCGCGAACCTCCTGCATGCTTCCCGGCTTCTGCAGTTCGGAGATCAAGGTCATCACCACGAATTGCAATCCCGTCAGTGCTCCCGATGATGAGCCGATGATGACATAAAAATTGACCCAACCGGCAAGTGGCGAAACCGGAGCTTCTTGCATGATCTGATGAAACGCAGCTAGGGTAATATAGCAAGCTGCCCCATGAAACTAGGCTTTGGCCTTTATCGGCACATGCTGAGCGCGCCCTATTTCGCATTTGCGCGCCAGCTTGGGGCGACACACGTGGTCGTTCATCTGGTGGACTACTTCAACAAGGGTGGCGCGCACAATCCGCCGCGGGATCAGCCGGTTGGTGAACTCGGCGGCTGGGGCCACGCCGGGAATCCGGAACAGTTGTGGGCAGTCGAAGAACTTCGTGCTATCAAGCAGCGCATCGAGGGCGCCGGTTTGATATGGGAGGCCATTGAAAACTTCGATCCTGCACACTGGCACGACGTGTTGCTTGACGGGCCGCGGAAGCGCCTGCAGTTGGATTGGCTCAAGCAGATCATCCGAAATGTGGGGATGGCCGGTATTCCGATCATCGGGTATAACTTCAGCATCGCGGGTGTCGCCGGGCGCGTTACCGGGCCATTCGCGCGGGGGGGCGCCATCAGCGTCGGCATGGACGCGCCTCTCGATGAGCCGATCCCCAATGGCATGGTCTGGAACATGGTCTACGATGCGAATGCCCCTGCCGGATATCTGCCTGAAACAACGCCGCAGCAATTGTGGTCCCGTCTCGCCGCTTTCTTGAACGAGTGTCTGCCGGTCGCCGAACGGGCGGGTGTTCGCCTTGCGGCGCATCCGGATGATCCGCCGCTGCCTCGTCTGCGCGGTCAGCCTCGCCTGGTGTACAAACCAGAGCTATACCAGAAGCTGATCGATATCAACCACAGTCCTTCAAATCAGCTTGAATGCTGCGTCGGCACGCTTGCGGAGATGCAGGACGGCGATGTCTACGAAGCCGTCGATCGCTATAGCGCGCAGCACAGAATCGCCTACATCCACCTGCGAAACGTGCGCGGTAAGGCGCCGCATTACAAAGAGACGCATATCGATGAAGGTGATATCGACATCCTACGCGTTCTGCGCATTCTTAGAAAGAATGATTTCGATGGAATTATTATTCCCGATCACGCTCCGCAGCTGACCTGTGACGCTCCCTGGCACGCGGGAATGGCTTTTGCAACTGGCTATTTGAGCGCGTGTCTCAGCGCTGTGAAGGCCGAAGCATAATGCGCGACCTCGAAAACAAGGTAGCGATTGTCACCGGCACAACAGGTAGCGGCCGGGCGGTTTCTAAGCGGCTAGCCCGGGGCGGGGCGCAGGTGCTTGCCTGCGGGATCGACACCGCTGCAAATGCCGCGTTGCAGGATGAGTCCGTAGCTGAGGGCCTGGCAATCGAGGTCCGCCGTTGCGACGTCGCGGTCCCGGCTGAAATAGAATCCGCTTTCCAGGCCGCAACCGGTCTGTTTGCAGCCCGCACTTTTTCGCCGCAATTGCCCGTCGATCAGGTGTTCCAGCGCTTCGGTCAGGCGCATCCGCTCGGCCGGATTGGCACGCCCGAGGAGGTAGCGAATCTCGCCGCCTTCCTTGCTTCGTCCAATGCCTCGTTCTGCACGGGCGCTGACTACCTCATCGACGAAGGTCTGCTCGCGGGTTTGGCGGTCCGCTGACTTATGGGGCATCGCTACGAGATCGAGTGCATCGTGCCGGCCGGCGATCGCTGCGGAGAGGGCCCGGTCTGGCACGCGGCAGAACAAGCGCTCTACTGGACCGATATCAACAGGTTTTTGATTCATCGCCTCGATTTCCGCGATGGCAGCGTAAAATCCTGGTTCTTCGATCAGCCAGTGACCGCGCTTGTGTTGACGGACAGAGAGCATACTCTTGCTGTCGCTCTTGGTTCACGGGTTATTTTCTGGGAGCCGGCGACCGATGAACGCCGCGACCAGGGCTTCGCGCTTGCAGGTTGGCCCCAGGTTCGCTTCAATGATGGCCGGGCAGACCCCCGCGGTTCGCTTTGGCTCGGATCTATGCGAAATAACGTGAATCCCGATGGGTCTTGCGGCGAGGTCGGCGGCACGGACGGAGTTCTTTATCGCATTGACACCAACGGCAGCGTCACGGAGTGGAAGCGGGACATCGCCATTTCGAACACGCTCGCCTGGAATGCAGATCGCAACCGATTTTACTTCGCCGATTCGCTTGCAGATCGAATCTGGAGTTATCGCTATGACGAGCAGACCGGTGACATCGCGAATGAATGCGTGTTTTTTGAAGGTTTCAATCGCGGGCTCCCGGATGGCTCAAACATCGACCGCGAGGGCTTTCTTTGGAACTGCCGTTACGGCGGCAAGTGCATTATCCGCATTGCTCCGGATGGGGTGATCGATCGAATCATCGAGATGCCGGTAAGTAACGTCACCAGTTGCACGTTCGGGGGCCCTGATCTGCGGATACTCTACATCACCACGGCCTCGAATGGCGCCCCCGCTGGAGAGCGCTTAAGCGGCGGACTGTTCGCGCTTCGCACCGATGTTCCCGGATTACCGGAAAACTGTTTTCGAGTGTTCGGCTAAAATGTCGCTCTGGAACACTGACCAGGAACTGTTCGACCTTGCCCGCCGCGAACTGTTTACGTCTGTCGTCGGCGATGTTATGGACAAACTCGAGTTCTTCCACCAGTTCCTTCCGCCCGCCATCAGACCTCTACGCCAGGATATGGTTTTGATAGGCCGGGCCATGCCTGTCCTATCGGTCGACGTCTCTGTCGACCGGGTCGCCGGCACGGCCAAGAAATTCATGGAAAAGCCGTTCGGCCTGATGTTGGAGGCCCTTGATAACCTCAAGCCAAACGAAATTTACCTGAATACCGGCTCCTCGCCGCGCACAGCGCTCTGGGGTGAGCTGATGAGTACGCGAGCGCGCATCCTGGGCGCCGCAGGCGCGGTGCTGAATGGGTACACCCGCGACACCCGGGCCGTTCTGAACCTCAACTTTCCTACATTCTGTTGGGGCAGCTATGGTCAGGATGCTGCGCTGCGGTGCAAGGTCGTCGATTTCCGCATCGCGATTGAAATCGGCGCCGTTCGGATCAACCCGGGTGACCTTCTGTTCGGTGATCTGGACGGTGTGTGCTGTATTCCGAAAACTGTGGAAGTAGAGGTCTTCACCAAAGCGCTCGAGAAGACGCGCGGTGAGAAGCTTGTCAAGGCCGAACTTGAAGAAGGAAGCAGCGCCATGGCTGCGTTCGCAAAGCACGGGATCATGTAGCAGTGCCTGGGTGCTTGTGGCTGACCAGCAAGGCCGGTCGTCTTGCTAGCTGACCACCCGGCGAAGAAACGTTCGGGTGCCGAGCAGAAACATCAGAACAACGGACGTTCCGAGCGCGACGAGAATCCAGGAGACACCGAGCGTGGGAAAGTCGTGCCCGCCAAAGGGCGGCACCATGGAGTATCGCAAACCCTCCGCTGCGTAGGTCAACGGATTGAACAGTGTCACGACTTGGAACCAGCGGACATTGCCGAGCGCGCCCCACGGATAGTATGTGCAGCCGGTGAACAAGAGCGGTGTGAAGATCAGCGTAAACATCAGGCTGATCTGCTCAGGTTTAATGACGGTCCCCATTAACAGACCGATCGTCGAGCCCACTAGCGCCGTCAGGATCACCATGCAGATCAGGGTAGGGATGCGATCGGAACGAACGGCGAACCCGGTGCTGAGGATCAACCAGCCCAGCGGAAAGATAACGGAACTCGCAATGGTGCCCCGGATTGCCGCAAAAAGCACTTTCTCCAGCGGTACCCACCAGGTAGCAAGCGGAGAGAGCAGCCGGTCGTCGATCTCGCGGGCGTAGCCCAGGTCCAGCACTAAGGGCAGCGTCACGCCCTGCATGGCGGCGATCATGCCTGTGAGCGCGACGATGCCGGGCAGCATCAGCGTGGCGAAATGCGGCGCGGCCAGACCGATTCCGGGTAGAATCTTGCCGAAAATAAAGAGAAAGAACAACGGCTGCATCAAGGCTTGCAGCAGGAACGGAATGAACTCCCGGCCCGTCACCACCAGGTCGCGCCGCAACATCGCGAAGAAGGCGTTCAGCGCGAGGCCCGCGCGCCCTCCCGTACGTTCACGTGCTCCTGTGATCGGAAGAGGAGGAGAAATCGTATCGGCCATCAGCGCAGGTGCCTCCCGGTCAGAAAGATGAATACCTCTTCCAGGGTAGGTTGTTTTACGCTCAAGTCCCGCACTTCGGCCCCGCAAGATACCACTGCCTGCGCGACCGGTCCAATCAAGGCATTGGCGGAGTCAGCGTAAACGCGATAGCTGAGAATTCCCGGCTCGTTCGCCGGTGCGCTGCTTTGCGGCGGTACCGGCGCTGGCGATCTGCCGGCCCCTGGTCCGCCGAACTGTCCGGCTCCCGCCTGAGTGGGCTCCGGTGCGTCGTCGGCAACCTCATCCACCTTCGTTACCCCAGGCATGTCACGAAGCGCGGCTATAAGCAGTTCCCCGGCCCGGGTGCTTTCAGTTGGACGTGCGTATGCCCGGACCTCCAGCACAGTGCCCCCTGGAATCAGTTTTTTCAACTCGCGCGGCGTATCATTGACCAGAATCTTTCCGTGATCCATCACCGCGATGCGCTGACAGAGTCTGTCCGCCTCGTCCATGTCGTGCGTCGTAAGCAGAATTGTGAGGCCCTTGGCATTCAGGTCGCGAATCCGTTCCCAAAGAAAAAGCCGCGATTGCGGATCCAGATTATTTGTAGGCTCGTCAAGGAACAAGACGTCCGGCTCATGCATGAGTGCGCGGGCAATCATGATCCGCTGCGACATACCGCCCGAGTAGCGATTCACTTTTTCGTTCTTGCGATCACCCAGACCGAGTTCTTCCAACAGTTTGTCGGCAAGCATTTCGCGCTGCCTGCGGGCCGTTCCGTGGTAGGCCGCGTGAAACGTCAGAATCTCCCGTACCTTCAGACTGCGGTCCAGGTTGCTCTGCTGCGGCACCACCGCGATCCGCTGTTTCACATCAATTGGACGATGCGCGACGTCAAAGCCCATGATGGATGCTGAACCGGCCGTCGGAACGATGAACGTCGTTAAGGCGCCAATAATCGTCGTTTTGCCCGCGCCGTTCGGCCCAAGTAAGCCGAAGATTTCACCACGCCCGACTTCAAACGACACTCCATCTACAGCGTTTGAAGCGGATTTCGGGTACCGTTTCACCAGGTTGCGGACTTCGATCGCTGCGGGAGCCGAGTCGCGGTCCTGTGCGAAATTTGGCGTCGCCATTCAGTTTCGTTATCGTTAGTCTGTCGAATTGCGGTCTCGTCAGTGTTGTTCGCCGAGTGTTATCGCCTCGTGCAGCGGCAAATCCTGCGAAGAACCTCCCGCGAGAAAGCTGTAACTGCCCGGTACAAGCTCCCATGCATCCCGCGCTTCATTGTAAATGGACAAGTACTTAGGATCAATATGAACGGTGACTTCCTTACTCTCACCCGCTTTTAGCTGCACCTTGCTCCAAGCCACTAACCGCTTGGGCGGTTCCCCCGCGGCGGGAGGCAGTTCGGCGTAGATCTGTGCGATTTCTGCGCCAGCGCGGGTTCCGGTGTTCGTTAAGGTGAACCGGACAGTCGTATCGGTACCATGCTCCACTTTGATTCCAGAGTAGCTGTAGGTCGTATAGGAGAGCCCGTAACCGAAAGGAAACAGCACTGGCTTCTTCTCGGCGTCGTACCACTTGTAACCGACTTTTAAGCCTTCATCGTAGGTGACGCTAAAGGTCGGCTTGGCTTCGCCGCTTCTCATCACTGCTGCTTTCCCTTGCGCGCCGGGCGGCGGAGTTACCAAGTGGGGATGCGGCAAGTCATTCACACTGCGCGGGAATGTCATCGGCAGCTTCGCCGACGGATTGACATCACCGAACAAAATGTTTGCGACCGCGTCGGCGCCTTTGCTGCCGGCGTACCACGCTTCCATCACTCCGGCAACACTTTCGATCCACGGCATGGTGACCGCCGTTCCGCTCTCGAGTACGACAATGGTCCGGGGATTTGCTGACGCTACCGCCTGAATAATTGCGTCCTGCTTCTCAGGTAAGGAGAGGTCTGGAAGGTCCATTCCTTCACTCATCCACTGATAGGCAAAAACGATCGCAACGTCCGCGCTCCGCGCAATCTCCGCGGCCTCGGCCGGGTTGGCGCCCGAATTGAACTGAACCTTAGCGCCTGGTGCTTTCGCGCACACCGCTTTCAGTGGGGAGGTGGGGAACCAGACATGCGCCTGCCATTTCGAGGGGGCGCGTCCGGGTGGATCGACCTGCGCCGATCCGCCGCCCGAGATCATTCCTTCATCGGCATGCGGACCGATCACCGCTACAGACCGAATCTTTGTGCGATCAAGCGGCAGCACGCCGTTGTTCTTTAGCAAAACCGTGCTTTGCTCTGCGATTTCGCGCGAGGTGTTGAGCCCCGCTTCGACGTCCACTACGCTTTTCTGCACCGGGTGATCGACAATTCCGCTGGAGAACTCCGCCCACAGCACGCGGCGCGCATGCTCGTCCAGTTCGGTAATGGGAACTTTCCCGGCCTCGACCGCTTGTTTTAAACTCTCGCCATAGAAATCATCGAGCGGCTCTTCATTGTCCAGACCCGCGGCTGACGCTTTGATGGTACTGTGAGTGCCGCCCCAGTCTGAAACGACGAATCCTTTGAACGCCCAGTCCTTTCTGAGAACGTCCGTCAAGAGATATTTGTTTTCACACGAAAAATCCCCATTTACCGCGTTGTAGGCGCACATGACCGCTGCCGGATTTCCGACCCGGATACCGATTTCAAAGGCGAGCAAGTCGCTTTCGCGCATGGCACGCTTGCTGATGATGGAGTCCACCTCATTGCGCCCGCTCTCCTGATCATTGACTGCGTAATGCTTGATATCGCCGATGACGTTCTGTCCCTGCTCGCATTTGATGCGATTGCCTACCAGCGTTCCGGCCAGAATCGGGTCTTCTCCTTGATATTCGAATGTTCTGCCGTCCCGCGGTTCGCGTGTCAGATTGACGCCGCCGCCGAGTGTCATATTGTAGCCTTGCGCTCTCAGTTCGCGTCCGATCAGTGCTCCGTATTCGCACGCTGCGTCGGGATCCCAACTCGAAGCGGCCGCTACGTTCGAGGGCAGTGCAGTTGAGTAGCGTCCGTTTTCCGCGCTGCTTCGGACGCCATAAGCCGCATCGCTCATTTGAATAAAGGGTATGCCGAGCCGCGGAATGCCGAGGACAAAGCCAGCTCCGCCGTTCCCCAGAAACGCATTCGGGCGCGGCTTACCCCAGCCCGGCATGCCATTCCCGTGCAGCAGCAGGATTTTTTCATCCAATGTCAGCTGTTTCAGGACCATCTCGGCACGCTCTTCCGGCGAGTGACTGCTATTCATCCACGGTAGATTCTTCGCCTGCTCGTCCGCTTCGTTGTGTAAGCGATGCTGCGACACGGCGGTCAAGGACGCCGTCAGAAGCCCTGTCACCAAGGCCGGAATCACCGGCCGCCACTTCCCCTCTGATACCCGCTTGACGTGAAACACGCCGACCATAATATCCATAACGACGGGCTCTTTTTTAGCCGCCCCGCTGCTCGGTGCTACGCTTTCGAATGCGACGGCTATGCACATCCCGGACGGTTACCTGAGTCCGTCCACTTGCGCAGCGCCCCCCAACCGCTCGTTCTCGGGCCCGGTAACTCGCTTGATAGTATGTGAGATCAAAAAGAAAGCGGGACCACGATGAACGGTCCCGCTAAGAGCTTTGGTAATGATGTGCCCGTTTAGGGAATCAGCTTCGCCTGTATCGCGAACTCGCGCAGCAGTTCGCCTTGTTGGTCTTCGAGGCGGATAAAATGCTCGCCCGACCGCCGGATCGCGGGCATGTCAACTTGAACCTGGTCCGCCGCCACGCTGCTCTCGCCGTGCCACCTCTGCACTCCTTGGTCATCCACCAGTTCGACCTTCACTGGTCCAGGAGCCAAATCGCGCGCATTCAGATGTATCCGTAAGCGGTGCCATTCGGGAACCGGTGCAATCTCCGATCCGCGAAATGCCGAGAGTGTCACATCCCGTGGAACCATGGTGCTTACGCAAATCAGCGCGGCTGCCGCGGTCGCCAGTGCAAACGCCGGAATGGAAAAGAACCGGATCCAGGAGCGATCCAGTTTTTGTGTTTTGCTCAGTGAATGTTTAAGGAAAAGTTCGCCGCCGGTCTTAATATTCAGTAACTCTTCCTCGAGGATTTCCAGTCTCGCGACGCACGACTCACAACCGATGACATGCGTTTCGACGATCTCCAGCTCATCCTGCTCACAGCGATTCAAGATGAAGCGCTCGAGCGCGTCTTCGCTTGGATGATCGGTCAAATTCCCGCTCATAGATGTGAGAAAGAGTGCCATTCTCTCCATAAAGGAGATGTGCGGCTCACCCTGCCTGTGCTCTCATTAAAACTGAGAAAATTCCGCTACTCGCAAGTTTTTTCCGGCCTATCTCACCAAACTTCGCCTTAGCGCGTGACTTCAATAGGCGAAATTGTGTCTCGGTCAGCGACATCTCACGGCAGATCTGTTCCTGCGACTGTTCCTGCAGATAGAAACGAACGAGAATATCACGATCGCGCTTAGAAAGGGCTTCGAGCGCGCTCTTCATCAATTCGTTTTTCTGCCGTACCATGGCCTCCTGCTCGGGATTCTGCTTGCGGTCCACTACCGCAATCCCGGTTTCGAAATCCGCCTGCTCGCGCCGGTTGTGGACAGCCTGTTCAATGTACGCCGCCACCTGCCGGCGCACGACCGTACGGACGAATCCCATCAAGCGCTCGGGCTCGCGCAGATCGCCCCTCCGGATCGCGTTCACGACGATCAGAAACGTGTCATGCACTTTGTCTTCCAGTTCCTGCGGCCCGAGCTGCCGGCATAAGTAATACCGGATGCCGCGACTGAACATCTTGTACAACTGTTCCATCCCGGCATCATCTCCCGCTTTCACTTGAGAGACCAGCGTTGCCCACTCGACTGGCGGGAAACCGGAAGATGCGGCGTTTTGTTTTGCCTCTGCGCTCCTGGAGTCAGTGCTCGATTTCTGTTCAATCGCCAGCATAAGTGGTGTTGGAATCTACTCCTTCGAAATGATCGAATACGCTGCCCAAAATGCGGGCGAGCTGCGATACGTGTGATCGCTCTGCATCTCCGATTGGCTTTCAGCGAGGGCAAGGGTGGCGCGCCTAGCCGGCGTGCCTGGCCGCTGTGTCCGGAAATGACGATAGAAAGATGAAAAGAATGCCCCTGAATCGTCCGGTGTCGGCCAGGCGCTAACAATCACCGCCGCCGCTCCGGCCAGCAGCCATGCGCGACTCAGGCCGGTCATTCCTTCGCTTGGGACGACTTGACCCTGTTCCGAAGAGCAGCCGCTCAGCACCACGACGCTGCCAGGAACGCGGAACGCTGCGACCACCTCCGGAGTCAACAGCTCCGGTATACCCTCGGCAGTCAAACTGAGCGCGATGGCGGCCCGCTGCGGCTGCCCGTCCGGACTGACAATGTGTGCCGCTATGTGTATGATTTCCGGTTTGTTGGCGAGCGCCTTGCTTACCCGGCTACCGGTTGCGTCGATGCCCGTCAAGAGTTCGTAGGGCAGCCCGGCCATCTTCGCAGCGGCGGTGAGCTCGCGACCGCTGCCGGCCAGCCGCGCCAAAGAGAGAGCGGGGCGGCTGCGCGCGCTTACCGGGACCAGGGAAGTCCGCCGGCGCGCATCTGCGAGATTGTAAATCGGGTCGCCAATGCCCACGAATCGCGGCGATACGGGCGATTCGTTCGCGTCAAGCAGAAGCAGTTCGCTCGGGAGGAATCGCAGGCTGTGGTTCGTTGATAGAAACTTCGAGCCCGCCGGCAATGCAGGAAAAGGAACCCGATCGAGTAGACCGCCGTCGGCCACAAGAAGCCATTCCGGCTTTGCCCATATGTCGGCCGGTAATTGCCCAAACAGGTCTGCGCTCAGCCGGTATCCGGCGTCAGCCGGCCCGGTCCCCGCAGGCACCTGGGTTGTGAAGGCTTTAGCCTCCTCTTCGATGGCGGATTGTCCTCTCAAGCGGTACAAATGCAGTTGCTCTCGTGTCACGGCCCAGAGGAACGATTGAGAATTGCCCAGGCAGAAACTGATCAGAACCTGCTGCGAACCTAAACGCCCCTGAATACTTCTAAGTGAATTCTTAAGGGATTTCCTCTCGCCCGAGTAGTCCAGATTTCGATTAGAAATTCCAATCTTGATCTCAAGATCCTGCAGACGACGCTGAATATTCTGTAATTGGGCCTGGTCGCGCGCCGGCTCTGCGCCAAACAGGATTTTCCCCTGCGCCTCCTTCAGTTCTTGCAACAGGGAGAAATACGATTCAGGCAGCCGCAGATTACGGCCGTAGGTGGCCGCTAGCTCTTCACGCAGGTTTGCAGCCCGGTTCTCGGCCAAGACCTCCAGGGCTTCGCGCGCGAGCGCTGGGTTCTTCCGCCGTAACGATGCGTCGGCAGCTGCCAGTGCGAAGTCCGCGTAGACGTCGTGCATGGCCGCGACAGTTTGGGTGTTGGTAGTGTCCCCAGGCAGGGCCGTGCGGCGCCATTCAGATGCGACCAGCGCGGCGCGCCGGAACTCGCTGAGAGCGGCGGGGTCGCCGAGCTTTTGTAAAATCCTGGCCTTTACGTGAATGGGATAGTAAGGAACGCCTTCACTAACGCGGCTGGTCGGCGAAGCCATAGCTTCGTTGATCAACTTCAAAGCGGCGTGAACGTCCCCGTCGGGCTTCTCGAGCTGCAGCTCGGCCAGGTGCTCTTTCGTCACCGACAGGCCGTAATCGTCCTTCAGCTTTTCACGAATCTGATATGCCTTACGAAGCGACTCCTCCGCCGGGCGCAGCAGGGCGGTTCCGGGCAGTTCTGCCTGCTCGTCGAGCAGCAGAATTCCGCGCTCGTCCCAAGCCGCAGCTTCGAGGGCGTCATCCTTTGCTGCCTGCGCCGCTCGAATCGCCTCATCGAATGCCGCTTCCCCCGCCACGTTATCGCCTCTGCGGTAATCGAGCAAAGCAAGACTCAGTGACGCTCGCGCACAGAATTTCTTATTGGGCGAGTTCTTGAGATAACCGACCGCGTCCAGGGCTTCCTGCCGCGCGCGGTCAAAATCACCCAGCTGATTGAAAACAGCGGAGACGTTCACGCTCGCCCCACCGGCGATGGCGAAATCCTTCTCCGTGATGGCGAGCGGCTTGGCCCGGAGAGCCGCATCCAGCGCAACGCTGTACCGCCGCAACCGCGTTGCCGCTGCCGATACGGCAAGCAACGCGCGAGCCTCCCGATCCACGTCGCCGCTCTCTTTTGCGAGGGAGGCGCAGCGCTCGAATCTGGCTAGCGCTTGTGGCAGATCTCCTCTAGCGCTTAGTTGTTTGCCCTCCGCCATCGCGGCATCGATTTCGGGTGCGACTGGCGGACTGTGCTGAGATTGCTGTGCGCCGGGCAGAGCAGAGTGCAAAAAACCAAGCACACTCAGCGTCGATAGAGCCCTCAGCAGCCAAAAGGCAATCGGCTGTCGGGCCCACCGGGTAGGTGGCAGAGTACGTGAACCTTCTTATACCGGGTCAGAGTGTACTCTACCACCATACCGAAGAAACCTGCAAGAACTACCAGTACTGAAGGTGTCCTCAGAAACAGAAAAATGCTGCCAGTGCTCGGAAAAAGGGTTCGCAAACGATTGGGGTTGTCATATGCCGGTTTTCTGCACACGAGCGTACGGGCGCACTGGCTCCGCGCAGGCCGGTTCCTGACAGCTAAGTCATAGAAAACACTGCTAGATAAAGTTTCGAGCTATTCTGTGACCGAGGCTTTTCCGTTCCTGTGTTTCAGGACGGAATCGTTTTCGGGCCTTCGGTTTCAGTGTGAAACTCGAGAACCCCGGGGCGGGTGCTGCCGATGAGACTCATGCATCTCACGAACAGCTCCTGAGGGTAGGAATGAATTGTTTCTTACGGACGGTTATGCGGCCTGCGCGCCGACAGCTACGTGTTATATCGGCTCAGCGTTAGAGAGAGTAACGCGTTCTGTATTCTCAGTGAACGTCCAAGGAGAGGTTCACGATCTCGAATCGAAAGCGCTCCGGGGGCAGGGAGGACACGGGACTCGGCGTCATCTCGAACCAAGTGCGGTACGCGGTTTGCGCGACAGATCTGTTCAGATAGAACAGAAACTGATCAGAACAGCACCGAATGGGCGGCATTTGGCGGAAGGCGAGCCGCAGGCCCACGGCTCTTTCGAGTTGTACGCCAGGAGTGGAGACTTCTTTGTCCTCAAGCAAAGTGACGAAACTACTGCGACCAGCGTGAGGCCAGAGATCGCTTCGCAGCAGACTGCGGAGCTCGACACGCATGCCGAAAGTGATCTCGCATTGCCGTATCCATTCGATAACAGCGTCGCCCCAATGCCAATGGCTCAGCAATCCGAGATACTGATCAACCAGGTTCAGCGCAAGGTCCATTTTGCGCCGTTCAACAGCATCCTCGCCGGCGAACAGATCTTCCGGAACCGGAGCCACCATGTCTTCCTGGTCGATGATTTCCGAGGCGATGCACATCAGCTTGTCCATGCGCTTCACATCCGGCACAGTCTTGACAAGCAGCGGTGGCAACTCGTGCGTCTTCTCGCCGGGTACCTCCACGAATTTCCGTTCACCAATGATGTCCATGAGCAGCCTCGCTGGTTTATCGACAACCAGGTCGACTAACCTTGCGCAAGCGGTTTGACCGCCCGCGCCTCTTAATTGTTATATCCCTCGATTGTAAAGACGCTTTCTACTCGATACAAGTTGCTGGACCCAGTGTCCTCATTGATTTAGTTACAAAAACTTTGAATGTGTTTCATCGGTAAATGCATTGGCAGCAGTTTCCTGCGAGCGCTAGAATCGGCGCGCCCAAAGCTGCAAGTTATTCTGGGGCTATATGGTTGCGAAGGGACGCAGCTTGAGAGCCCTGTTAGTACTATGTGTCGGTGTTCGGTTGTGCGCCAGTACTGCCTCCTCCTGCACGAATGGTGCGAAGACGTTTCTTCCCTGCGAGTTGACCTTCAGCTATCAGGAAGGTGACCTGCCCGCCGGAGTCACAGCCTACCGCGACGACTTGCTGACTGTCGAATTCCGCTCGCCCGAGCACTCGACGATTCTGATGCATACGTTCTGGGATGGTGGCAAAGATTTGCGCGTTCGTTTTTCGCCGACCACGGCCGGTGCTTGGACTTATCACGTCGTGAGCGAGATCAGGCGCTTCGATAATCAGGAAGCCAGCTTCACTGTCTCCGACAGCGGAAATGCCGGGATGGTCAACATCGCTAATCTGCGGCACTGGAGAACGACGAACAAGGAGCCGCATCTTTGGCTCGCCGCCGAGGTTCCACTTTCGACGATTGATCCGCCGATTCTCGCGTCCTGGCTCGATGAACGGAAGCACGACGGTTTCACACATATTCGAGGCACGCTGCTTACCGGCGGCGCCGCCGCGAAGCCGTTCGATGCGAAGTGCGAGCCCAATCTTTCTTACTTTGCAGCGCTTGATGAGCGTGTTCTGGCGATTGCCGAGCGCGGCTTTACGTTGGATTTTGTTCTCGCGGATCGTGCGTTCGTGCAATCAGGCTGGTTTAGGGACCACGACATGCGCGATTCGATTGTTCGCTATCTGGCGGCTCGCTACGGCGGATTGAACGTGACATGGGAAGGAATTGAGCGGTTTGAGGAGACGCCGGATTCGCGCGCGCTGCTGCGCGATGTGGGGCAGTCGCTTAAGAAATACGACGGCTATCACCACCCGCGCTCCACTGATGCACGAGATTCAGCCTCTCCGCTGCTCGAGGATGGTTGGATGAACTTCCTGATTGAAGCCGTGCCGGATCTTCAGTTTGGAGCTGTAGAGCATCAGTTCACTCAGGAGCCGGAGATCCATGTTGTCCGCGCGACGGACCCCAACGCATTCCGCCGCGAACTCTGGGGTTGCACGACTAACGGCGAATACCCCAGCATCTCTTATGAGAGCCTGCAGAACTCAGCGAACGTAGGTGCTGTGCGGGCGTGGCATGAAATTCTATCCGGCACCAGGCACTGGGAGCTGGAGCCTTACTTCGATGTGGATGGCGCGAGCGCTGTTGGGCTGACCGAGGTGGAGTATCTGGCGTATGCGGCGAAGCCGGGCATCGTCGAAATCACGCTTCCCAAGCACAAGTACAACCCGGTTTGGGTAAATCCGGTTAGCGGCGAGGAAAGTCCGCTGAAAGACTACAAAGGCGAGGTATTCAGCCGGCCGACGCCAGATGCGAGCCATGATTGGGTGTTGGAAGTGCCGCGCGAGGGCCTCAAGCAATCGATGCGCAAGTATTACTACTTTGCTTCGCAGGATCCGCCGGTGCAGGAAGTGGAGATCGATACGGGCAAGATTCCGTTTGAAATCGCTGATCCCGGCGGAGACGAAATCAATGCGAGGGTCCCGACGCCTTATCAGGTCAAAATCACGCGGGCAAATCGCGCCACGCGGCGCATGAACTACGTGTGGTGGGGCGAAGTAGTCGCAAGCGGGCAGGGAGCGCGCCTGCTTGGAGTCGGTCCGTCCGGCAACGTGACAGTTCCCAAGGAGCTTGTCGAGGCAGGCGCAGACTTGAACGTCCGGCTTCTAGCGATCAACGCGAATGGCAAAGCTTACGAGCTGGATAGGGTGTACCGTCTGGCGAAGTGATCATCCTTGCTCTTGATACAACCTCCGAGTTTGGAAGTGTCGCGATTCGGTGCGCTGGCAGGACGGTCGCGGAGACCGCGATTCATGCTCCGGATGGTTTTGCACACGTGCTTTTTCCGGCGGTCAACAAGATTTTGCAAGATGCCGGACTCACCGTGGCCGATATCGATTGTTTTGCAGCGGCGAGCGGTCCCGGCTCCTTTACGGGTGTGCGCATCGGCCTGTCGACGATTAAGGGACTCGCTGAAGCGACTCGGAGGCCTGTTGCGGGCATTTCCAACCTGCGGGCCTTGAGCTCGTTCGGCCGATCGCATGTGCGCGCCGTGGTACTCGATGCCAGGCGCGGAGAAGTATACGCCGGGATTTACACTTCGGATCTCGAACCGGTTGGCGGTGAAGTGGTAAGCGCGCTGGATGCGTGGAAGCGAACGCTAGACCCGGGCCTTGAATACGAATTCGTTTTTGCCGGCCATCCTCCCCGTCCGCTCGCCGCGGCGGTTGCGCTTTGCGCCGAGCTCGATTACGGCAAGAACCGCTGGCTCGATGCAGCGGAACTCGACGCGAACTACGTGCGGCGTTCGGATGCGGAACTTTTCCGGAAAAACGATTAAACCCGGTGTTGAAAGAACAGCTGACGGCCCTGGTTCAGGCAATACCAGCTCAGCAGGCCGTTCGCCGTTGCTATCGCTATGTAGAGGAATGCGATACCTTGCCTTGGTTCGGTTGCGAAATCACGACGCCAGATTCGGAATGCGGCGCCCAGAGCCACAAACAAAAATGCCCATTCGTGCAGAATAAACGCCATCGCAAAACAGACGGCAGCAATCATGAAGCGCTGCTGCTTTCCAATAGCGGTCATCGCCGCGCCGCCATCGAAGATGCCTACCGGAACGAGATTAATCAGATTCAACCAGCCGGCGAACTGCGCCACCGCCAGCCAGATAACCTGGTGCGTAGCAGAGTACACGCCGTAGGCCAACATTCCTGACAGGAAGCCGAAGAACGGGCCGGCAAGTGAAATGATGGCTCGCACGCCGGGATCGACGTTAGCGCCGCTCCATTTGACATACGCGCCAAGACCGGGCAGGAACATCGGAAGTTCGGCTTTGAAGCCGAACCATTTCACCGCGATATAGTGCCCCATTTCATGGCAGAGCACGGCGGCGGAGATGCCGACTGCAAACCACCAACCGAAGAGGCCCCAATACACACCAAGAAACGCCAGAATGCTGAGCAGAAATTTGCCTTTTGTCAGGAGCAGAAGCAGAGCAGTCTTGAATTTCGCCAACGCTGCGACTGCGATCCCTAGAGGCCCGAGCCGTTTTCGCCAGTCACTCTTCTTCGCCGGTGGCGGAGAAATCCGCAGATTCAGCTTCTCAATTTCGCGCAATACGTCCTTCCGGGGCGCTCCGTCCAGCGGCAGTAGATTCAAGACCGCCTGCCAGTGCTCGCGTGCAGCGTTTAGTTGGCCCAACGCGGTCAGCTGACGGGCGCGATTGGCCAGGTCCTGCATCTGCTCGGCGTGAACGAACCGGCGGCAATGGCCGCAAATGAGCGATCCCGGGTCCAGAGACATACCGCAATCGGCACAGTACTGTCCGTGCGGAGGAGAAAACGGCGCGGCCATTTTTCAGTGTAGAGCGGGCGACGGCTGTGCCGCTAATTTCCTGCGGCGTGCTCGCTCAGATCGGGCAAGTCATTTGTCAGTTGTGAGGCAACAAAAACTGATACCAAAGACTCGATGCCTTCGCGGTCCTCCTCGTCAAAACGATTCAAGCTGGCGCTATCGATATCCAAAACCCCCATCAGCTTGCCCCAATTGAGCAAGGGGACCACTATCTCGGAGCGCGATGCGGAATCGCAGACAATATGCCCGCGAAATTCACTGACATCGGGCACCACTACGGTGCGCCGTTCTACCGCCGCCGTGCCGCACACGCCTTTGCCAAACGGGATACGAACACAGGCCGGCTTTCCCTGAAACGGCCCCAGAACGAGATCCGAGCCGTCGGTCATGTAAAAGCCCACCCAACTAATGTCGGGCAACTCCTGAAAAAGCAGCGCGCAGGTATTGGCTGCGTTTGCCACCAAACTTTTCTCATTTCCGAGAAGTTGTGAGAGCTGGTCACACAGGTGCTGATAAAAGGCAGGTTTTGGTTCTGCGGGATCGACGCTAGAAACTGCTTGCATTTTTCCGATAGTTTAACGCTTTTCAAAAAAGAGCTATCCAGAACTCCGTTTTCGCCGGTATGGGTTCGAGATATAACCTTTTGCTTCTAGGGCCGGTTCAGAAGCCGGCGCCGTGCGCATGGTTTGCCGGTAAGCTTCTATGGCGTCCTCGCGCTGCCCTTTGAGATCGTACACCTGCCCGAGCCGAAGCCAGGCCATCACCGCAGTGCTGAGATCCAGCTCGCCGGCCTTTTGCGTGACCTGCTTGAGCCCTGCCAGCGCGGGATCCAAGTCGCCGTACCAAAAGAGCAGGTTCGCCCTGAAATACTGAATTTTCTCAACAGAAAGAGTTGCATATCCAGGAGCACCGCTGGAACGTAGCTCATCGATTTTATTCAAAACACGAAGCGCCTCCTGCTTATTCCCCATGTCGCTATACATCTGAACCTGTTCGAGTCGAAAAAGGGCGTTACGAGAGAACGTATCGGACAGATTTACGAGGAGCGGAAGGGCTTGCGCGGGCATTCGCTCGCGGCGATAAATGGCGGCCAACACCACTTCGGCGTCGTATCGGTTCAGTGTGCCGGTGCGGGCCACCAGCTGCAATTCACGAATTCCGCCGTCGTGATCGCCGTGGAAGCCATTTACGGACCCGAGCACCCGAAGATAGAAGGGAAGCCCGGCAACGATGTAATGGCTGATGCCGGATAGCAGGTGGGCATCCGCGAGGTTGGGATCGATTTTGAGAATCTCCTCGTTCGCGCGCCGGCCAGCAATCGACTCATGGAGTGCCGGCATCCACTGCTTCTCGACCAAAAAGAAATAATTCGCACGCAGGCCATGCACAACAGAAAGCGCATACAGCGCGCGGACATCATGCGCATCCACTCGCAGGCTTTCTTCACATAAGCGGAGAGACTGGTTGGTGGTTTGGTAGAAACGGTCTCTATCGGCCGTGCTGATCTCCATTTTTGGGCGGCGCAGAAACGGGTTGCTGCCGCTTACCAGCTGGCTTTCAAGCGCGCCATCGCGGTACATCTCCCGATAAAGGACGGTCTGCGCGACATGATTGTAAGCGTTCGGATCGCTGGGATTGGCCGCGAGTTGCTGTTCGAAAACTGCCAGCGCTTCATTAAATTCGAGATTGTAGAAGTGAACGAATCCCGGGTTTTGAAGGGGATCTGCCAGAACCAACGGTTTGCCCGCCCCGCCCGAAGCGCAGATCGAAAGGGCAAGGAAAAAGGCCGCCAAATGCCGGAAGTGCATTCTTCTCATTCTGATGCGAGCGCGTGAGTTGGAGCTTCAGAGGTTGGAGTTGCGAAATGAGCAATCGCCGAAGACGCAGCCCGCGCGACTACCGGATCGGCGTGAAAGGCAAGCTTGCGAAGCGGCTCTTGTAGTCGTGGATTATGAGAGTTACCGAGCGCTGTTGCTACGTTTCGCAGAAAGCCCTGGTATCGGGTTCGCCAGACCGGCGATCGCCTGAAAAGAGTGCGAAATTCGTCCTCAGTGAGGCCCGACAGCCGTTCGAGATCCGTAACCGGTTCCGGAGCGGAGTCATCGACTGCAAACGGGGCACGACGGTTCCAAGGGCACACTTCCTGACAAATGTCGCAACCAAAAATGTGATTTTCCATTTGAGTCGCAAGGCCGGGATCGATTTCGCCGCGCTTCTCGATCGTGAGATAAGAAATGCAGAGCCGGGCATCAAGCGCAAACTCACCCGCTTTCACCGGAACGAGGGCCTGCGTAGGGCAGGCATCAATGCAACGGGTGCAAGTTCCACACCGTGACGGGACGGGCGTGTCCGTCTCCAGCGGGATGGACAGCAGCAGCTCGCCGAGAAAAAACCAGGAACCCTGCTGCTGGTTTATGAGGCATGTATTCTTACCGATCCAACCCAGCCCGGCTGCGCGTGCGTACGAGCGTTCGAGCAGGGGTGCGGTGTCAACACAGATCCTGTATTGGAAGGGCTCGTTGTGATGCTGCCGGATGTGGGCCACTAAATTTTCGAGAGACTTTCGCAGGACATCGTGATAATCATGGCCGCGGGCGTAACGCGAGATGCGGCCAGAAGCGGAATGTTTGTGACGGGAAGGCGGGCGCCGGTTGTACAGCTTTCCGACGCACAGCATGGTTCGTGCTTCCGGTAACAAGTTGCGGGGATCCGCGCGAATGTCGCCGCGCCGGTCCGTCATGTAGCCCATTTCACCGGCCATGCCGGCGGCCCGCCACTGTTCGAACCGGGCAAGATCGCCGGAAGGGAGCGCAGACGCGATCCCCACGATTTCAAAGCCGCATTCCTTTGCGAGTTCCTTAACCTGTAGCTGCGTAATGCCCAAGCGCGCCCTGTTAGTCTCCTATGTATTATCTTGCCTGCTCCGCTACTTGAACTCAAAAACGTGTATGTACAACGCGGCGATCGCGCGGCCCTGAATGGCTTGACCCTGACGGTGAACGCGGGCGAGCATGTGGCCATTTTGGGCCCGAATGGAAGCGGAAAGTCGACTCTGATCAAAACGATTACGCGCGAGTGCTACCCGCTCCGGAGGCCTGAAACGACGATGCGGATCATGGGGCACGAGAACTGGAACATCTTCGATCTGAGAGCGCAGCTTGGGGTCGTCAGCAGTGATTTGATGGCGCGCTGCAGCCGCAATATCACCGGGCGCGAACTTGTAGTATCCGGCTTCTTCGGCTCGATTGGAATCTGGCCCAATCATCACGTTCTGCCCGAAATGGAATCAGCCGCGCAAACCGCGATGGAGCGGCTGGGAGTCGACCACCTCAGCGCCCGCTGGCTGGATGAACTTTCCTCCGGCGAGGCACGGCGGCTGCTGATCGCTCGCGCTCTGATCCACAATCCTGGCGCCCTGCTGCTGGACGAGCCGACTACCAGCCTGGATTTACCAGCGCTGCACGAACTGCGCAGCCGGTTGCGCGATCTTGCTCAGCTCGGGGTGGGTTTGCTGCTGGTTACTCATCACCTGGACGACATCATTCCCGAGATTGATCGCGTAGTTCTATTGCGGCACGGGCGGGTGGTGGTGGATGGTCCAAAAGAAGACATCCTGACGACCGGCCGCCTCTCGGCCCTGTTTGGGGTGGAGCTAGACGTCGTCCAGCGCCGCGGCTACTATCACGCCTGGTAGTTACGGCACGTATAAATGACTGAGTCGAAAGATGTTTCGTGAAAATTTGACGGCTATTTAACCCCTCTAATCTCCATACAACCGCTAAACCTTGCTGTTCGCTTTCATTTTGTTTTCAGAGCTTTAAGCGCCACCTATACTGAGGGCAGTCCGAAGCACATCGACGCCGCTCGGACCTCAGTTGGAGGAGAACGAACGTAAGGTTCAGAGCAAATGCACAAACCAGTAAAATATTTCGAGAAGGCCGTCACGGTCGGGGCGAATGCCGCGTGGCAGGTTTTTGACCGGCTCAATCAAATAAGTCCCAACGCTTCCTTCACTCCGAAGTGGTCTGACAAGCCTCTATTGAAGAGCTATCAGAAAGTAAAACCGCCGCTGGGCTGGCCGCGCGAAACAGACTCATTGTGCCCGAAGTGCATTCCGGAGATCCGCCAGCGGATTGTGGATGGCGAAGTCGACTATAAGATTCTTCTCAACGAGCCTGTCGGTGAGATCAAGGCAAGAATCATCGAGCGCGACGGCAAAATCATCATGGTCAAAGAGTGCCCGAAGCACGGGCATTTCGAAGATCTGATGTCGATTGACCCGGCTTTCTCGAAACACCTGGAAGATGTATTCCCGGGACGTGATATCCGCGCGCACAGTGATGACAAGCTGCACAACCATGGCAGCAGCACGATTACCCATGGCCGCGGCTCGGTACTGACGATCGACCTCACAAATCGCTGCAACATGATGTGCGATCCGTGCTTCATGGATGCGAATCAGGTCGGCTTCGTGCATGAGCTGAGCTGGGAAGATATCAAGACGCTGCTGGACAATGCGATCTCGATCAAACCGCGGCGGCAGATGTCGGTCCAGTTCTCGGGCGGCGAGCCGACCTTATCGCCCTATTTCCTGGATGCGGTTCGATACGCGCGAAAAGTCGGCTACAACAGCGTGCAGGCGGCAACTAACGGAATCGAGTTTGCGAAGCGCCCCGATTTCTGCCGTGAGGCAGCAGAAGCAGGCCTGCGCTATGCGTATCTGCAGTTTGATGGCATCGGAAATGCCGCCAATTCGCATCGCGCAGTCGGAAATCTATTCGATGTAAAGCTGCGAGCGATCGAAAACCTTTGGACCGCCGGCGTCGATATCGTTCCGGTCATTACTATCGTGAACGGCATCAATAACGAGCAGGTCGGTCGCGTAGTTGAGTTTGCGCTTGAGAACCCGAAGAAGATCCCGTTCCTTTCGTTCCAGCCGGTATCGTTCACAGGCCGCGATGAAGCAGTCACAACTGAGAGAAGGAAGGCGCAACGGTACACGCTTTCGCATTTGGCGCACGACGTCAAGAATCAGACCGGCATCGGCGAACCGGTGCGCGACTGGTTTCCCATCAGTTTCATGAGCACTTTCTCAGATTTCGCAGACCTGGTCCACGGCCCGAATGCCGATTGGGGCCAGTTAAGCTGCGGATGCCACCCGAACTGCGGCATCGGGATGGCTGTGATGTGCGACAAGGAGACGAAAGAATACGTTCCCGTCACCGCTTTCCTGCATGCGGATCAGCTGGCTAAGGATATCGCGCGGATCAACGATGGCGCGCGAGGGCGCAACCTGTCCGTTCTTGGTGTAACGCTTGCCCTGCTTCGCAACTATGATCCATTCAAGGCTCCCAAGCACTTCAAGCTTTCCGATCTGGTTGCCAAATTCGACAAATGTTTCGGGATGTCAAAGAAAGCGGTCACGGGCGGTTACGGCAAGGTGACCGGCGATCGGACGATCGAAGACATCCAGAAGCGGCGCGCGGACCGCTGGAACTTCCTCTTTATCGCCGGCATGTGGTTCCAGGATCTGTTTAACTACGATTTCCGCCGCACCGAGCAATGCATCATCCCGTACGCGACGCAAGAGGGCGAGATCTCTTTTTGCGCCTACAACACGGGCGTGGGCTGGCGCAACATTATTGAGAAGATGCATATGACCGCGACTCTCACCAAGTGGTACGAGGAAAAGGGGCGGCATGAGATCTTCGCGGGTAACAAAAGCGTGCCGCTCTCCAGCAAAGAACACAGCCTAGTTCTGAACGAAGAGGCCGTGAAAGCGGACCGTCAGCACGATCTGGAACGGCAGGGCATTGCAAAGAATGCGCGCGAAGAGAAAATGCGCGCAAGAGACGAAGCCCTGAAGAAGAAGCTCGAGGATGAGAAGATGATGCGGCTTTATCGTGAGCACGTTCTCGGGGAGAAGAAGCAGGAAGGGTTCGTCTCGCTAGACGGCCTGCTGGCTTCGACGAGCAAGTCTGCCAAACGGGAAACAGAAGAAGAAGTTGGCGCGATGGGCGACTAACCGCCCGATTTCAACTCAACAGCATAAGAAAAAGCCCGCTCAGTAACGAGCGGGCTTTTTGTTCGCATCAGATTATTCTATGTCGCGAGGGCGCTTCTTTCGGTTGCGCTTTCGGGCGAGAGCTTCCTTCGTGCGGCGCTTTTCTCCCGGCTTCAAGTAAAACGAATGCCGTTTGATTTCCTTTACGATGTCTTCTTGCTGAACTTTTCGCTTGAAGCGCCGTAAGGCGCTTTCGAGCGTCTCGCCATCCTGCAGATGGACTTCGGCCAAACTAAATTCACCACCTTCCCTTGCAACCCGGTTATCGGGCGCAGGAATACCATTAGTATACCGTGGCTTGCAAACTTACGCCCTGAATGCAACCTGCTGTGTCCTGTTTTAGAAGCTGTGTATTTGGTGCTTAGAGATAACCGTCTTTCTCATTGGCGCGGGCGTCACCGACTTGCCTGTTAAAGTGAAAGTTCGCAGAACGCGCCTAATCTGTGGCGGCCTGATCTAGCAGGCGCGTTACAGATTCAATACCCTTCAGGATCAACAAAAAAGATGGAAATTGTAAAGGTACTCGCGAGAGAGATTCTGGATTCGCGCGGCAATCCGACTGTGGAGGCCGATGTTTATCTGGCGGATGGCACAATAGGCCGCGCTGCAGTACCGTCAGGCGCATCAACGGGTGAGCACGAAGCAGTGGAACTGCGCGATAACGAAGCCTCGCGATATGTCGGTAAAGGTGCAAGAAAAGCAGCGGAGAACGTCGCCAAGAGACTCTCTCCCGCTCTGGCAGGAATGGACGCGGCGGATCAGACGCTGGTGGATCGCACGATGATATCCATCGACGGAACGCCTAACAAAAGCAAACTGGGCGCAAATGCCATTCTGGCGGTTTCCATGGCCGTCGCACGCGCCTCGGCCGAATCGGAAGCCACGCCGCTGTACCGCTATCTCGGCGGGGTGCGCGCGCGCGTATTGCCCGTACCCATGATGAACGTGATTAATGGCGGCGCGCACGCGGATAACTCTGTCGACCTGCAGGAATTTATGATTGTTCCTGTAGGCGCGGCCAGATTCTCCGAAGCGCTGCGCATGGGCGTCGAGACGTTTCACAATCTGAAATCCGTACTGAAAAAGCGTGGATATTCCACAGCCGTCGGCGATGAAGGAGGATTCGCTCCCAGTCTCAAATCCAACGAAGAGGCGCTGGATGTTTTGATGCAAGCGATCCAAAAGTCGGGTTACAAACCCGGCGAGCAGATCGCCATTGCGCTTGACCCGGCGAGCAGCGAGTTTTACGACAAAAACAGTAAGAAGTACGTCTTCAAGAAATCTGACAAAAGCGAGAGGACCTCGGCTCAGATGGTCGAATTCTGGTCGAAGTGGGTTTCGCAGTATCCAATCGTTTCGATCGAAGATGGCATGGCAGAGGACGATTGGGACGGCTGGAAGCAATTGACGGATGCGCTCGGCCAGAAGATCCAGCTTGTTGGAGACGACCTGTTCGTTACGAATTCGGAGCGGCTGCAGCAGGGTATCGACAAGGGCGTGGGCAACTCGATTCTGGTGAAAGTGAATCAGATCGGTTCAGTGACCGAAACGCTGGAGGCCATGCGGCTCGCGGCCAGCGCACAATATACGGCAGTGGTCTCACACCGCTCCGGTGAGACGGAGGATGTATTCATAGCGGATCTTGCGGTTGCCACGAATGCAGGGCAAATTAAAACCGGATCGGCGAGCCGTACAGACCGGATCGCCAAGTACAACCAGTTGTTGCGGATCGAAGAAGAACTGGGCGACGGCGCCCTGTATCTCGGGCGACGCGCGTTCCGGCAGTAGCGACAGACGATGCCGAAGCTGAAACCGCTTGTTTTAACGATTCTTGATGGCTGGGGTTATTCGCCTATTGTGGAAGGCAACGCCATCGCAATGGCTCGTAAGCCGACCTACGATTTTCTGTTGAAGACTTACCCTAACACGCTCATTCAGACGTCGGGGCCGTATGTCGGACTTCCAGAAGGGCAGATGGGTAACAGCGAAGTAGGGCACATGAATATGGGCGCTGGACGCATCATTTACATGGACGTGACCCGCATCGATATGCTCATCAGTTCCGGTGAGTTCTTTCACAACGCCGCGCTTGTGAATGCGATGAATAAGGCCCAGGGTCACCGTCTGCATCTGCTGGGGCTGTGCAGCGATGGCGGCGTACACGCACAACTCACTCATCTGTATGCGCTCCTCGAGATGGCAAAGCAGCATGGCTTGAAGCAGGTGTTCGTTCACTGTTTCATGGATGGCCGGGATACGCCACCGGAAAGCGGGGCCGGCTTCATCGGACAGCTCGAGCAGAAGATGAGAGAACTCGGGGTGGGCCGCATCGCGTCTGTCTCCGGGCGCTACTACGCGATGGATCGTGATAAACGCTGGGAACGTGTAGAGCGCGCATTTGGAGCGATGGTACTGGGGAATGGCTTCAAGGCTCAGTCGGCGGCGGAAGCTGTTCGCGGGTCGTACGAGCATGGTGTGACGGATGAGTTTATTGAGCCGATCACAATCGTGGATGCGAAAAACAATCCTATCGGCCTTGTTCGCGATGATGACAGCCTCATCATGTTCAACTACAGGGCAGACCGGGCGCGCGAGATTACACGTGCTTTCACGGATCCGAAGCTGGAGACACCGTCGCGCTCGTCAGCTCCGAAGAGCCTGACATACACGATGATGACGCTGTACGATAAAACGTTCACGCTACCGTATGTCCTTCCACCGGAGCACCCCGACAATATCCTTGCCGACGTGATGGAGAAGGCCGGCTGGAAGAATCTCCGCGTGGCGGAAACGGAGAAGTACGCGCATGTTACGTACTTCTTCAATGGCGGAACCGAAAAGCCGTATAAGGGAGAAGAGCGCGAACTGGTACCTTCACCGAAGGTCCCAACCTATGATCTGAAGCCCGAGATGAGCGCTGGCGGCATC
>JAFAMM010000125.1 GCA_019233375.1 Acidobacteriaceae bacterium
GCGAAAACGGAAAAAATCCTGGGACGGGACATCATTGATGTGAAATTCGATAAGCTGCTGACCGTTCAGGAGAACGTAGCGCAAGAGATCATCAAAGGGCTCGAGTTGAACCTGTCTCCCGTTGAAGCGCAGCAGCTCAGGGCGCAGCAAGTCATCAGTCCACTCGCCTACGAATACTATCTACGCGGAGTTGATCTGATGGGGAACCACGATTTTCCCGTGGCGATCAAAATGCTTGAGAAGTCTGCCGAGATCGCCCCGCGGTATCCGCTGACGTGGGCATATTTGGGCCAGTCGTATACGTCGGCGGCGGCGTTCGAGTTCGGCGGCCGTGAACAGTACGAAAAGGCTCAGGCCGCCTATGAACGCGCACTTGCGCTCGAGCCGAAGCAGCTCGAAGCGAATATGTTTCTAGCTAATCTGCTAATCGACACCGGGAAGGTAGAAGGGGCCATGCCTCTACTGAGAGATACGCTCAGGAGGAATCCCCATAGCGCCGCCCTGCATTGGGAACTCGGATATGCGTATCGCTTCGCGGGTATGTTGGACGAGTCGGTTGCAGAGTGTGAACGAGCAAGAGCCATCGATCCGCTGGTGAAAGCGAACGGTGCCGTTTTGAACACGTATCTCTATCGCGGACAGTACGACAAGTTTCTCGAGAGCCTGCCGGATGTGAACGATTCGGCTTTCATTGTGTTTTATCGTGGATTCGGGGAATTCCATAAGAAGTCCTGGGACCGGGCGGCGAGGGACTTCGATCACGCTTACGAACTGGATCGGACGCTGTACGCCGGCATCGGAAAGGCCCTGAGCTATTCGATTGCGCATCGCGCGCCGAATGGACTGGAGATCCTCTACAATCTTGAACGGAAAATCCGGCAGCGCGGGGTCGGAGACGCGGAAGCGACTTACAAGATCGCGCAGGCCTACGCCGTTTTGGGCGATAAGGCTTCCGCCTTGCGCATGCTGCAGTACAGCATTCGAAACGGATTCTTCTGTTATCCGTACTTTATGACAGACCCGCTGATTGAAAACATACGCGGCGAACCGGGATTCCATACCAGCGTGGAGGCCGCGCTCCAGAGGTTTAATACGTTCAAGCGCAAGTTCCTTTGAGAATCAAAACGCGCTGACTACGCTGTGCCCTGACTAGCGGTGCAGATCACGGTGAGTTTCCTTAACCTTGTACCCGGACTTCTTCAAACGCTTGTTGATCTCGTTTGCGATAAATACCGAGCGATGGTGGCCGCCCGTGCACCCGAACGAGATCGTTAAATAGCTTTTCCCTTCCCGGATGTAATGGGGCAAAAGGTAGATCAGCAGTTCCGAGATACGGTTGATGAACTCGCCGGTTTGCGGGAAGGAGCGGATGTAGCGAGCCACGCTGGGATGGCGGCCCGTAAGTTCCTTGAACTCCGGTATGTAGTTCGGGTTCGGCAGGAACCGGACATCGAAGACCAGATCACTGTCGGGCGGAACGCCGTGCCGGAAGCCAAAGCTGTTCACATAAATGATCAGCTTCGTTGACTCTCTGGAATCCTGGAACTTGGCACCGATCAGGGCACGCAGATCGTGCACGGTCAACTTGGACGTGTCGATGTAAAGATCCGCGATGGCCCGTATCGGCGCAAGTTGCTCGCGCTCATGCAAGAGGCTGTTAAGCACGCTCTCATCGGCGCCGAGAGGGTGTGGCCTGCGCGTTTCGCTGAAGCGGCGGCGCAGGACCTCGTCTTCCGCATCCAGAAAAAGCAAAGTGGAGAGACGGCGCGCATTCAGGTCGCGAAAAATGCCGGGAAACTCTTTCAGCGCCGCTCCTTCGCGGATATCTATGATGAGAGCGCCGCGTTTCTTCGATTCATGCGTCAGATCGGCGAACTTGGGCATGAGCGCGATCGGAAGATTGTCGACTGCATAGAAGCCGAGATCCTCGAACGCCTTCAGCGCGGTCAGTTTGCCTGATCCGCTCATACCTGTGATGACGACGATTTCAGCCGACAACGGCCTGTCGGGCGGCGCAGCTTCACTGGCGCATTCTGGTTTGAGCTTGCTCATTCATGCGTGTCGCGCCAGCCTGCGCAACAACAATCGTTTTCCAGTGTAACCTGCGAAACTACTACGACTGAATAAGATCGTAATTTCCGTCGCGGCGCCTCACGAGCACGGAGAGACACTGCCGGTCAGAATCTTGATACACGACATAGTCGACCTCGCGTTCCATTTCAAGAACGGCCTCTTCGAGCGTCATCGGTTTTCGATCTTCGGTATAGTTCACATGGAAGATCCGCCGCTTTGCAGCACGCGCGGGATTCGATCGGCCGTTGACAGCGCGTTTGATCGCAGGCTCCTCTTCTAGGGGCGCCGCAATCTCAGGCAGCCCGTTCTCTTTCATCGAACGGACGGCCTTCATGTCCCGATGGCTGTCGCGCCAGCGGTTCCGCAGCTTCATGACCTGCTTTTCCAGGTTGACAACCGCCTGGCACAGTGCGGTGTCAAGGTCCGAGTCGGCTGCCTGAGCAACCAGAGCATGGTCATAGAAGTTGACGATCACCTCTACCTTGTGAAGGTGCCGTTCCATCTGATGGACGACATGTGCTTCGCGTTCTCCGCGCCTTTCGATGAACTTGCTCAGCTTCGCAAGTTTCGCACCGAACTTCTCCTGCAGCTCAGGCGTGAAGTCTTTCGTCTTGCCGGAAACGATGAGTTTCATCTTCGCCTCTCCCAAAAGCGAGCCGCGGAGGAGCCGCCCGACTCGCGATATCTAAAATCTGGGTTTGATCAGGCGCGCACTCGGCGCTGGTGTGTGGCGGGAATTTTCATGTCTTCCCTGTACTTGGCGACTGTTCGCCGGGTCACTTGTATGCCTTCGGCCTGCAAGCGAGCCGTGATCTTGTCATCAGTCAGCGGGTCAGCGGCGTCCTCATCTTCGATCATCTTTTTCACGCGCCTTTTCACGATCAATAGAGGCGTCTCACGGCCTGAAGGGCCCTGCACGGCCTCGGAAAAGAAATACCTCAGCTCGAAAATGCCCTGCGGAGTGTGAGCATATTTATTCGCAACTGCACGGCTCACGGTGGAAGGATGAACACCGATTTCTTCGGCAACTTCCTTGATCATCATCGGCTTCAAACAGTCAATACCGTACTCAAGAAAATCGGTCTGGCGCCGGATGATCGCCTGGCACACCCGTACAATCGTCTGCTTTCTCTGCTCGATGTTTTTTATGAGCTGCAAAGCCGACGCGTATCTCTCCTTCACATAGTTGCGGACGTCTTTGTTCGGCTCCTGGTCGCGATCAAGCATGCGCTTGTAATCGCCGTTCAAGCGGAGCTGCGGGATGTCGTCATCGTTCAGGCTGATGATATAGTCATCGCCATCTTTGGAAATGTGGACGTCGGGCTGCACTTGGCGCGCACCCACGCTTGAATAGCGGAGGCCTGGCGCCGGATCGAGATGCCGGATCGCATTCACGGCAATTTGGATGTGCTCTTGGGGGCGGCCCAACACCTTCGCGAGCTGCGAGAACTGCCGCGTTTCAAGCAGCTTCAAATGATCGTGCACGATGCGCCAAGCCACGGAGTCGCGCGCGTTCCGAGATTCGAGCTGCAGCAACAGGCACTCGCGCAGTTTCCGCGCACCCACTCCAGTCGGATCGAGCGATTGAACTGCTTCCAGCCCGGCCTGCAGATCGTCCGGGCTCAGACCTTCCGTGACTGCGATCTCCTCGAGCGGCGTAGTTAAATATCCGCACTCGTCGAGATTGCCGATGATGCTGTTCGCCGCGTCGCGCACACCGTCTGGAAGCACCAGTACGCTAAGCTGGCTCTGCAGGTAATCACTGAGCGTGACCGGCGAGGATAAAAACGTCTCGAACGAGGGTTTCTCGACCGATTCGGAGGCAGGACTCTTGAAGCCGGGGTCGAGATAATCGTCAAAGAAACTGCCGAAATCAATTTCGTCGAATGGATCGGTCTCGGTTTTGACCGGTTCCTCAGCTGAAGGTATCGCGGCTGCGGCCTCAGGCGCGCCGTCGGCCGAGAAGTCACCGTCAACAGCCCCATCGAACGACTGCACGGCCTCCGGCTGGTCTACAATCAGTGCCTGCTCGGCAGGCTCGGCCTGGCGCTCACGTTCAAGCAGGGATTGCACTTCGATGGGAGTCAGTTCCTCGCCGGCTTCGGCCGCCTCTTCAAGTACCGGATTTTCCGCGATCTCGTTCATGATCATGTCCTTCAGCTCGAGCCGGTTGAGCTGCAGAACCGTGACCATCTGAACCAGTCCCGGCGTGAGAATCTGCTTTTGCTGTACACCGAGATGCAGGCGCTGCGAAAGCGAACTCATTGGACTTCAGTTTAACACCGGAATGGGCTCTTCCGGCTGCCGTGGGACAGCTTGCCAACCGGCCCGCGGTATGTTCCCCTACCCCACCGCGACGGTCGGAAAGAAGAAATTCTCTCCGAGGTACACCCGGCGCACTTCGGGATCATTGCCCAGCGACTCGGGCGATCCTGCGCGGAAGATGCGGCCGTTGCTGATGATGTAAGCGCGATCTACTACCGCCAGCGTCTCCCGGACGTTGTGATCGGTCACCAGAATGCCGATGCCTTTCGCTTTCAGCTCTCCGATAATGCGCTGCAGTTCTAGAACCTGAATCGGATCAATGCCCGAAAAAGGCTCATCGAGCAGGATGAAGTCCGGCTGCAGGACCAGCGACCTCGCAATTTCACAACGCCTGCGTTCTCCTCCGGAGAGCATGTATCCTTTGCTCTGCCGGACGGTTTCAAGGCCGAGATCTTCAATCAGGCGGTTCATGCGCTCGCGGCGCTGCCGGCCCGTAAGTGGAAGCGTCTGCAGGATGGCCATCAGGTTATCCTCCACACTCAGGTTCCTGAACACGGAGGCTTCCTGCGGCAGATAGCTCACACCCCGCCGCGCCCTCAGGTACATGGGCAGCCCTGTGACGGGCGCACCGTCGAGCAGAACGTTCCCTTCATCCGGGCTGATGAGACCAACGATGATATAGAAGGATGTCGTCTTGCCGGCTCCGTTCGGCCCTAGCAGACCTACTACCTCGCCTTGCTCGACCCGGACTGAGACGTTATCGACAACCCTCCTTCCGCCATATGATTTACAGATCTCCACGGTTTGAAGCGTTCTCATTCCTGGAGGCTCCGTTTGACACTACATCCCGGCATTCTCTGTGTTCTGTCCTATGATACGCGGTGAATGAGTGATGTCTTCCGCGAGCGTTCGGGTTACATTTTCGGCCGAACAGGCCT
>JAFAMM010000160.1 GCA_019233375.1 Acidobacteriaceae bacterium
GCTTCCGGAGCAAGGACCCGGAGCCGTCGCGATGGCGGCGGTGCTGCTGAAGAGAATGGGCGCAGGGCCGCCAATGTCGTTATAGGCTGGACCTGGGTTGAAGGTGTTGAACGGCAGTTGGCCCACAAAGAAATCCTGCGAAAAAGCATCGTAGAAAATGCCCCATCCGGTGCGTATCACTGTCTTGCCATTCCCTCGCACATCGTACGCAAAACTTACACGCGGAGCGAAGTTCTTGAAGTCATATGGGTACAGCTGATTTACGCGTCGCGGTCCCGGTATGGATGGATCGAAGATGCTGAACAGTCCATGCTCCTCCCCGATCACGCCAAAGTAATCCCACCGCAGGCCTAAGTTGATCGTGAAATTATGGGTCAGCTTGATGTTGTCCTGCACGTAAAGCCCGTCGTTGTTCTGGTAGGTGCCGCGCCTGGAATTGCCCATCGCCTGGTGATTGGATGTCGTCAGGTTGCCTGCGGGCAAGCCCGCCAGAAAACTTGGAAGATCCGCAAAAAGCAGCCGCCCGCGGTATCCGTTATCAAAAAATCCATTGACAAATGTCCGTCGAAACTCATAGCCGAATTTCCAGTTATTGCGGCCAGTCGAATAAGACGCGTTGCCGAAGTACTGCCAGTTCGTATCCACACGTCCCCGCGGCACGGACGTATTCGCTCCCAGTGTCGCTTCGCCTGAAACAAGGATTTCCGGAAGGCCGAGGTCCCCGTTTTGGACCGTGTTCAGACCCACCGACTCGGGATTGAAGTTTGCATCCTGCGGCGAGAACGTCTCGGCGAAGCGGTTATAGCCCGCGCGCAGTTCTAACAACAGCCGCGGCGTGAACACACGCGTGTAGGAAAGCGATACGAGCTGCACCGTAGTCGGTGTAACGGTGTTATAGCCGGGTAGGTTGCCGCCGCCCACGAGGGCCAGAGGAAAGCTCTGGTTGCTGTTGCCGTAGTAATAACGGGCGGTGAAAACGTCCCCCGATGAGAAATGCTGGTCCACCTTCGCTATTACGCTATCGATGGTATTGGAGAAACGTGTGATCGCCAGCAGATTGTTCCCGTTCGCGTCAGTGGGAATGTTCGGCGCGGGCCATGGATGTGTCGCCAGCAGATTCGCGATGATCGGGCTTTCACCTCCCGCATTGATGACCGTCGGCGAGGCAAGCGCCGCATTGATATCCGCCTGTGTGGGCACGTGGCCAATGCTGGTCAGGCCCCCGTATTCGCGCTGTCCCTCGTATGCGACAAAGAAGAACGTCTTATCTTTGATAATCGGGCCGCCCAATGACCCGCCAAATTGATTGTTGTGAAACGGATTCTGCGGCAACCCGACGGTGTTGAAGTAATTTCTCGCGTCGAGCGCGTTGTTTCGGAAAAACTCGAATGCGCTGCCATGGAACTGATTGGTGCCCGATTTCGTGACAATGTTGACTATCGCGCCCGAGTTCCGGCCGAATTCAGCATCGGCTCCTGAGATGACCGGAATCTCCGCTAACGCATCCAGCGGCAGAATCGTCGCCGGCGTGCCAAATACACCGGCCTCATTGATCGCAGGATCATTGCGATACCCGTCGTTCATGTCGGTGCCGTCCAGCAGGTAATTGTTCGAACGGCCCCGATTTCCGTTGATGCTGAAAGTTCCGAATGCGCCAGGCGAGTCGGACACGGATGAAGGATCAGACGTCGCGCCCGGAACCAGCAAAACCGCCTTGCTGAAATCGCGCCCATTAATCGGCAGCTCCGATGCCTGTCGCGCATCGATTGTGCCGCCCTGGTTATCGCCGGAGGTCTCCACCAAAGGCACGCTCGCCGCCACCTCGATGACCTGCTTCGATTGCCCGGGATTCAACGTCAGATCGATCCTCGGCGAAGTGTCCACGTCGACACGCACGCCCGTGCTTATCTGCTTCTGAAATCCGGTCTTCTGGGCGGCCACGTTATACGTTCCCAGCGGAAGCTCGGTGAACAGGTAATTGCCGGAATCATCCGTGAGAACCTGTCGTTCGAGATTGGTGTCACTGCTCGTCACGACGACTTGTGCACCTGGAACGGGAGAGCCGCTCGAATCCGTAACGGTTCCCTGAATGGCCCCGCGAAACGTCTGCGCGCTCAGGGTGGCCACTCCGCTCAAAAGCAAAACGGCGACTATCGCTCGGAACATCGGTTTAGACCTCCGGTTCATCGCGACGTGGCGACTGATTCTCGCTTAATGCACTACCCCAGGAAAGTAGCGGGAACCAATATACTACTTTCTCCGCACTCGCCTGCTCTGCCTGATCACTGCAAAGATGGGCATGGCTGACGGTTGATGGGTGCTCCGGGTGCGCCAAGTGTGAACGAATAGGCGCAAGGCCAGTTTGGAAGTCCGACAAAGGGCGTTTGATACACGTACACCTTTTTCTCGGTCGGGTAAAAGATTACCAGGCTGGTCCCCCCGTTGATGTCCCGAACTTCTATCTGCGGGGGATCGCCGCCGGCTGCGCGTACGTGCGCATCGGAACCGCTCCATCGGCCCGCGAGAAACGCGAGCAGCACCGCGAGCACAACGGTCAGTATTGATCGGATGCTGGCGGCAGTAGAACTTTTTCTAGGCAAGATCATTTCTGCAGAGTAGCTCAAAACGCCCAGCCGCGTGCTCTCCTTCTTCGCTCTCTATCATCTACGCCGTGCGGCGCGCCCGCCGGCTTTCTGGTAATTGGTAGGCGCGGCCGCCGTGCTCGTAATTATCCGTGCTGTTTCCGATGCCGATGGTTCGCTAGTCTTCGCTGGGGTAATAGTTTTTGCAAAAAAGAAATTCGAAGTTTTCCTTATGCTTGGCCCTTTTTGCCATAACTGCGCTGAATAGTTTCGGACAGTCGCCCAATCGAAAGGCAAAAGGACTTGACGTTTCTCAATTTGTTGTAATGGGGGATTCGCTTTCGGCTGGTGTGCAGAATTTTTCGCTGCTTGGCACACAACAGCAGCATGGTTACGCCAGCGTTCTGGCCGGGCAATTGGGAGCCACGCTCAACCTGCCGCTTGTGCCGTATCCCGGAATTCCTCCCGTTCTCGAACTCAATCCGGATCCGCCGCCGCCGGTCATACCCGTTTCGACCACCGGTCCTGCCGAGCCGCGTGTCGATCCGACGCTACAGGCGAACAATATTTCCGTTCCCGGTTTTAACCTCGATAATGCGTTGAATCTCGTGCCATCTGTCGGCCCAAATGCGAGCCCCGTGCAGGAATGGGCTTACGTCGTGCTCGCACTGCCCGGTTTGCCGAATAATGCGACACCCACCCAATTGCAGACCGCTCAGGCGCTGAAGCCGACCACCGTCGTTGAGTGGCTTGGCAGCAATGATGCCTTGGTGCCAGCGCTGCTGGGCCAATTGAACGCACTGACTCCCATCGATCGCTTCGCCGCCGATTACGAATCATTGCTGGCGAGCCTGCAAAAAACCGGCGCGACCTTGATTGTGGCCAACGTACCGGACGTGACGGAGGTCCCATACTTCACCCCCGTGGAAACCCTTGCGCATCAGGCCGGACTACGGGTCGATTACGTCGCGAACAAGCTGGGTATCGGTACGGCCGATTATTTGCGCCTGAGCGCCATTCCCGTGGCTGAGCAGATTCTGCAGACTGGCTCTACACCGGCTTCGTGGCCGCAGGCCTGCGCGAGTCCCACCAGTTCGCTCAGCTCCAAGCCGGTACCATGTGTTCTGACGGCCGCTGACGCCAATACTCTTCGCGTCAGCATCGGCTGCTATAACCTGATTATCGAGCTCGAAGCCGCTCTGCACGGCGCGCTCGTGGTGGACATCCATTCGCTGGTCGATCGGATTTACACAAAGGGCTACACCCTGCCGAACGGCACGAATCTGACGCCGACTTATCTTGGCGGTCTCTTCAGCTTGGATGGCATACATCCGACGGATACCGGCTATGGCATAATCGCCAACGCGTTCATTGACGCCATCAACCAGCGGTTCCATACCCATTACGCGGATGCCGACGTGTCGGCGATTTTTGAGCAAGACTCGTTGCACCTTGATATCGTGACCTACACGGGTCCGCTCCCGGCCTCTCCCGCCAAACCGCCGCTCGCAAAGGCTTGTCTCGCGGGCCTGTTGTCGCCCCTCGCGACACCCCTCTCCTCATCGCTACACTGAAGCGCCGCGGGTTTGAGCAGCCGCTAAACTGAAGTTTGGCGCTTCTCAAACCCCTGTTTCCGCGAGTTCTGCTCGCATGAAGTCTCTGCTTCGCCCCGTAGCTCATCAGTACCGGACGTGGATTCATCGCCGCGAAAGCCAGCTCTGTTTTCGCTCCACTGACCGTACAGTTCGTCCCTTCGAATTCGGCCTGGAGTGGGCTGTGCGCTGGCCCGGTATTGCTCAAATCCCGAAAACTGGCACGGAACAAGAGTACTTGGCTCGTGTCAACCAGCGCGTAATCGCCGCCAGTTCCGAATTCTTCGGCTACAAAACTCCGCCTGATTTCCGGTTGGAGGGTGACTGGCTGCACTTCACGTCCCCCGTCAATACACCGTTCGAGGAAAACAATACCGTCCGGGCGCTTTGGTTCCCCGCTCGTGGCGGTGCTCGCAAGGCCGTCGTGCTGTTACCGCATTGGAATTCAAAACTTCCGCAACAGAACGCACTCTGCGCGGGTCTGCAGCGTCTTGGGCTCTCCACACTCCGTCTCAGTCTTCCTTATCACGACGCGCGCATGCCTCAGGCGTTGTCCCGCGCCGACTATGCCGTTTCTTCGAACATCTGCCGCACCATCGATGCCACCCGGCAAGCGGTCATCGATACGCGCTGCTGCTTCGACTGGCTTGAGCAGCAGGGCTTTGAGGATTTCGCGATTGTCGGTACCAGCCTCGGGTCCTGCTATGCCTTTCTTGCCAGCGCCCATGATCCGCGAATTCGCGTGAACATGTTCAATCACTGCTCGACTTATTTCGCCGATGTGGTCTGGGAGGGCCTTTCGACGCGCCACATTCGCGATAGCGTCGAACAAGCCGTCGATCTTCCTGTTCTCCGTGGCCTCTGGTCCTGCATCAGCCCGCCCAGCTATTGGGACTTATATTCCGCTCAGAAGAAGCGCTCCAAGTTTCTCTATACCCGGTATGACACCACCTTCCCTGTTCATCTTTCGAGGCAGGTCATCGAAGGCGCGCGCCAGCGTAATTGGGATCATGACGTTAAAGTGCTCCCATGCGGCCACTACACACTGGGAGAATTTCCGTTCAAGTACTTGACCGGGTACGAAATCTGCTCGTTCCTGAAGCGTAATCTCTAGCGAGGCGTCTCGCTTCACGAAAAACAGTTAAGACCTTAAATATTTTCGCGCTAGATGGTACGAATCTCCGCGGGACTGCATCGAAAGCTTGTGTCGCGGTACTCGCGTCTGCCTATGGGAAAGAATGAGTAAAACAAGCTACGTTGCCTCTCTCGTCGTTGCGCTTACCGCTTCCTCTTTTCCCGGTTTTGCGCAGGCCGGGGCCTCCGGCGGACAAACAAGCTCCAGTGCGCAGGCGAACGGAACGGCGTCCGCGGGCGGATCCTCGGGTGTCATCGTACAGTCCACTCCCGCCCCGCAAACCGGTGATGCCTCTTTCCAGGGCAGCGTGCCCCAGGGAAAAGCCACGGCCACGCCTATCGCTTTGACACTCGCCGATTCCATTAATCGCGGCCTCAAAGCGAACCTCGGTCTGTTGACCAGCCAGCAATCTGATGCCGAAGTGCGCGCGGATCGTCTGCGGGCACTGGCCGCTCTCTTGCCCAACGTCAACGGCCAGCTCAGTGCGACCGAGCAGCAACTGAACCTGCAGGCATTTGGATTCCTCGTTGCGCCGCCGCCCAGCGCCGGATTCCAGATTCCGAAGATCGTCGGTCCCTATTCCTATGAATCTGCCCAGGCGAACGCTACCATTCCGATCGTCGATTACAACGCAATACGGAATTTTCGCGCTGCTCGTCAGAATGTAAAGGCCTCCATTCTTTCCGTCAAGAACGCTCGAGATCTGGTGGTACAGGCAGTCGGCGATGCCTATCTCGAAATCATCGCCGACGCGGCGCGCATCACCGCCACGCGGGCTGAGATCGAGGCGGACCAGGCAGTCTATATCAATGCGAACCGGCGGCACGAAGCGGGTACTGCCATCGGCATCGACGTGCTGCGTTCTCAGGTGGAACTGAAACAACGCCAGCAACAGCTCGTTGCCGTCACGAATCAATTTCAAAAAGACAAGCTGACTCTGGGCCGCGTCATCGGTCTTCCAACTGGGCAGGATTTCACGGTCGCGGATCCGTCACCCTCTGTTCCGCTCGCTGCCATATCTCTGCAAGATGCGGAACAAAAGGCGTATGCCAACCGTCCTGACCTGCAATCGGCGGAGTCTCGGGTGAAGGCTGCTGAATTTACGCTGGGAGCGGCGCGCGCGGAGCGCTATCCGACCCTGACCGCCTCCGGCTACTACGGTGATGAGGGGCTCAATCTCTTCACGAATTCACACGGTGTGTTCAACCTCACCGGTTCCGTGACGTTCAATATCTTCGACGGTGGACGCATTCGCGCTGATATCGAGACCAGTGCCGCCGAACTGCAGAACCGGCGCAACGAGTACGAAAATCTTCGGGCCCAGGTGGATTACGAAGTCCGCAATGCGCTGCTCGATTTAGAGTCCTCGAGCGAGCAGGTCAAAGTGGCCCAAAGCAATATCGAGCTCGCAAACCAGACGCTCCAACAATCGCGCGACCGCTTCACCGCCGGCGTAACGAACACTGTGGAGGTCGTTCAGGCGCAGCAATCCGTCGCCGACGCCAATGAAAACCTCATCTCCGCCCAGTATCAGTACAACGTCGCAAAAGTCTCTCTCGCCCGCGCCCTCGGCTTGGCCGAGGAGAGCATGAAGACTTATTTCAGTAACGACGAGCAAAACGGTGTCAAACGGCCATAAAACGGGGCGCGGACGATCCCGAGTGCCGTCTTAAGAACGATCCCCGATGCTGGTCGGACAACTCGTCCGGAGCGGACCACCCGGTTTGAAACCCCTCTCCGGTCTGAGTGACACTGTGGCTGGGCATACCTGTCCCCCGCATGTACACCTACGGTTCCATCATCATCTTTCTCGGGCCTCCCGGCTCCGGTAAAGGCACACAAGCCGCCCGGCTCTCGTCCGAGCTCCAGATACCCGCGATTTCAACCGGCGAGATTCTACGCCAGGCGTGCCGGTCAGGATCTGACCTTGGGAACCGCGTGCGCTCTGTTCTCGAGTCAGGCCAACTGGTCGCCGATGAGTTGATGAATCAAGTCGTTTCCGAGCGGCTGCTTCAGCGGGATTGCCATGAAGGTTGCATCCTCGACGGTTACCCTCGTACCGCTTCACAGGCGCGATACCTGTCGGAATGGCTTGACGCCAGGCATCTGCCGCCGCCGTGTGTTGTCGATTTCCGGCTAGCGCCCCGTGAAATCGTCAAACGTCTCAGCCGCCGCCGCCAATGCTCGCAATGCGGACGAATCTTCGGTCCGAGTCCGCGAACCGGTGCCGCCCAGGTTGTGTGTGATATCGACGGATCCGCGTTATCTCAGCGCGCCGATGATCGTCCGGACGTGATACTGGAACGCCTTGAATTGTACCGCCAGAACGCTGAAGCATTAGTCCGCTACTTCCAGGGACCAAACTACTGCCGCCTTCGGGCTTCCGGTTCACCGGATAAAATCTCTCTGGATTTGCTGCGCGCTCTTGGCGTCAGCCGGACGGAGCCGCAGCTCGAGCCGCGCACTGCGGTTACTTCACACCCGGCGTACGGCTTGTAACTTCGTTTCGCCTTTGACGCCTGACGAAATAGCCTGATGCTTTTTCTTGTGTCTCAGCGTCAGACTGGGCATGGGACTGATACTCGCATTGATTATCTTGATCCTGTTGATAGGCGCCGTTCCTGCCTGGCCTTACTCTAGGGGATGGGGATATTACCCATCGGGCGGCCTCGGCCTTGTCCTGGTCATCATAATCGTTCTGTATTTGCTGCACGTCATCTGATTGCAGGGCCGATCCGCTTTCACCAAAATCTGAATCTGATCTCTGCAACGCATAGCATTTCCGCGCAAACACTCTTACAATTCCCACAAATACCTGATAACATCTCCAGACGGTAAGGTACTTCTCGCTCTGTTGCGAAAAGAGGTGGGGCATGCAGGGGAACAAGGTGGGTGTTAGAGCACTCTTCGTGCTCGTAGTATCTTGGAGCGCCGCGTTCGGGCAAGTGGATGTTTCTACGGCGACACTGCGCGGCAGCGTCTTGGATCAAAATGGCGCTGCCGTACCGAGAGCAACCATAACAGCAACCAATATTGGAAAAGGCACGGCGCAAACGACTACCTCAACCGCCGAGGGAACTTACAACATTCCGTTGCTTGAGCCCGGCGCCTACGAGCTTACTGTCGAGGCTCCCGGGTTTGAGAAAGCCGTCATCAAAGGTGTGCAGCTTTCCGTCGGACAAGCCGCCCTTTACGACGTACATCTGGTTGTAGGATCTATCAAAAATCTTGTTGTCGTCACCGCGGAGCCGCCGGTCATCCAGGTGGAACAGGTGCAACAGGCAAATACGGTCAACACCCAGCAGATTGAGAATCTGCCGAATATCTCCCGAAACTTCACAGACTACATCTTCACGCTTCCGGGCGTCGGCAGTTCAGACGCGCCAAGGGCGCAGAACGCCGCCGCATTCAGCGGCTTCCTGAGTTCGGGCTTCTCGATCGGCGGAAGTAACGGGCGGAACAACCTTGTCACCGTAGATGGCGGCGAGAACGAATACGGCTCCGGCGAGCTCAGAACGCCTAATATCAGCCTGGAATCCGTGCAGGAATTTCAGGTAAATCGGAACTCATTCAACGCCGAGTTCGGCTTCACTGCCGGAACCGCCATCAACGTGGTCACTAAGAGTGGAACGAACAGCTTTCACGGCAGCGGATATTTCTACTTCCTAAATGACGCCACCGAGGCCAACCACTACTTCGATACGTTCCCGGGTGTCCGCGCATTCGAGCAGAACATCTTCCCGGGCCTTACATTCGGCGGTCCGATTCTTAAAAATAAACTGTTCTTCTTCACCTCGTACGAGTACCGCAAGCTCGATACGCCACAGTTTCGAACGTATTTGAGCAGTCCGGAACTTCAGGGCGTTTACGGGAATCCGGCGCAGCTCGCTTATCTCAACGCATTGGCTGCGAGCGGCAATCCCTATCTGCAGGCGATCGCCGGCGCGCTGTTTCCGGCGCTCACGCCAACGAACAATCCGGACGTAAACACGCTCCTCAATGCGAACAACGGCATCTTCGAAGACAGGACCTCCAGCAATGACTGGATCGCCCGCATCGACTATCTCCCTGAAGTGCATGACGCGCTCACGTTTCGCTTCTCCATAGAGCGCTATCACTACACCAACATCGGGGCTCCCCAATTGCTCGCGCCGGATGACGCCGCGAACACCACGCAGAACGACAACGCCATTCTGGTGACCTGGAATCATGTCTTCACGCCGGCGGTAGTCAATACCGCCCGCGCGCAGTTTGTTCCCAGCAATCAAGCCATCCAGAATGCATTCCTGCCGAATACCGCCGAACTTTCCATCGGCAGCCTCGCCACGTTCCAGCAGAGTTACACCAACCCATACAACACCACTCAGCAGCGATATCAGTTCGACGACACGGTTTCGTGGACGAAAGGCGCCCATAACGTCAAGTTCGGCGCATCTTACCGGCCCGTGCACTATGACGTGACGAATGCACTCTGGTTCGGTGGCGAATTCGACTTCTACGAGGGGACGGTGCCCATCATCGCGCTCGTGCCCGCCGCGCTGCAGCCTGCGCTTGTCCAGTTCAATCTGGCCACAGGGTTGCCTGCTACCGGTAACCCGGCAACGAACCTGAGCGCGCTGCAGTCATTCGCGCTCGGCATTCCGGTGCTGTACCGGCAGGGCTTCGGCAACCCGCACTGGCAGTCCTGGGCCAATTACCTTGGTCTCTTCGCGCAGGATTCATGGAAGGTCAGTCCGCGGTTCACCCTTGATTACGGCCTGCGCCTCGATTACGATGCCGAACCCGCTCCCGTTCCACACAACGCCTACGTTTCCCCGCGCTTAGGGTTCGCGTGGGACTTAACCGGTGACCAGAAAACCTTATTTCGCGCAGGCAGTGGCATCTTTGTTTCGCCCGTCTATTTCCAGGTCCCGTATCTCGTGAATCTATTGAACGACTCCGGTAAATATATAAATCAGGTAGCTGCTCAACTCAGCGCCACGAGCAATTTCGTCCCCGAACTCTGGGGATACGGCGTGCAGCAAGGCAAGCTGCCTTTCGGGCAGCTCACGGCTTCAGATCTGGCCGCCTTCGGCATTACCCCGGGTCCCGGAGCCCCTGGTCGCGTGATCTTCAATCTGGCTCCGAATTACAAGAACAACTACACGATTCAGGCAAGCGCGAGCATCCAGCGGCAATTGACGACGAATATGTCACTCGAAGTGGGCTATCTCTTCTATCGAGGCGTCCACATTCAGCTCGATGAGGAAGCAAATTATGCGGAGACCGGAGTCATCAACCAGATCTATGGTCCGCAGTATGCTCCCATCAACCCGACCATCGCACAGAACAATCTGTACTCTTCCGTTGGCAATTCAATTTACAACGGCATGACCGTGTCCCTGACCAAACGGTTCAGCAAAGGTCTGCAGTTTCAGGCGAATTACACCTGGAGTAAGTCAATCGATGATGTAACTGACTTCAACTCTGCCTTCGCCTGCTTCTGGCCCACGCGTCAGTATCTCGACCGCGGGATTTCCACCTTCAATATCCCAAACAACTTCGTCGCCAATGCCGTTTACACCACACCGTTTAAAGCCGGGAGCGGCTTCTGGTCCACTGCGCTGGCCGATATCTCGCTTTCACCGATTGTGTACGCGCGCAGCGGCATTCCGTTCACCATCACCGTTCCTGGCGCGCAAAACGGTACGGAAGGACACTCGCTCTACGCCCGTCCCTGGTACATCGCGCGCAATACCGGCACGAATCCGGCCTTCTATAGCTTTGATCTGCAGCTTTCTAAATCCGTGTACATCAATCGCGAACACGGCTTCCTGGCGCAGGTGATCATTGAAGGCCGGAATCTGCTAAACCATACAAATTTCACCGCGGTCAATAACGTTTTTGCGGTCGGCGATCCGTTCCTCACGCAAGGACCGTTCAATGTTACCGGTAACAAAGCCTTGTCTCCATCCGAGCCGCTCGGGTTTACGGCCGCAAGCAACCCGCGCCAGTTGACCTTTGGCTTGAAATTGGCCTTTTAGGTTCTTCCGGTCTCGTACATACAGGACTTTCTACTTCCCGCTCTTTGCTCCAGCCTTCATCTTCAGGGCAGCGGCATCGAACGTGGTCACCTGCGCCGCCATCAGCCCGTCATGCGTTTCGTAAGCGTCGGCGCCGCGGTATGGCTCAGCCAGGAACGGCGCGTCTGCCCGCCACTGAACATTCACGGTCTCGCCAACCACAAACGTATGCTCCGGCGTGACCTTCAGGCCGCACGTGCCGCCCTGCGAGGGCGGTTTGACGACCTTCGCAAACATCTCGCCCAGTGCTTTCCGTCCGCGAACCACCTCCCCGTTCGGAGCGAAGAACTCCACGTTATCGGGGAACTGCGCCATTAATCGCGTCCAGTCACAGGAGCTGAAGGCGGCCAAATGTTCCTCTACTACCTTCTCCGGCGTGGGCTGCCGTTTTCGCGCCGGCAGCGGCGGACTCTGAGCCATCGACAGCCCGGTTGAGAGCGCAAGCATCAATGCAAGTTTTCTCACGCTCACAGTATAGACGCGGGCTGTTCACAACAGCCGGAAATTGACCTCCACCGCCGCGCGTACCGCGACCGGCTTTCCTTTCCGCAGCGCCGGTGCAAACCGCCACGTCCTGACCGCTTCCATTGCCTTTTCGTCCAACCCCGGCTCCAGACTCTTGGTCACCTCCACTTGCTCCACGTTGCCGCCCCTGCCAATGACAACCGAAAGCGACACCGTACCTTGGATGTTGGCCTTCTTCGCCGCGTCCGTGTAAGCCGGCTCCATTTTGTGTATCAGCTTTGGCGCCGATACGTCGCCGCCGATCCGGTAGGGCTCGGTCGCCGTTGTTCCTGCAAAACCGATCGAGGCGAGAAGCAGCACTGTCGCCGGTGCGCGCCACTTGCCTGCAGCCGTCCCCACGCGATGATCGCCGCTGGTATCCAATAAGTGCACGAATCGTTCACGCAAGCCGTTCTTCGCTTGGCCGGACATACAGCACGCCACTAAGAATCGCGACTGAAGCGACTGCGCTGCATCCAGCAGAACCTCGGCATACGATGCCGCTTCCACACCCGCCGACAGCACCGCATCATCGCAGGCCCACTCTTCCTCGCGCCGCAAGCGCGCGTACAGAATCCAGGCGAACGGATGGAACCATAGCGAAGCATTCCCCACTCCGGCGATCGCTCGCCACAAGCAGTCCCGGCGGGTAGCATGCGCCACCTCATGGAGCAGTACCGTACGCCGTTTCTGCTCATTCCAACTCTCTGCATTGTCTGGCAACAACACGATCCGGTGCACAATGCCGGCGCTCAAAGGCACGTCCACGCCTCCCACTCGCAAATCGGGAGCGCGCCGGCTACCGGTCCCGAGTTCATCCATCGCGGACTTCATCGCGTTGCGCCAAACGGTGCTTTCTAATGGCCGCGATTTCGATCGTACCCGCTCGAGCACCACCCACCCCAACACGCCGCGCAGCACCATCCACATCGCGCCGCTCGCCCAAATCACCAGCACAATTAAAGGCAATCTGTCAGCGAAACCTGAATCCAGCGACCGTGCCGCGCTCGCCGCCGCGGCTGCAGTGCTGGTCCATATCTTCGCCGCCGGAGCGATCTGCACGGCCGGGAGCGTCAACATCAGCACAGGAAGCAACACCAGCGCGCAGCACGTCGCCGCGCAGACCGCATGCCGGGCGCTCGCGTTCGATCTCCTCAACAGCCTCAGCCAAAGCATGGCAAAAGTAAGCAACACGGTTGCTTTCAACGCAAATACCACCAAAAATGTAAACCCGTCGTGAATAGTCATGACTTCGCCTCCTTGCGAGCCCGCTCAATCATCTCGGCGAGTTCATCCAGCTCCTGCCGCGTCATGCGAAACGCCGCCGGATCCAGAAACGCCGCCGCTGCGCCTTTCGCCGATCCGTCAAAAAAGGTTTTCACCAGGCGCTGCATGGCGGAGCGCCGCACATCTTCCGTCCTCACTCGCGGCAGATAGACATAGCGCAGTCCTTCCTCTACATGCCGCACATATCCCTTTCGCTCTAGAATGCGCAAGATTGTCCGAACGGTCGAATAGCTTGGCTCGTCGGGCAGTTTCTCGAGAATCTCCGCGCCCGTCGCCCTTCCAGCGGAGAAGAGAATGTCCATGATCTGCCGCTCGCGCCTGCTCAACGCCTGTTCCAGTCCCGCCGTGCTTTCTTTCGTGCTTTTCCTGCGCATGAATTAGCAGCCTGTTAAATATTTAGCAGATGCTGGGCCGGTATGCAAGCCGATCTTGCGTGCCTCCCCGCGGGTTGCGGCGCGCACCGTGACAGAATCAACTCATTTCGCGTCTAACTCCCATGCAGAAACGTACACTCGGCGATAGCGGACTCGAAGTATCGCCTCTCTGTCTCGGCGGCAACGTCTTCGGCTGGACGGCGGACGAAAACACATCGTTCCGGGTCCTCGATGCCTTCGTGGACGGCGGCTTCAATTTCATCGACACGGCCGATGTCTATTCGAAATGGGTGCCCGGACACACCGGCGGCGAATCGGAAACCATACTCGGCAAATGGTTCAGGCGCACCGCGAAACGTGAGAAGGTGATTCTGGCCACAAAAGTTGGTTTAGACATGGGGGACGGCAAAAAGGGTCTCTCCCGGAAGTACATTCTCCAGGCCGTCGACGACTCGCTATCGCGCCTCGGGACCGATTACATCGACCTCTATCAATCCCACACTGACGACCCCCAGACTCCCCTCGAAGAAACACTGGACACCTTTGCCGAACTCATCAAGCGGGGCAAAGTGCGCGCGATCGGCGCCTCCAATTACAGCGCTGAGCGGCTTGCGGAGTCCCTGAAGATCAGCGATGCGAGTCGTCTGCCGCGCTACGAGAGCCTGCAGCCTCTTTACAACCTGTACGATCGCGCTGCCTACGAGGGCGATCTCGAGCAGGTCTGCCAGGCAAATCACATAGGCGTGATTCCATACTACGCGCTGGCCAGCGGCTTCCTTACCGGCAAATATCGGTCAGAAGAGGATGTCAAAAGCCGCCCCCGCGCTCAAAGGCTCAAAGAGTACTTCGACGACCGGGGGCGCCGCATCCTGGCGGCCTTGGAGGAGGTCGCCAGCCAGTACAACTCCGCACCGGCCCAGATTTCGCTCGCTTGGCTGATGGCGCGTCCCAGTATCACGGCGCCCATCGCCAGCGCCACGAGCACACAACAACTGCAGGATTTACTGGACGCGGCAAATCTGCAACTAGACCAACCCGCTATCGACCGCTTAAACCAGGCAGGCGATCCGGCTCGATCCGCCCACGCGCGTTGAACGGAACTACCCGGGTAGGCGATACGTTGTAAGTATCGATGCGTCGCCTACACGGAGTTACCCAATGAGTCTCGCCGGCGAAATTCGCTATTGCCTCCGGGCCCTTTCAAAATCGCCTCTTTTCACGTCCGTGGCCGTCGTTTCCCTCGCTCTTGGAATCGGCGCGAATACTGCCGTCTTCTCCTTACTGAAT
>JAFAMM010000353.1 GCA_019233375.1 Acidobacteriaceae bacterium
AAGCGTCACTTCGTCTGCAACCACGGCGACAGTCGGCCGGAACTCCAAAATTTGGGAGCACAGCACGTCAAGATTTCTTCCAGCTACCAGAGCGTGAATCTCGAAACGCCCCCGGTGCTGGCGAACTACATCTAACGTGCTAACGCCAATGGAACCAGTTGACCCTAAGAGAGTTAGTTTCATTTAAGGTCGTTCATCCGCAGTGTATGCGCGTCCACCCGAATTTTTTCTGAAAAAAATCTTGATTTTCGTAGCATTGGGGCTTGCGCTCCACAAATTCATATTCTAGTATTGGAAGTAAGCCAGGGAGGCAACTCCCACCAAAGCGAGACTAACCTCATAGAAAGACCCCTGAAGCAACACCTCCCTGGCGCCCGAAAGGGCCTGTCTCGCCGCTTCAGATTAAAGTAATCCACGTAATCAAATCAACAATTGGGTTGCCGTCCGCCACGGTCCAATGATCCGTTCCGGGTCCGCATCGTTCCGCTTTTGTTAGCGTAACCCGACAGCTTGCTTTGCGGCGCTAAACTCGGAAGCGAAGAGCCTCCGCATGTCACAAAGTAAGCATCCGTCCGCACTCCGCCCCGAGACAGACGTTCTCACTCGCGGGTTTGATCCGAGCCTCTCGGTCGGTTCTGCCCGCCCGGCTGTATTCCGTAGTTCTACGTACGTGTTTTCCAGCCCCGAGGCCGCCGAGCGTGCCTTCGACCTCATGGGCGGCCGCGCCCAGCGCGCGCCAGGCGAAAACGTGGATCTCGTTTATTCGCGCTTCAACCATCCGAACGCACAAATTCTAGAGGAGCAGATTCTGCCTCTCGAACCCGAAGCGGCGGCCGCGGCCGTCTTCAACTCCGGTATGGCCGCCATCATGACGGCGCTGCTGGCCGTTCTCAAGCCCGGTGACTGCCTGCTCTACACCGTCCCTATTTACGGCGGTACCCAGACGCTGATTCAAGCGTTCCTACAGCCGTTCGGCATCGAAGGCCGGCCGGTTCCCGCTGGTGATACGGGCGCGATCGATCAGGCGATTCGCAGCACCCCGAACCTGCGCGTCGTGCTGATTGAGACGCCAGCCAATCCGACCATCGTCATGACGGATATCAAACGCGCCTGCGATGCCGCCCTGGCGCTCCACTCCTCCTCTGGGAACGGAAGTTCGGCTCCGGAACGCCCAGTTGTCATGATTGACAACACCTTTCTTGGCCCGGCCTTTCAGCATCCGCTCGCTCTTGGCGCGGACGTCTCGCTCTACTCCGCAACCAAATATCTGGGCGGCTACAGCGACATCATTGGGGGCGTGGCTCTGACGCGCGATGCCGCTTTGATGAACAAAATCCGCGCCAAGCGGAGCCTCTTCGGCAACATTCTTCAGCCGGATGAGTGCTGGATCCTCGACACGCGCCTGCCGACCGTTACCCTGCGCATGAACCGCCAGAGCAAAAACTCGCAGCGCATCGCCGAGCATCTGGCCAAACACCCCAAAATCCGCAAGATCTACTATCCGACGCTTTTCGATGATCCCGAACAGATTCGCATTTACGCGCAGCAATGCGATTATCCGGGCGGTATCATATCGATCGATCTGGAAGGCGGCAAAGAAGCGGCGTTCAATTTCCTCCGCAGCATCCGTCTGGCGCGCAACGCGGTCTCGCTCGGCGGAGTAGAAACGCTTGCCTGCCATCCGCGTAGCACGACGCATTCGGCCTGGAGCGCGCGCGATCTGGACGAAGCCGGTATCAGCGAGGGTCTCGTACGAATCTCGTTCGGCATCGAGGATTGGCGCGACCTGCTGGCCGATTTCGAAAATGCGCTGAGCACTATCTGAAGAATACGCGCCAGGTCGCGACCACAAACGCGTGGGTGACCATCGGCACACGCACGCTGCCGGTTTGCCAATAACCGGCGCCGCAGGCAAGCCCGAGCAGCGTGGCGATCAGAGCACGCCTCCAATCCGGAAACGTGTGAAACCATAAATGCGCGCTCCCGAATAGTACCGCCGATAGCACAATCGCGAGCACCGGCGACCGCCAGCCTTTCAACAGCGCGCGTTCGATCACGCCGCGGAACATCAGTTCCTCACCGAGCGCCACGACCCAAAGCGTTCCGAAGAGTGCGCCGGCGCCGATCGCTGCTGTCCGCCACCAGGGACCCGGCCGCGGCTCGAACCGCACATCGTGCAGTGCCAGCGCAACGGTCACCAGCGGCGCTATCAGCGCGAGGTAATACATTGCTCCGAGGCGCCACTCCCTCAGCTTCGGCCAGAACCCGAACGCGCCCGGGTCCCACTGCCGCAGGATCAGCAGCGCCGCGATGCCGAGGCGAATCCACATGAGGTGACCTAGGATATCGAGCCGCAAGCTCCCGTCCGGAGCGTAGTAAATCCTCACAAAGACGCGCGAGACGACAACGGCTGCCGCGATCACCAGAAAACCGGCATCGTATACAATGCGCCTGGGAAGCAGAACGTACCAGAAGGACAGCACGCCCGTCAGCAACGCCAGTACCTCGAACGCATTGGCCCGGAAGGTGCCCGCGCTCAAAGCAAAAAGGCCGTATGGAATCAAAGCGCTCAGCCACAACAGGGTGGCCTTGCTTCGGCCTGAACCGATCCTGCTGAACCGTTCCCGTGTTGCTTCGAAAACGGATGCGAGATAGAACACCACTTCTGCTAGAAACGCCGGGAGTGCGGCGCTCATCATCCATTTAGAAGAGGGATGTGCTTTTGAATACACCAGAGCGGTTGCAGCCAAGGCCAGCCAGGTACACGCTAAACTGATGAAAAAAGGACGGATTGGCCGCAACATCGCCCTCATGGTAGCATCGGCCCTGCTGGGGGCTCCGCTGGTCGGTCAGCCCGCCTCGCCGCCGCCCGGCCTACTCAAAATCATCGCCGCCAAAGAGACGCAGAATGCCATCGCGCTGCGTGATTACACTTACCGCCAGTGGGCCACCGTGCAGGAAATCAATGGGCAAGGCGCTGTCGCGGGCCAGTATTACGAGGTTCGCGATATCACCTTTTCGCCAAATCGTGTCCGCTATGAACAGCTCGTGGGTCAACCGCGCAGCACCTTGACGCACATCCGCATGACCTCGGTGGATTTCGACGATATCCGCAATATCCAGTTCTTCCTGCTCACGAATGAAAAGGTTGGCCTGTACGAGAGCCAGTACAAGGGGGAGGAGACCGTCAACCGAGTGAAGTGCTTTGTGATCTTCATCCGTCCCAAACAGATCCTCTCTAGTCAGCGCTTTTTCGAGGGATTGATCTGGGCGCGCGAATCCGATTACGCAATCGTTCAGACCGAGGGCCAGGCGGTCCCGCAGATCGAGACGCTGCGCGAGCAAAACCTCACGCCGCACTTCACCACCATTCGGCGCGAAGTCGATGGCAAGTGGATGTTCCCGACCACGACCTACGCCGACGACACGCTTTTCTTTCGCAATTGGCCGCAACGCATCAGGATCAACATCCGCTACACGGATTACCGGCGGTTTGGCGCGGAATCCACGGTTACGTACGGAGACGAGAGCGCTCCTTTGGCGCCGCAGCAACGCTAGCCGCTAAATGGGCGGGTTTTTAGTCCCGCCATCCGGTCCTGCACCGCTGTCCACACCTGGTCGACGGGCAGCTCAGCGATCGGATTCGATCGAATGACCGTCACGTTGGGCCCGCGCGGCGCCCAGACGGCCGCATCCGTCGGACCGAACAACGCAATCGTCTCGCACCCGGCTGCCGCCGCCAGGTGGGTGATCCCGGAATCATTGCCGATATACAACCGCGCTCCGCGCATCCAACTCGCCAGTTCCGCCAGGTTGTCAAAGTGCATCGCGCATGAGAGATGCTCATCCGGCCCGCACACCCAGTCCACTTCGCACGGCAGGCGGTACGCTAATTCGCGGAACTTATCGAGCGGCCAGTTCTTCCGCGGGCTCCCAGAGAACGGGTGGATCACGACCGTGTTTCTGGGCGACGCTGCCCGAACCGCGATATGAGGCGCTGCGCCGGCCGGCGCGCGAACCTGCCTGCAGAAAAAGTCTGTGGCATGACCGCGGTAGCCTTGGGGCGGCAGCGCAGCGTGGAATTCGCAGCCGATGCCTGCCCGAGACAACGCGTCGCGGAATTCTTGCCGGTTCGCGCCGTACCAGCTGACCACCGAGCCAAAGGATCGTAACTCGCGTTGCAGGCCGGCAGGAATTTCAAGGTCGCCGACGCCGGCCAGGTCGAGTCCGGTCCCCACAATCGACCGAACCTTGTCGGCAAACTGAATCAGCGGAACCACCGCGGATGGCGTCCAAACTTCCGTGTACTCCGCCTTCAGGTGCTCCAGGGCGGGGAAGCACAGCAGGCAATCGCCGATGGCGCCGGGGCGAATCAGCAGCCTATTCAACGGAGACCGGGAGCTTCACTTCCGTCGAGGCGGGCCGAAAACACATTTCGTTGTTGCACGCCTGATAACGCAGCTTCCCCGTCATGTTCGTTGTTCCAGCCGACGCATTCTCCGGAACTTTGAACTCGGTCTCGATGCCGAATGAGCCCGTGAAAACCGCCAGCTCCTGGCCCCCCACCTTGATGTCTTCCGGCTTCGGATACGACACTGACTTGGTCTCGAGCGGACCGCCGGTCCAGGTCAGCTTTAGCGGAATCAGATACTCGTCTTTCGGCTTGTCGCTGTTCACGTGCAGACCCGGCAGCACCGACACCCTCAACGTCTGCTTTACGGTTGCACCGCGCTTCGCCGTGATCATCTCCGGCGGAGTAACGATCAACTTATTCTGCTGCGCCCACGAGCAGAGCGGGAGCAGCAGCAACACCCAAAGAGGCGGCGCTTTGAGCTTTCGAAGCAAGCAGGCTTTGAATCTCACTCAGATATTCATTCTTGCCCGCCAGACCCACATGCGTGTAGGCGAGCCGTCCTTCCCGGTCAATAATAAAGCTGGTTGGAAGCGCATCCAGCCCGCCATACAACTGGCCGATCGAATCGTTTCCAAGCAGAATGCGGTAGTTCACTTTGTGCGTTACCACGAATGGTTTTACTGCTTGCCAGCCATCGTCATCCATCGAAACGCCCAGCACAGCGAAACCTTGCGACTTGTACTGCTGCTCAAACTGCTCAAACCAGGGAATCTCAATCTGGCACGGGCCGCACCAGGTAGCCCAGAAATTCAGCAGCACAACCTTGCCCTTGTAATCGGCAAGGCTGACAGCGGCGCCGTTCTCATCGCGCAGCGTGAAATTCGGCGCCGGCTTGCGTGCCGCTTCCGCGGCCTTTGATGCTTCCCCAGCCGCCTTGGATTTTGAGCCGGTACAGGAATCGAAAGAAAAAATCCCGATCGCAATGAGCACGATAGCGGCAGGCAGGGTGAGGCGGCGCACGTCTAGATACCGATACTAGTGTAGCGTTACCACACATGCAAAGCATGCTTGTGCAAGGCGATGCGGCGGCTCGTATCCGGAGGCGCATTAAGTTTTGGAACTATCCTGTTGCGTACGTCCAAACGGAGTAAGGATTTATCTGACCCACCCGCGCACATTTACATTCATAGGAAATTACATCCTTTCTTCCCATTTGCAGTGAGTTAAGCTCCCATCCGGGTAATTCGGTCCACTCGCGATAAGAAAATTTTTCCAAATAACAACCGGCTAATTCGTCGCTAGCTTGCGTATCTACTCACCCTATACACACGCAAAATCAGCTATAGCCCTCGGTACGGATAGGCCCCTTATGTCTTGCGCAGTTCTGCATTCACGAAAGAAACTGCACTCAGGATCGGCAGAAACATCCGCCGGTTCATAGTTCTTTTCGGAGGAGTCAATTTGTGAAATTAAATGCTTGTCTTTTATTGGCTGCAGTCGCCTTAGTGGCGCCTCTCGCCATTCATGCGGACCCTATCACCCCGAGTCCGTCACTCTACGTCGGCGGCTTATATTTCGGGGATTTTACATGCTCGATATCGCAGAGCGGCTTAGGCTTTGAATCGCCTTCTAACTGCTCTAGCATCAATGTAAACACCATCACGACTCCCGGCGTGGGAATCCAGATCAGTAGCGGATTCGTCGCCGCGGGGTTGGCGACCGAGGACGTCACGATCGATTACGACGTATCTTCCAAGAAGCCTATCCACTCCGTCGGACTGAACCTGGATGGATATTTCCTCGGCTGGGGAATTTCCTCCGTGATGGAGACTGTTTATAGCGGTAGCCAGATGGTAGGGTCTGTGACTGTCAGTTGCAATAGCATCGGTAAACACGCGGTCTCGTGCCCGCAATCGAACACCATTGCACTCGACGGCACTTACACCAACCTTCACATCGAGAAAGATATCGATTTGACGGCTTTCCTGGGTATAGCCGAGAGCAGCATCATTGATCAAACTTTCGCAACTTCGGCAACGGCGCCCGAGCCGTCATCGATAGCTCTCTTGGGCAGCGGTCTCATCGGAGCGGCTGTACTGCTTCGCCGCCGTGTCAAGTTGACGGAAGCGGGAAAGGCGGAAACACAGGCTTAATTCTCCCTCCTCCCTCCGACGTGCATGCAAGGGCTGTTGCCGGTCAATTCCGGGCAACAGCCCGCACGCCCTTCCAACGCCGGATTCTGCGCCATCAATCAGTTCGTTGCCGTCCCGCACATCCGCTGCGAATACCGCGTCCTTCGCGTTTATCGCACTTCTGCGTGACGGCCGTCCGCGCTGGTGGACTTCAAGGCTCTCAATGTGTCCGATCTAGAAGAACTTCCCTTGTTCTGCTTGGAGCAGTTTTGCGGGAGAACGTCAGAATTCAGCAATGCCGGCAGACCTTGCCGTTCGCTTGATGATGAAGCGGTTTCATCGGGGGAACATCATTCGCCGGATTCTTGTCGAAGAATCCATTCGGTTTCAAAACGAAGCCAATGTAAGCAGTGGGCATGACGGGATAATCCTCCGGCCGCGGAATGTGCGTGTGGCCAAACGTGTACCAGAACACGACATCCTGATTTGAGAGAGAACGATCCGCTTCGGTCCACTTCGCCAGCCCCTCGCCGCCGCAAGACTGGTTCGGATACTCGCCGGCCGCATACTTTTCGTGCTCACAATAGGGCGTCACCCACACATGGTGATTAACAAAGGAGGCGCGCCGCCGCCACCAAGCATTCGGAGATCCGAAGGGTATCGAATTATCACCCGGTATGAACCTGTATCCGACCGGCTCGCCAACTGCGTTCAATCTGTTTTTGTTTACAACTCTCCATGTCCGCGCCGTTTCCAGATTGAGATTTGCGAGCGCGCTATGCTCGCTGGACAAATCTGTAACGTTTGCGTGAAAAGCATTTTCGAACGGATTGCTTTCATCAATCGGATCGGCGACAACGTCGATCTGCTGTACCGTGTTTTCCGTCCCGTCGATGTCGAAGTCGAGTCGAACATTGAAGAAGTGCTGATGGTTCGGAGCATACAACCGGGGAGCGATGAGCGCGCCATATCGCGGTTTTTCGCCAGGTAGGACCGCGCCGAGCGAAAGAATGCCGGTCAGCTTTATCTCAAATTGGATATTGCCGTCCTGATAGAAATACCAAAAGAAGCCGTACTCGTAGTTCTCAACTGTGGAGACAGAGGAAATTACCAAGCGGCGCGATCGCCGCACTTCCGGAGCATCGGGCAAGCGGCGATCTGTGTGCTTCCATAAGATGCCGTAGTCTTCCTCGTGAATGCAGATAGCATTTGGAATGCGAAATGGGCGGCCCCGGCTATCGCACAGATCTGCATCGAGGTATTCGATGTGACCCAGACAATCGCAACCCAGGCGAAGGCTGTTGGCACACATACCCATTCCGTACTCGCCTACGTCGAACGCATTTTTTCGCGCCTGGGTGGGCTTGGGATCTCCATAAGGAACGACCATTTCCGTCAGTGATGCGCGATACAGTATCGAGCGATCCTGGCCCTGGTCGGTATAGCGCACGTGATGCAGAGTCAATCCTTCGCGCGCATTGAAGCCGATTACCAGCTTCCAGTTCTGCCACTCGATCCGGTTTCCTTCGAGATGAAAACTTGGCCCTTCCGGCTGTGCAATGTCAAGCGGCTTGATATCAGTCCTCTGATTAGGGACACGATCCGCGGAGTAGTTGCATGATTCCGTTGGGAGAGGCCAGTGGCCATACTCCTCTACTCGAATCACCTGCATCTTGTTAAGGTCTACGACTGGCCGGATGCCCTCAATGGGTTTCGCGTAACCGTTATCCGTTGGGTCTGTTCTGAGGAAACACAAGGGGCGGGTCAGCCG
>JAFAMM010000313.1 GCA_019233375.1 Acidobacteriaceae bacterium
CGGCAAATACGCCAAAGAAAAACCGCTAGCCGGTGTGCGCATCACCGGATCTCTGCACATGACCATCCAGACCGCGGTCCTGATCGAGACTTTGGTCGATCTGGGAGCGGATGTTCGCTGGGCAAGTTGCAACATCTTTTCGACGCAGGACCACGCGGCGGCCGCGATTGCAGCGGCGGGCGTGCCCGTCTTCGCGTGGAAAGGCGAGACGCTCGAAGAGTACTGGTGGTGTACAAACCAGGCGCTTCGGCACACGGATGGGACCGGGCCGCAATTGGTTGTGGACGATGGGGGCGATGTCACGCTGCTGATTCACAAAGGGTACGAACTCGAGGAAGGCAGCGATTGGGTCAATACTCCTTCCGCGAGCGAGGAAGAGCGTGTCATCAAGAACTTGCTAAAGAAGGTTCACGCGGAAGATCCGCGCCGTTGGCACGACGTCGCAAAGACCTGGCGCGGCGTTTCTGAAGAAACCACAACGGGTGTTCACCGGCTTTACAAAATGCAGGAGCAAGGCAAGCTGCTGGTGCCGGCCATCAACGTGAACGATTCGGTGACGAAATCGAAGTTCGACAACCTCTACGGCTGCCGCGAGTCTCTGGCTGACGGTATTAAGCGCGCGACAGACGTAATGATGGCGGGCAAGGTGGCAGTCGTTTGCGGTTATGGAGATGTCGGAAAGGGCTCGGCGCATTCGCTGCGAGGCATGGGCGCAAGGGTGATTATCACCGAGATCGACCCGATTAACGCGCTGCAGGCGGCGATGGAAGGGTTTGAAGTCACTACGATCGAAGACACACTCGGTCGAGGCGACATTTATGTGACCTGTACCGGCAACGTCGACATCATTACCCTTGATCACATGCGGTACATGAAAGATCAGGCGATCGTCTGCAATATCGGTCACTTCGATAACGAAATTCAGGTGGACCGTCTGAACGCCGAAAAGGGCGTGACCAAAACCAATATCAAGCCGCAGGTGGATAAGTACACATTCCCCGATGGTCACAGCATCTTCCTGCTTGCCGAAGGACGCCTGGTCAATCTGGGCTGCGCGACAGGTCATCCGAGCTTCGTCATGAGCAACAGTTTCTCCAATCAAACGCTGGCGCAGATCGATCTCTGGAAGAACAAGGATACGTACGCGGTCGGTGTGTATACGCTGCCGAAGAAGCTCGACGAGGAAGTGGCGCGGCTTCACCTCGAGAAGATCGGCGTAAAACTGACCACTCTTACGGCCAAGCAGGCAGAGTATCTCGGCGTTTCCCCCGAGGGCCCGTTCAAGCCGGACCACTACCGATACTAAGAAAGCGCGCTCCGGCGCCCGGTCGGGCTTATTTCCTCTTACTTATTAGCCAAGCCGTCTAACAGTAACTCCGATAACCCGGATATCATCAGCAGGCCCGGGTTATCGGGTGTCCAGTTTACATCCGGTATGTCGTCGATCGTGATGGCGATCGCAATGTTGCCGCGCTTCGAGTAAACGATACCGACATCGCTCCGCAAATGATCCAGGGCGCCCGTCTTATTGGCCACTTCAACGTCCTGCATATCACGAGCGATACCGTCGCGGTCGCGCTGCCGTTTCAGAATCGCAAGCATCTCGGCGGAAGCGGCCTTGCTCACGAGTTCTCCGCGATAGAGCTTCTCCATCAGCATCGCCATTTCGTACGGGCTGCTGCGGCCGATGCCCCATTTCTTGTTTTCCGGTTTGGCTCCTTCCGTCGTCACACCCGGGTTGAATGAGGCCGACTTACTCCCGCCGATCTTCCTCATGACGCGCATCTGTTCAAAACCAAGCTGCTGCATCCGCGCGTTCACGGCGTTCCCGCCCACGCGGTCGAGGAGCATATTGGTCGCGGTGTTGTCGCTCATGACAATCATCAGATCGATCAGATCTCGCACCGGCAGTTGATCGCCGTCCGAAAATTCGTGCAGGAGGCCCGCGCCCGGCACCTTCTCATCCGCTGAAAGCGTAAGCTTTTCTCCCAAATTCAGCTTCCCCTCGTTTACCGCCGCGAAACACTCGGTCATGATTGCCAGCTTGATGGTGCTGGCGGTGCGCACGGGCTCCTCGCCGTTCAGGCTGTAAGTTGCTCCGCTATCCAGGTTCTTCGCATAGATTGAGACCTGTCCATGAAACGCCTGAAGCTTTGTCTTGATCTGCTCGTCGAGCTTTTGCTGTGCGGGAAGGGGCTGGGCCCAGGCGGCGCGCATCAGCGCGAGCGCAAGACCGAATTCGACAATCATTGTGGAATTGTACTCAGCGTCTGCTCAGGCACGGATGGCCCGCCCACACAAAACGAAGCGGCCAATCAGCGCACTCGCGAATCCCAATGCGCGGCGTCACTGCCGTTTTGAATTGCGGTCTGCTTTGCCAGCGTCGAATCGTCAGCTCGCCGCGATCCAGCCTGTGTCCGTAGTGCTGACGCGTAATAGCGAGAGCTGCCGTCAGCTTGCCTGGCCCGTTCGTGAGACCGCACACCGGCCCTCGCCAGTTGCGCCGTTCCTGCATCTCAGATACTCCCGCAAGCGGCTGCAGCGCGCGAATCAGCACGCAACCCGGTTCGCCCTCGCGATCCGCCACAACGTTCAGACATTCGTGCATTCCGTAAATGAAATAGACATACGCGCGTCCAGCCGGACCAAACAGTACCTTCGTGCGCTCTGTTTTTCCGCGCGAGGCGTGTGCCGCGAGGTCATTCAGCCCGAGATACGCCTCTGTCTCGACGATCATGCCGGCGGTCTCGCCATGAATCAAAACACACGACAATAGCTCTCTCGCCAGATCCTCGGCGGCGCGCTCGAAAAACGCGGTCGACACGGGCTCAGTTTCATCGACCAGGCGTGCAGTAGTGAAGGTCGCGTCCAGGGGCGGAAACGGGCTAAACTTTTCGCCTCGAGACAAGATACGCTAGAACATTATCACGGGCGGCTCTCATGCGTTTGTTCACGGCGATCGATTTGCCTCAGGACATTATTTACCGGCTGGAGCGGCTTCTGATGCTGCTGCGCCCGGAAGCGTTAATCAAATGGAGCCCGTTGGATAATCTGCACGTCACAACGAAATTCATCGGCGAGTGGCCCGAAGACCGCCTTGAGGAACTGAACGACGTGCTGGCCGGAGTCCGTCCCTGCAAGTCTTTTGACATCGAGATTCGTGATCTGGGCTGGTTCCCGAACGAACGCTCGCCCCGCGTTTTGTGGGCTGGGGTGCATTCCGGCGAGGGTTTACGCGAGTTGGCCCACGCTACCGAGGAAGCAGTCGCCCAACTGGGAATTCCCCGTGAGAGCCGGGATTTCTCGCCGCATCTGACTCTGGCGCGTATCAAAAATCCGGTTCCGCTCAAGAGTCTGCGCGACAAGGTAGCGGAGTTGCAGCCTGCCGCTATCGGCAGCTTTTGCGCTTCGCATTTCGCGCTGTTCCGCAGCGATCCTGGATCAAACGCAAGCATCTATCGCAAGCTGCGCGAGTACAGGTTGGAATCCGCGCTCGCCGCCTCGTAACATCGAGAGGTGGGCTCGAGTCCTTCGTTCCTCGTCCTCGCCGTCTTCGCAACGGCTGCCTATCTGATCGGAGGGTTGCCCTTCGGCTACTGGTTTGTGCGTCTGACAGCCGGCCAGGATATTCGAACCATGGGCAGCGGTAACATCGGCGCGACGAACGTTCACCGTACCTTTGGCCGCAAAGCCGGAATCGTTGTTTTACTGCTCGATGTTGCCAAAGGCTGGATCGCTGTCTTCCTCGCCGGCGCCGGCACACACGGCAACCCGCTCGCCGTTGCGCTCGCCATTGCGGCCGTGATGCTCGGGCATTGCTACCCCGTCTTTCTCAATTTCAAGGGAGGCAAGGCGGTGGCGTGCTTCATCGGCGCGTTTCTCTATGCCGCGCCTCTGGCACTCCTTGCTGTTCTTGCTTTCTTTGTTCTCGTCGTCGCTCTTAGCAGATACATTTCGCTCGGGTCGGTGTTGTCCGCTGCCGCTTTTCCGTTCGCGGTCGGGTTCATTGAAAACCCGCCTTTGCCGATCCTGCTTGCCTCGGTCTTCGCGGCCATGCTGATTATCTACCGCCACAAAGGAAACATTTCGCGCTTGCGCTCGGGCACGGAGCACCCCTTTTCCCTGAAGGGCAAAGCCGCGTGAAAACCCTGGCCGTCGTTGGCGGCGGCAGTTGGGGCACCGCGCTCGTCATTGCCCTGGCTGCCCGGTTTGACCGGATACGGTTGTGGGCACGTGAGGCGGATCGAGCGGCAGAGATGCAGGCGCGGCGGGAGAATCAACGTTATCTTCCGGGATTCCGGTTGCCGTCGCACTGCGTCATTTCTCCTCACATCGGCGAGATTGTTACGGGCGCTGAATTTGTCCTCTGCGCAGTTCCTTCGGCGCATGTGCGTGAAGTATTCGAGCGCGCCCGCCCGCACCTGTCGGACTCCGCGACTGTCGTGAGCGCAACCAAGGGTCTGGAGGAGCATACTTTTTCCCGGATGTCTCAGGTGCTTTGCGAGATCGCCGGTAAGCGGCCGGTCGCGGTGCTCTCGGGGCCGACATTCGCGAAAGAGATCGCGGCAGGCGAGCCGGCGGCCGTGGTGATCGCTTGCGCTTGCCCCGAGGCCGCGGAACGAATTCAGAACGCGTTCGCCACTCCCACCCTTCGCCTGTATCAAAGCCACGATGTAGTGGGCGTCGAGACCGGAGCGGCGCTGAAGAATGTGATTGCGCTTGGCGCGGGCGTTTGCCGCGGCTTGGGACTCGGCAGCAACAGCGTCGCGGCGCTCGTCACGCGCGGGCTCGCAGAGATCACCAGGCTCGCGGTTGCGCTCGGCGGTAGTGCTCGCACGCTGAGCGGTTTGGCCGGGCTGGGTGATCTGGTCTTAACGGCTACCGGTGATCTCTCGCGCAACAGATACGTCGGCATCCAGCTAGGCGAAGGCCACAAATTGCGGCACATCATCTCTAGGATGACGATGGTCGCCGAGGGGGTCGCCACCTGCAAAGCCGCGCACCAGCTTGCGGCTGCTCACGGTGTAAACATGCCGATCATTGACCGCGTCTACGAGATCCTCTATGAAGACAAAGACCCGCGTGCCGCGATCCGGGAGTTGATGGAACGGCCTCTTACAGCCGAGTGATATCGCGGGTCAGTCTTCGTTCATCAACACGGTGCGTGAAGCATACGAGTAATAGCCGATCATCGTCTTACCATCGATGATCTCGCCATTGTGGATCATGTCGGCCACGTGCTGCCGGTCGAACCAGCGGACCTCAATTCGTTCGTCCTCCATGGCCTGCGGCTTGCCGGCGGTAAGCTCCTGAGCCAGGAAAACGGTCATTCTTTCGCTCACGTAGCCGGGGCTTGCCCAAAAAGACGCCAGCTCGTCCCATCGCTTCGCCTGGTAGCCTGTCTCCTCCTGCAGTTCCCGCTTTGCCGCCTCGATCGGCGATTCGCCAGGATCCAGCCGGCCGGCCGGAAGCTCCCAGAGATAAGCTTCAGCCGGCAACCGATACTGCTTTACCAGCAAAATGCGCTCCGCATCATCGACCGCCATCATCACCGCCGATCCAGGGTGGCGCACAATGGACCGGTGGATCTCAAACCCGTCGGGATCATGGGCGACTTCCTCAACGATGGTAAAAAGCTTGCTTTTCAGTATTTCGCGCGAGGAGATGATCTGCATACCTTCTAAGGTACGCCCTGCTGAAAAATTGACCGGCGTGCGATCCGTGGATCGTCAAACAGTTATGGAGCCCATAAGCCCGCTTCCGCCGCAGCGGGTCCGAACACCCGTTATGCTGCAGCGCTGGGATTCGCTGACCTTCCTGCACTGGCCCTTTACTCCACGGACCATCGAACGGCTGCTCCCGCCGCAGATCGCGATCGACACATTTGAGGGCAAGGCCTGGGTCGGGCTGACACCGTTTCTCCTGAGCAATCTCCGCCCGCCGCTTCTGCCCCCGCTGCCGTTCATCTCGAAATTTCCCGAAACGAACGTACGGACATATGTGCGAGGACCCGACGGCGGCCGTGGGGTCTGGTTCTTCACTCTCGAAGCGCATCGCCTGCTTGCGGTGCTCGGCGCTCGCGTTTCCTACCGGCTGCCTTACCGGTGGGCCATGATGTCGGTTCGGCAGAAAAACTCAAGAGTCGAATATCGGAGCACACGGCATCACTTGTTTGGCCAGGGGCAATCCCGAGTCATTATTGAACCCGGTGCGAAGATGAACCCGGGTGAGTTCGACCATTTCCTCACAGCACGCTTTCGACTTTACACGAGCGCGAGCAACCGCATCGCGTACGCCCAGATCGAGCACGAGCCGTGGCCGCTCCGCAAAGCCTGCCTGCTCGAACTGCATCAGGATCTGTTCCGGAACTCAGGAGTGCCGCAACCGTCCGGTGAGCCCATTCTGCACTTCTCTGAAAAGCTGACCGTAAAGATCGGCCGCTTGCGATGGCTCTCATAACGGGCCGCGCTGTTACGCGAGGCCCCGGCCCTCATGATGATCGTGCGCTACTTCCCCCGCCCCATCGACGCTAGACTCTGGAGGCGACTCATTCCGGTCGCGCCGCAGTTCCCGTTCCACATCTGCAACAACATCTGAGTATTGGTTTGAGTGCAGCTGCTTCTCGAACCGGCGAAGCGCCACGCTGACCACATCGCGGTGATGCAGCCGGCCGCCCACACCGGGCCGATCGGCGAGTTCCTGCCAAATCTGATGAACAAGATCGACATCGCTCGGCCACAGGCGAGGTTGGTGCGGGCCGAGAGAATAAACCTGCGATGGACCATTCCGAGGGATGATTTCGAGCGACAGAGCGGGCCGGGGCGGCGGCAGTTGCTCCCACGCCTGCCCGATCAGCCGCGCCTGCTCATCCGGCGAGAGCAACGGAGCCTGAGCCATCACAATGCGCGAAGAACCCAGCTGCTGGGCCGCCATAACCATTGCTGAAGGCTCATCTCGTCCCGGGAACGTGAGCAGTTCCACGTGCTTGCCTGCCTTTTCAGCGACGCTCACCACTTTCGTGAACAACTCCACTTCGCGATCCCCGCAGATCTGTTTCGGATCAAGGCGGTACTCACTTGAACCGAGGAACGGTAGCCGGTGCACCGCCACCACCACAACATCCTGCTTCGCCGGGTTCACGTCCTGAAGCACGCGCGTCAGATGGTCGAGCCGGCTTGGGTTGGTCGCTTCCACTAAAATGCTCCCCGGGCGGACGTGCACGCCCTGAGTGGAAATGTTCTGATGCTCCTCCAGGCGAAACTTCTCCTGTTCGGCTTCCGCCCGGGCGTGTTTCTGGCGGTTATGCCGCTCCGATAGCGCGAACGCGGTGAAGAAACCAACCGTGAAGATAGAACCCGAAATCGTCGCCGTCTTTTTTGTGACAACGTTGATCAGCGCGAGAACGAAAAGCGCAGTCGTAATGAGGATAAGGCCGACCGGTATCTCGGTTCCAGCGATGCGAAAGTTCAAAGGCACTTTCCAATCCCGTGCTTCCGGCCGTTTATAGCGCAGCACCAGTACGGACAGCGCCTTCATGGCGAAGCTCCAGATCACGCCGAATGCATACGCTTCTCCGAGTGTGTCGACATTGCCGCGGCTCAGGAGAATCGTGATGATTTGCAGAATCACCACCAGATTGATCAGGCGGCTCGTGGTTCCGTATTTCCGGTTAGGCTCGCGGAACCAATCGGGCAAAACTCCGTCTTCCGCAACCCGGTTCAAGACCCCGTTCGAGCCAATGATTGCCGTATTGACGGCACCGGACAGAATAAGCACCCCGACCAGCACGACAAACGCGTGAAACAGGAGCTTGAGCAGAGTGGGCCCGACCAGAACCGTGGAAAGACCGCCGATCAGGTTATCCAGATATTTCGCTCGCACAGCATCCGGGATCAGCATGACAGCCAGGAACGACACACCCGCAGTAAAGGTCAGGCTGTACAGGATGACGACCATGCCGGTCTTCTTCAGATTTGTTAGCTTCGGCGCCTCCAGTTCGCGGTACACCTGCGCCAGCGTTTCGAAGCCGCTCATCGCCAGCAACGAATGCCCTAATCCGATCAGGACAGCGACAAACGTAATGGTCGGCGCGACTGTTCCCTGCAGCCAGCCGAGAGCGTCGTTTCCATAATGCAGGCTTGCCTTTGACGGAACCGGCACGGGCTGAAACCCCTTCATGACCATCGTGATCCCGCACCAGATGAACAAGATCACCACCATGAGCGTGGTTAGCTGCATGATCCGGAGCGCCTTTTCACTCGACTCATGAATCCCGATTATGTTTTGCCACCAGAAATAAGCGGTCGCGAGCAAAGCAAATCCGGCCGCAAACAGTGGCGCGGGAACATGCCACGAGAGATGGATGGTGTCGGCGACGTCATTTATCAACCCCGCAAGATAAAGACCGGCGCTGACAGCGCTAATCGGTCCGGTGAGCACGTAATCGAACATCAATGCCGACACTGAAAACTTCGCCAGCGTGCCGCCCATGGCCTCATGCACGACCTTGTACACACCACCCCGGACGAACATGCTCGAACTCTCGACATAGATCGCGCGGATGGCGAACCCGAAGAGCATGATCGCCAGAATGAACCAGGGCGCGGATTTTCCGATGGCCGTCTCTGAGATTCCGCCGACGTAATAGGCCGACGACGCGAGGTCGCTTAGTACGATTGCCGCCGCGCGCCAGAACGAGATGAACGACAACATCACCGTCGTGGCGACAATAACTTTGGTCTTCGTTGGTATGGCGGGAGATGTCAAACGGGGCCGTTCCCTTTCCGTAGATGGTGGTTCAAAGGTACTCTTGATTACATTTTTAGCAGGATCAGCGCCGCGAATAATGCGCTACCTTTTTCTTCTTCGGATGTGAAGATCTCACACTCGTGGACGTTTTGTATAGCGGAAACGCGACATCCCCCTTCCGCGGTGGCCTCCGCCATACTCACATAACAAAAATGGTCGCGCTCTATTGATCCGGTTCTCGGCTCCGCCACCGACCTTCACCGATCGGCCGTAATGCGCCTCACTCATTGTCTGCGATAAGGTTCGGAGCAACCTGTCGTCTATAGAATGTGCGCAGCGATCGTGTTTGGCAACTTCTTCTTACGACGTGCCTAGCATCTACTCTCGTCTTCGGAGCCGATAGCCCGCATGTAAACGGACGATATATTGCGACCGCCTATTCGGTAACGGGAAAGACGGCTTCCGGCCTCCAGACAAATCGCCACGTAGTGGCGGCCGATCCGGCCATATTGCCGGTCGGGTCAATCATCAAAATCCGACACGTTGGCAGATATCAGGGAGAGTATGTCGTTGCGGATACCGGCGAAAAGATCGTCGGGCGCAAGCTGGACATTTACATGCCAAGCACAGTGGCATGTAAGAAGTTCGGAAAGCGAGCGGTTCACGTCCACGTCGTCAAGTTGGGGGAAGGCACACACGAGGACACTAAGACATCGGACCATGTGGTCAAGCAGGATGTCGAGCAGGACCTTCAAAAAGGCGTAGTCGGAAATGCCGCTACCCAGCAGGATTGGGTAACAAAGGACGGTCCTGCTAAAGCAACGGCGCTCAAGCCGGATGGCGGCGGGCCAACGCCGGCGCCGGCTGAATCGGATCAGAGCACACAAAAGCCGCCGAAATAGACCAAAACGGGCGCCCTAAACCAGCAGTGTGCGGGCGTAATTGAAAAGGAGTATAGTAAGAGCACGTTGAACTGCCAGTATCTTTTGTAGTCTTTTAAAAGTTACAAACAATTCAGCGCCGATATATCGGATCGGACTTATCTTCCCGGGGGGCTGTGTCCAGAGAGAGGCATCGTGACCACTACCCAACCGATCAGCAGTTTCGATATACGGGAGACGGCGAGCAGGCCCCGCGTCCTGATCGCTGAGGACCACCTGCTCGTACTCGAGGGCATTAGACGCATTGTCGAGTCGGAGTGTACCGTTGCCGGTATCGCGACTTCGGGCCAGGACATTGTAGCCGCAGTTCGGCATCTCCGGCCCGATGTCGTCCTGCTGGACGTCGCGTTACCGGTTCTCAACGGGATTGAAGTCGCGCGCAAACTGAAGGCCGCCCAAGTCGATGCGAAGATCATCTTCGTGACAATGCAGACGAAGCGTGATTACGTGCGCGAAGCGTTTCAGGCAGGCGCATCCGGTTACGTCGCCAAGCAGGCGGCCGCCTCAGATCTCCTGCAAGCCATTCGCGAAGTGCTGCAAGGCCACTACTACCTTTCCCCACTGATCTCTGAACTGGCGGGCACGCCGCCAGGTCCCGGCGAGTTGCCGTTCCTGCTGTTCCGGTCACTGACGCCGCGGCAGCGCGAAGTGTTGCAACTCGTGGCGGAAGGCCGGTCGGCGAAAGAAATAGCCTCTTTGCTCGCCATTTCGGTGAAGACGGTGGAGTTTCATAAGAAGCACCTCATGCAGGAGTTGCACGCGCGTAGCACGGCAGAGCTGATCCGCTATGCCGTCGAGCATGACTGGATCGCTCCGTAACTCAGGTTTTGCGATGTCAGCCCGCGGCATCGCACGTTCATGCTGTAGACTGGCCAGCGATGGGGAGTTCGTTGAAGACTCTACTGCTGGCGGTATCCGTTCTCTGCCTTCGCAGCCACCAGTCGCCCGGCGCGCCGACTGATGACCCGGCCGGATCCTTGGCGGCCGTCCCCCCGATGGGATGGAACAGCTGGGATTCCTACGGGCTGACGGTAAACGAACAGGAGTTCCGCGCGAATGCCTCCTGGCTGGCAGAGCATCTCCAGAAACATGGCTGGCAGTATGCGGTAGTCGATGAAGGCTGGTATTTGCAAAACCCGGAAGCAAAACCCGGCGGTTTTCATTTCACAATTAGCGCAGATGGCCGTTACCTTCCGGCCGTCAACCGATTTCCTTCCGCCAACGACGCAGGCTTCAAGCCGCTCGCCGATTGGGCCCACGGCCTTGGTCTTAAGTTCGGCATTCACATCATCCGCGGTATCCCGCGCGAGGCGGTTAATCGGAACCTGCCGATTGCCGGCTCGGAGTCCCATGCCGCCGATGCCGCGGACACGGCGGATACCTGCCCATGGAACGCCGATAACTACGGAGTGAAGGACACCGCGGCGGGGCAGGCCTATTACGATTCGATCGCAAAGCTGTACGCAAGCTGGGGCGTCGATCTGGTAAAAATCGATTGCATCGCCGCGAACCCGTACAAGGGTGCTGAAATCCGAATGTTCAGTCAGGCGCTCCGAAAAACGGGACGTCCGATCGTGCTGAGCCTGTCCCCCGGACCGGCTCCGCTGGACAAACTTCAGGAACTGCGCCGCTATGCTCAGATGTGGCGCATCTCAGGCGACATCTGGGACCACTGGAAGCCTTGGCCAAACGCCTCCTGGTCACAGGGCCTTCTAGGACAATTCGATCTGGCGTCAAAGTGGGTGCCGGATGTTGTTTCCGGCCATTGGCCCGACGCCGACATGCTTCCGCTCGGCTATCTAGGTCCACGCCCCGGGGAAGGCAAAGCGCGCCAGACTGATTTCACAAAAGACGAGGAGCGGACGCTCATGACCCTGTGGGCGATGCTTCGCTCCCCCCTGATCATGGGCGGCAATCTTACGCACATGGACGAGTGGACCACTTCGCTGCTTTCGAACGAGGAGGTGTTGGCGGTTGACCAGCACTCGACCGGCAATCGCGCGCTGATCAATGAGCCTACTCGTGCCGTTTGGACTGCCGCGCCCGCGGATGGGGCTGGACAGTACGTCGCGCTCTTTAATTTGAGTGACTCGCCCCAGACGCTTGAGTTCAAACTGTCTGATTTGTCCCTCAGGCCACAGACAACTTACCGGCAGCGTGATTTGTGGGAGCACAGGGATCTCGGCCCGGCCGGCCGATTGAAGGTACCCTTGCGGCCCCACGCATCGGTTCTATACCTGCTCACGGGGCAGTAGGAACCAGCCTTTCAGCGGTTGGTTTTCAGCTGATACCTCATCGCTGACAGCTGATCCTGACAGCCGTTTTTCTACGGTCCAACCAGTGGGATTGCGCTTGCTATCTGCAGATCGATCATCATCTGCACGCGCCGGTCGAGTTGGTAAAAACGAGCCGTGCTCTTGGCGGACAATGCCG
>JAFAMM010000036.1 GCA_019233375.1 Acidobacteriaceae bacterium
GTATTTAGAGACCGGCGACCCCGCGAACTTGCTGACGGCTAAATCGGCTTTCCAAGCGCCCAGAATGCCTGGTGGAACCGACTGAGAGTAGACGATTTGGCTCACAAAGAGCGCCGGCATTAGCAGCTTGTGCATGGGTACGAGAGTGTATCATCTCGAGCGCGGGTCGATGAACAAGGGCCACTCTGCTTTACGATCCTGACCGGCATGGCATCCTCTCCGTGCCGGAAAACAACCCTGAGTAGTCCGCAACCGTAGACCAATCATGCCCATTGAGCCGCATGACTAGATAAGCGGATTTATAGCCCGGGAGGCTCGTCGCCATCGAAGCTAGGATCGTAGCCATCGAAAAACTGGCATTCAAGCCTGTCCGCTTCAAACAAGATATCCCCAGGAATCCGCTTCCGTTCCGCTTGCAAGAATTCCCGCAGGCCATTCACAGCCTGTACTACGCTCTTATGCACCATAGAATCGCCAGCGGTGATCTTGATGTACCGGCGCACGCTTTCCAGGAAGGCATTGAACTCTGCCACCGGTACTTTCGCTTCTCGGAAAGAGCCAAGTCGAAGGCAGCTCGTAGATCAGCAATTTGCCGAGCAAGTTGGTCCTTCTCCGATTTGGCCACCACGATTTATGTCTGATCCAACGGATCCCAATGGATTATAGATGAGAACGGAGTGCTCGGTCCGTATCTCGCTTACATTTCCAATCCGACGCGGTTTGGCAGTGACCTGCACGCATTTGTAAAGGGTAGGCCGTCACACATGATCTAGCTCGAGTTCACCGCTGTTTCAACCGTCAGGATCCCCCGTAAGCCTGCCCCAATCCCGAGAGTTGGCAGTTACCGGATCTCAATGAATGCATTCGGGCCCATGAACAGTGGAACTAAGCTCCGCGAGGCAATTACAGAGTGCACGGAATGCCGGCCTTAATGCGGACTGTGAGTTGGGCTAATACAATGCCATTTGTGAAACGCATCTTTATCACTGGCGCGACGGGCAATATCGGTAGTCAGGTTCTTTCTTAACTGGCGTCGACGGGCTGCAGGTTCGCGCGCTGGTGCGCATCGACGCGCTCTTGCTTCGAAAGACTCAGCATTGGCGCGGCGATCTGTCACAGCTCAATGCGGTCTATCACAACTTAGATATCTTACGCCCGTGAATCGGCTCGCGACGTAAATTCCAAAAAAAAACGCGGAAATCGTCAGGCTACACGCAAATGTATCGGTCCACTACGCTTTCCTAGCGGCTCAGCCGTCTTTTTCCGGTCCCGCGAAAACAGAGCATCCAGCGACCATTTTCCCGGTCCGTTCAACAACAAAAACGCTATGGTCAACAGTTGTGCATACTCTGATCGGATCTCATGCAAAACGGCCCACATCCCAATCCGCGGTGGCGCAGGCGGCAAGGGCAACGGCGACGTGCCCAAGAACAACGAGATCTTGGTGGAAAGCATCGCGACAATCATTTCTATAATGAACGGCACCGCGATCACCCGAGTCATCAGCCCCGAAAGCACTAATAAGCCGCCAACGATCTCGAGGCACGCCACAAAATCGGCTGTTTGATGAGGAAACGGCATCCCTAACTTGGTGAAGCGCCCCACGCCTTGATTTACATAAACAAACTTTAGGATTCCTTCCCACAAGAATACTCCTCCCGCCATTAGCCGAAGCAACAGCGTGGACCCGGGGCCGTTCGTAGGTGGATTCAGAATCCACGACAAAATCTTTTTCATGCGTTTTCCCAATCCTTCTTTTAGTCGGGCGGCAACTCCCGCAACCGGCCTCGCTGCCCGTCTACTGTCGATACCGGCGAAGCAACGAATTTATTCCCGCAATTCTTGCCCGGCGAACGTACGCGTAACCGACCGTTCGCCTGAATCACATATTGCCCAGGAAGCAAATTCCGAAGAAGACGAACCTCAATAACTCTGTGACGTGCGGCGGCTAGCGTCGCACATCGTACACGTAAATTGCGGCGGCATCCGCTCCTTGCCGCCTAGCCGCGACGAACAGCGAATGCGTTTCCGGAGAGAAAAAACTGGTACGCGCACCCTTTCTGGTTGGAACAGTCGCGATCTCGTTGTAATGATCTGGACTGGATTCCTGGAAAACGGAAATTCTGCCCTCGCCACCAGTAGCATAGATTCGCTTTGTCGCAGGGTCATAGAAGACGTCATCGCAATCTCCGAGGGCAGACCATTTCCCGACGATGCGACCTGAATCGATATCCAGGGCGAGCAGACGTGCGGGGCGGCGGCACACGACGAAAAGGCGACGATTCGCCTCGTCTAGAGCCATGGGGAAATTTTCGAGCGCATCATCCGTGGTCCAGGTGGCGATCACCGACCCGGCCTTTTTATCAATAATCGCTATCTTCCGGGACTCGGGGAGATTGACGAAAATCCTGGTTGCATGGGATTCCAAGCGGAACGACTCGGGATGAGCGTCGAGCCGTATTTCGCGTACCTTGGTGCCGTTTTCGTCAATGGCGGCGAGAGCGCCACTCCCATAACCCACATAGATCTTGCGCTCCACCTCATCCCAGCGGATGTTGTCCGCGTCAGCGCCAAGCTTCGTAGTAGCGACAGGTACGTATGAGGTTCCATCAAAGATGCGTAGCGTGCCGTCGTCGCCGTTAGCCACGTATAACCGATTTGGGCCCGACAAATAGAGGATGCCTTGCGGCTCATGCAGGCCAGAGATCGTGTGAACGCGCTTGCCTTGCCTCGCATCGATGACCTCGACCGTGTTGTTGCCCAGCGCGGCCACAAAGAGTCGCCCACTCTGCGCGTCAAAAAACATGTGATCAATTCGGCCTTCGACATGGGGCATTGAAATTGTCGTTTTGAGCTGCAGTGGCGAGTTCGATTGTGCATGAGCAAACGCCCCCCAGGCGAGCAGAAGTGCCGCTCGGAATCCTCCTGCGCTCGTCATTGCTCTATCCGCCAAGGCGACACCGTCGACCAATTCTTTAATTCCTGCATTGCCCAGATGGTGGATTTGTCTTTATGGCAATCAGTGCAGGGGTTGGGAATCTTGTACTTGTCTGTCATCGCCGGGTTGATAAATCGGAAGGTGTGGCTTCGGACGTTTACATCGGCGATGGTCTGTTCAATACGCGGCATGTGACAGGCGACGCACTCGTTGCCTGTACTTCCAATTTTGTGATGCGTGTGTTCTTCAATCGTACTTACATGTGGACCGTTCGGTGAACCAGGTCCATGGCATTCGAGGCAGATCACGTTCGCCGGCTTCATTAACAGCGCGTTGTTATCCGTTCCGTGCACATCATGGCAACTGGAGCACTTCACACCGCGTTCATACATGACGCTTTGGACGAAGTCATTGCCTTGCATGCGGTTCTTGTGCGCCGTACCGTCCGCGAAATGGGTGAATGTCGTCTCACCCAATTTGTGTTCCTCGAGTTTCCAGTGATCCGCTAGCTTCTCGCCGGCGTGGAATCCCACAGGCCAGTCGTAGTATTGGCCCTCGATCGGGTTCTGCAACGGCTGCCCTTGCGAGTGGCATTGGATGCACGTGTCGTTCGCCTGAACCGAATCGAGACGAGCTGGATTCACGATATTTGTACGGGTAGGGCCTGCCGCATGCTCGCTGCCCGGGCCGTGGCACTTCTCACAGCCGACGTTCCATTCGGTCACGGTCTTCTTCTGAATGTCGTAGTTGACCGAATGACAGCCATCGCACAGGGGACCCGTGGGCCGCTTCATATTGTCAGGAGGGTAGAAAGGAGCCCACCAGTCCGTCCCGTTTTTGACGAAATACGGCCGCCAAATCTGATGTGTGATATCCCACTGCGCCGGGAGGACGAAATAATCATCACCAACTTTCTTGAAATAACGTTGTTTCCACTTGCTCCCGTAAACGAAGGCAATATCGTCCTTTTTGAAAGTCACGAGCTGGTCCGGTTCGGACAGATCTGGCAAGATTGCGTTCGGATGCTGTTTGGGATCGCGCACCACGTTGGCCATTCGCGTCTTCTCCCAGCGCGCATAGATCTGTGGATGACATGGTTTGCAAGTTGTCGAACCGACGTACTGCCGTCGCGTAGGCCTGGCCTGCGCGCTTGAAGGCCCTCCTTGAGCGAGCGCGAAGGGCGACATGCTACATATCGCACAGACAAAAATGGGCAAACGTCTCGAAATTGGCTGCAATCCCCTCTGCGGTTGCCAGTCTACACGCGGAATCTCAGGAATCGCTGGTTCTCCACTCCATTTTCGTGCCGAACACTACGGGTAGTCGGGATGTGTAGAGGAATCTGCAGACTCAACACTGAAGGCCATATCAACCGGCTGGAGACTCCGAACCGGGCAAAAACGCAGCCTGTAACCAGAATGTCATCGGTCTCCGCGCGTCACCTCTGCGCCGCCGCTCCGTCTCATCTGCAGATCCATGAACACGGTAAGGGAGCAATCGCTCGCGCTGCTTTGGAATCGTTCTTCCGGGTGGAGCGATTCCGATCAGGTTCGGCAGAAACTGGAGTACATCCTTTCCACGGGTGGTGCTCGCGTCTTTGTAAAAGAAGTCAAGCGCGGCAAGAACATACAGGCAGAGAGCAGTGCCATCGTCGCCCAGGGCGCCGATGTACTGATTGCGGCAGGTGGAGACGGCACCATCAACGCAGCGGCCTCGGCCCTCATCCATCAGCAAACCGCCCTGGGCGTCATCCCGGCAGGAACACTGAATCACTTCGCTCGCGATCTGGAGATACCGCTGGATGCCGAAGAAGCCGCCCAAGTGGTCGTAGGCGGGCGCGTGATCCGCGTGGATGCTGCTGCCGTAAACAGCCGCGTCTTTATCAACAACTCGGTTCTCGGCCTCTTTCCCAACTATCGCGTCGCCCGCGCGGCCTGGGAACGGCACGGCTTTGGCAGCACACGGGTAGGCCGCTTCATTGCCACAATCGGGGCAATTCTGAAGGTTTTCTGGCGCTTGCCTCACCTCACCGTCTCGTTAGACGTTGAAGGAAGACGGCGTACCTTGCGAACGCCATTCGTTCTCGTGGGTAATAACGAGCACCGTATGGAAGGACTTGCTCTGGGCAAGCGAACTCGACTCGATGGGGGCGCATTGTGGGTCTATGTCATGCGACCGTGTAGCCGCTGGCAGTTGCTGCGTATGATTGTAAACCTCATTACCCGCCGTGCCGTGCGCGGCGACATCTTCGAAATTTTCCGTGCGTCGCATTTGACCATTGATTCAAAGCGGCGCCGCATTGGTGTTGGCATCGACGGGGAGATGGTGCGCATGCACGCCCCTCTGCACTATGAATGCTTGCCCGGCGCGCTACGAGTGGTGGCGCCCGCTTCTTATCCATCTCTGCCTCATCCTGAAAACTGATGCGCGTCATTGCCCACATCTCCGATCTGCACTTCGGATACAACGATCCGCTTCTTGCCAATGCCCTCACTGAAGCGCTTGCGCAAATCAATCCCGATGTTTTAGTAGTCTCCGGTGACCTGGTTGAGCATGCGACCGACGCCGAGTTCCAGCATGCGCGTGCTTTTCTCGATTCGCTTCCCGGGCCACAGATCATCGTCCCCGGCAACCATGACTTGCCGTTTTACAATCTTTGGCGCCGTTTTACCGAGGGTTTAGCAAAGTACCGCAGATTTATCACTGATGACCTTCAACCAGCGTTTGTGGATAGCGAGGTTGTCATTATCGGCGCCGATAGCGCCCATCTGTACCCGGTGAAGGGTGGCAAAATCACCGATTCCCAACTCGATGAATTAGTCGCGCTCTTCTCCACTTTTCCAAGCGAGTTGATTCGAGTCCTGGTCACGCATCACCCGTTCGATCTGCCCGAACCCTGGAATCCACATCTCTTGATTGGCCACTCGCGTCGGGCTGTGACTCGGCTCGCGCCTGTCGTGGACATCCTGCTCGCCGGACACGTTCACCTCAGCTCAACAGGCACCACCAGCACACGCTACAAACTTGAGGGTCACGCCATGGCTTTCGTGCAGGCCGGCACCGCGATCTCCGACCGGAATAAAGGCGAGACCAACTCGTTCAATGTCATCCGTACGGGCAGTGCTGAACCGCGGCAGAAGCAGGTTATTGTCGACCGTTACTCCTGGACCAAAGACGAACGCGAATTTAAATGTAAGGACTCGAAACAGTATCGACTCAGCGATCAAGGGTGGGCTGAATTTCGCGTTTCCCAGGTTGGCGTCAGCTAAAGTGGCAAGGCACTCCCCACCGCCGACTTGGCGAGTGTCGCGGTCGAGTTTCACTTGCCGGTATCCGGGTGTTTCGGTCGTTATCCGGATGGAGCAGCTCACCAGAACGACGTAACCACCCACACGACTGCCGCGCGCGACAGCCTCGGAGGAAAAGTATTGACTTGCGGCGGTACCCAATATATAAGTTATTTAGGCATGAGAATTGTCGTTAACTTAGGCGTTGATGAATGAGCCGGCCCTCCGATCTCATTCAGGGCACGCTCGACCTGCTCATCCTCAAGACGATTTCCATCGAACCGAAGCACGGTTGGGCGATCGCGAAACGCATCGAGCAGGTCAGCGAGGATGTGCTGCAGGTCACCCAGGGCGCGCTCTACCCGGCTCTCCACCGGCTGGAACAACAAGGTTGGATCTCGTCAAAGTGG
>JAFAMM010000236.1 GCA_019233375.1 Acidobacteriaceae bacterium
ATTCTCATCGTCTGCTGTGTAGCCATACAATCGCGTCGGCGCGATGACCACCAGGCCCTTCGGCCCGAACTCGCCCGCTAGCTTGGCGATCACCGGAGCTTCAGCCTTGCAATCAGCACACCAGTGCGCCCAGAAGAAAAGCAGGAGCACTTTGCCACGCTGATCAGTCGTTTGCGGCTTCGCGCCAATCCATTGCGTTTCCTTTAAAAGCGGCATCGGCCTGCCCTGCAGGGTCAGCAGATTGATGTTCTTCTGCAGCCGGTCTTCAAGCGAAGTTCCCCGCCATTTCAGTTGGGCGCTCCGCAGCATCTGCAAGGCCTCAGCTCGCTTGTGTTGCTCGGCCAGCGCCTCTGCTTCAATCTCATACGCTGACCCTAACGCGAGCGGCAGGTAAGGCTCGGCATCCATTTTCCGCGTGCCGAGCGACACCTGCGAGATAGTTTCAATCTCCTTGGCATCCTTCACGGCCTCACTTGCGTTTCCCGCGGCGAGTTCTCCGCGAGCCACCCACGAAAGCGCGTACAATGCCTCAGGCGTATCACCGTACAAGCGGCGGTACTGCGCCGCCATCGCCCGCGCCGCCTCCAGATCGCCTTTCTCCAAAGCCATCTCGACGTACGCCACCACTTTCGGCACGGGCGGCTGGCCATACGACTTCTCCTGAGGGTTCTGCGCTAGCAGTGTGCCCGCGGCAAGCGCCGCGCACGCTACAGCCGCAAACGCTCGAACTACTGTATGCACAAGGTCTTCAGATACGCCCGGAATGGCTCGCCCAAGTCATGCCGGTTCAAGGCGAACTCTACCGTCGCTTTCAAGAATCCGAGTTTGTCGCCCGCATCGTATCGCGTTCCTTCGAACTTCAGACCGTAAATCGGACGGTTCCGCAGCATCAGCTTCAGCGCATCCGTAAGCTGAATCTCGCCGCCGCTCCCCGGCTCAATCGATTCCACGCACTCAAAGATCTCCGGCGTCAGCACATAGCGGCCGATAATAGCCAGGTTCGAAGGAGCATCTTCCGACTTCGGTTTCTCGACCATGTTCCGAATTCGATACAGCCGGTTCTGCCGGCCGTTATCCGACACCAATTCCGCATCCACCACGCCGTAGGCCGAGATCTGCTCGCGCGGCACTTCCATCAACGCCAGCACCGAAGCTCCGTAATAGCTATACACATCCAGTAACTGCCGCACGCACGGCGTATCCGAAGCGATGATATCGTCGGACAGCACGACCGCGAACGGCTCGGTCCCTACCAGTTCCTTCGCCCGCAGCACGGCATGTCCCAGCCCCAGCGCTTCTTTCTGCCGGACATAACAGACATCGATCATCTCCGAAATATTACGGACCATCGACAGCACGTCCGACTTATGTTTTGACTCCAAGAGCTGTTCGAGCTCGAAACTGACGTCGAAATGATCCTCGATCGATGATTTGCCGCGTCCGGTCACGATAATGATGTTTTGTATCCCGGAATGCATGGCCTCTTCTACGCCATACTGAATCAACGGTTTATCTACTACCGGCAGCATCTCTTTCGGCTGCGCCTTGGTAGCCGGAAGAAATCTTGTTCCCAGTCCCGCGGCCGGAAACACTGCCTTACGCACCTTGGGGATCATCTCTCGCCATTATAGGGAGGACTCCGCCATTGAATGCGCCACGCGCCCGCTCGCTGGGCCGGCTTTGGCCACAAAGCTGCCGTATGCTAATCCTTAAAGTTGAGACTGAAGGGTTATCGAAATAGATGGCTTACGTAATCGCCGAACCGTGCATCGGAACAAAAGACAGCGCCTGCGTCGACGCTTGCCCTGTCGATTGCATCCACCCCAAGAAAGATGAGGCCAAATTCGAGAGCGAAGAAATGCTCTACATTGACCCTGTCGAATGTATCGATTGCGGCGCTTGCGTTCCCGTTTGCCCGGTCTCGGCCATCTTCGCCCTCGACGATCTGCCCGAAAAGTGGGCCGAATTCACCCAAAAGAATGCCGCGTTTTTCGGCCGTTAACTAAGTAGTTTCTACCGCGCCTATGGCCGGTACACCGCGCACGACGTATCTGTCTCCCATACGCGCACGTACGCGAGCGAGCCGCCACGGTCCAGCGATCGCTGGATTTCATCAAAGATAAATTTCGCAATGTTCTCGGCCGACGGGTTGATCGTGTCGAAGGGCTTTAGTTCATTTACGAAGTGATGGTCCAAGTAAGCGCTCGTTTCCCGCAGACGGTGTTTCAACTCCGCAAAGTCATATAACAGCCCGTTCTCATCCAGTTCTTCCGCCTGCATTCCCACCTGCACGCGATAGTTATGGCCGTGCACGTTCTCGCACTTCCCGCGATAATTCCGCAGAGCGTGGGCAGCGGCGAAAGTATGTTCTACGCAGATCTCAAACATCGAAGAATTCTTGAACGTCCCTCAGCTTGTCGGTGAAACGATAAGGCGGCAGGCTTTCGAAGAAAACCCGGCCATACGGCAATCTCGTAATCCTATTATCCAGCAGCACGAGTGCGCCACGGTCAGAGGTTCCCCGGATCAAGCGGCCGAACCCCTGCTTCAGAGCGAGCGCCGCCTGGGGAATCTGATATTCGTAAAACGCGTTCCCTCCGCCCTGCCGCACCGCCTCCGTGCGCGCCGCAACCACTGGATCCGTCGGCACGGCGAACGGCAAACGGTCGATCACCACGCAGCTCAACTGATCCCCCTGCACATCCACGCCCTGCCAGAAACTCGATGTCCCGAACAGGACCGCGCCTTTGGTTGCGCGAAATGCTTCAATCAGTGCATTCCGCGGCGCCTCTCCCTGCATCAGGAGAGGATGTTCCAGGCGCTTGCGTAGCAGTTCGTAAATCTGCCGCATCTGCTGGTAGCTCGTAAATAGCAGGAACGCACGCCCGCGCGAGGCCTCCAGCACCTTCTCAATCTCATCGGCGGCACGCCGCGCAAACTCGGGCCGCCTCGGGTCCGGAAGATGCGGCGGCACGTACAGCGTAACCTGCTTCCCGTAATCGTACGGACTCTCTATGTGCAGCGTTCTCGCATTCTCGAGACCCAAGCGGCTCAGCGCGAAATCGAACCCGCCCGCAACCGTTAGCGTCGCGGAAGTGAGAATGACCGTATCCACGCGATCGAACAGATGCGCCGCAAGCACCGGCGCAACATCGATCGGGGTTGCCTGCAGGTACATGCCGCGCCCGCGCCGCTCGGTCCAATACACATACTTCGCATCGCCCGATTCAAGAAAGAAGCGGAGTGCCTGCTCAATCGTTTTCGCCCGCCGCACCAGCGGCAGTGTTTCTTCTATCGCGCCCTGAACCGTTTCTAGGCGAGTACAAAGCACATTGAGCGCGAAAATCAGTTCGGTATAGCTTTGTTCGTGCGCAGTCAGGAACGCCTCGTGCTCACGGAACCCCTGCCGCCCTTCGCTCGGGAACAGGTGAAAGAATTCCTCCGTGCGGTCGCCCAGTTGCACGAGGCTTCGATCCAGTTCAGGCGTTGCGAACAGCTTTCGGCGCGAGATCGCGGCCGTATCCTTGATCAGTTCCTGAATCTGCAGGTTGCTGACGCTCATTCCGAAGTACTGCCCGGCTATGTCTTCAATCTCGTGCGCTTCGTCGAAGATCACGGCCGCATACTCCGGCAAAATGGCGTTGAAGGCCTGATCGCGCACCGCCAGATCCGCGAAGAATAAATGATGGTTGACGATGATGATATTGCTTTCGAGCGCGCGCCGGTGCATCTCGGTGATGAAGCACCGTTCAAACTGCTTGCACTTTTGACCTGCGCATAGATCGCTGCGCGCGTCCAGCTTCCACCATGCGCTGCTCGTCTCGGCCATTTCGCGCAGCTCGCTGCGGTCGCCCGTTTCGGTTTTCTTTTCCCATTCCCGAATCAGCCGCAGATCATTCACTTCCTGCAAGCCAGTGAGCACAGGCTCGCGTTCCGCATCGTAGAGCTTTTGCCGGCATAGGTAATTTGCGCGCCCTTTCATATAGCAGACCGGCAGCGGCTGCTCAAATAGCGACTGCACAAAGGGGACGTCTTTTAGATAAAGCTGCTCCTGCAGGTTTTTCGTTCCGGTCGAGATAACGACGCGCTTACCGGACAAAACCGACGGGATAAGGTACGCCAGCGTCTTGCCGGTCCCCGTGCCCGCTTCAACCATGAGATGATGCCGTTCCTCAAGCGCGGACTCGACCGCCTGTGCCATGCTCAACTGCCCATGGCGGTATTCGTAATGCGGGTGCGCGCGCGAGAGAATGCCGTTCCGGCCGAAGAACGAATAGGCTGTGAGCTTACCCTTTCGTGCTTGGCTTGGCTTAGCTTGGGGGAGAATCGACACTGCGGCGAGGACTTACGGAATCCCCAGTGTAGTACGGGAATCACTTGCCGGCTCGGCACGGAGATACTGCGTGGAGATACTGCGTTCCGAGTACTTCTAGACAGGCATTCCCTTTCGAACTCGCCGCCAGAAGTTCTGCCCGGAACGCGCCAGCGTCGGGTCGCGCAAAAAGTCGAACTTATTGCTTTAGTAAGGCATCTAACTATTGGAGTAACAAAAATGAAACACGTGTGGCGAGTAGGAGCAAGGATCCTCACCGGGTTCTTTTTGACAGCCATGTGCGCGATGCCGCAATCCTACACGGCGTCGGCAAAACCCGGAGTAATCAATTACCTTGAAGGCAGTGCCACTCTGAATGGGCAACCGCTGATTCTGAATAAGCAGCAGCAAGCCCCGGCTTACCTCAATGCAAACGAGACTCTCTCAACATCAAACGGCAAGGCGGA
>JAFAMM010000299.1 GCA_019233375.1 Acidobacteriaceae bacterium
CCGAATCGGATGTCAGTACGATGTTACGGCTGATTAATCCGACCTCGGCACGCTCATCGACCCCGTAATTCAGGTCGTAGCCAGCATGAAAATTCGGATACGTGGACGGATCGACGGGGTCCGGGCCACCGAAATGATAGAAGTTAAGCGGTTGCGCCAGTTCGAGCTTGCTACCTGCTCCTTCTTTCTGCGGGTCGGCGGCAATCTGCACGAACTCGATCTCCCAGGGACTGAAGCTGGTGGTTGCCACGGCAATCCAATCGTTCTTCTTCCAGGCTCCGGGACCGGCGGTCACGTCGGCGGCAAGGTGGAGTTCGGTCGCGGCGCTTGTGACCGGCGCCAGAACGTTACCTATGTAATTCTGGCTTGAACTGTTGTACGCAGAAGGGCCTGCCGGTTGCGTCAAGAAAGTCCAGTTGACACCATTCGGCCCGGTTCCCTTCTGCCCGTACAGCCGCAACGTTCCTCCGTTCTCGACTTGAATGCCTTTGACGTAACCGGCGCATTTGGTTGCCGGGTCATTGTCTGGGGTGCCACAGGTCTGCGGCTTGGTTCCTGTGAAGGTAATTGTGACCTGCGTTTGCGGGTCCGCGCTGCCGACCGGGCAACTGGCTCCTCCCAGTAACAAGCTCCCGCCGAAAGCGATATCGATACCTGTGGTGGTCAGCGTGGGATTCGATTTCGCCGCGCTCGCGGCACTGAGGACAAGCGCGCCACCGGTGTTAATCGTAATAGCGCCTACAGTTTCATTGCCGTCAAGAAGAACCTGCCCGGTGCACGCGGAATTCGTCGCCCCAGAGCCGATCGTCACATTGCCATTGGCGTCTTTACAGTCGGAGAGTAGGGGAACTCCCGGCTGAACGCTGCAAACGTCCTGTGCGGCGCTGGGTGCTGGAGAAGTGAGCACCCAGGCGGCGGTTACGATTCCGATGGTTCCGGCCAACAACCGTTTCGCTTTACCGCCTCGGTCTTCCTTTTCGATCCGACGTTCAAACACTTGCGTTCCTCCTTGTATGGCTATACCGCAAACCGGCACTTTGCGACGGCACACTAAAGGTAAAGCGCAGAAAATTGCCGAAACGGATCATTCGGCGGCGAGATGCGGGACATGTCTCGTGTCGATGCGTGTTCTTAAGATCGAAGCGCCCTTTAAAGGCCGTAGACACGACGAGAGGCACCGCCCAAAGAATTTCGCCGAGCGCAAAACTTTGTCATTTCGGTACTCTCTCCATCTTCGGACGGCAGCTTCCCACGGCCGGACGCGATGTGCTCCGCTAAAATCGCCGCTCGCGTACCAGCACGGTCACTTAGGTTGCCATGGCCATGGCGGTTCAAGTGCCCGGTTTGCGCTGAACTAAGCGCGTCGCGAGATGTGTTTGGATCATTCCGGCAGGAGAGGCGTAATGAACACGGTCGCACAGGACCTGCGCTATTGCATGCGTCAACTGATCAAGACGCCAGGCTTCACCCTCACGGCGATCATCTCGCTCATGCTGGGAATTGGCGCAACCACTTCCGTATTCAGCGTCATATACGCGATTCTTATGAATCCGTATCCCTACGCGGCTTCTGACCGGATGGTCCATATGCGTCTCCTCGACGCGACCGGGCACGAGGGTTACTTCAGCCTGACAGGCGGCCAGTGGCAGGTGATCAGGAAATCGCCGGTGGTGGAAGACGCTTTTGTGCAAGATGATTGGAACCTCACCGTCACGGGCGGCGATCTCCCCGAAGACGTGAATGCGGTTTACCTGAGTTCGAACGCCTTCCAATTCCTCGGCGTCCCCGCGGCGTTTGGACGGGGGTTGCTGCCGTCCGACGCTATTGATGGTCAGGACCCCCAATCTGTGGCCGTGCTGAGTTACAAGTTCTGGCAACGCCATTTCAACGCAGATGAAAGTGTCATTGGCAAGCCCTTGCAATTGGTCCGCAAGACGTACACCGTGGTGGGGGTTGCCGCCCCTCGCTTCACATGGGGAGATGCGGATGTCTACCTTCCGCTGAAGATCACGCAGGACCGTACGCGCAGTTTCTACGTGGGTCTGCGCCTCAAACCCGGCGTCGCTCATCCAGCGGCGGATAGCGCGCTTCAGCCTGTTATTGAACAGTTCCGAAAAGAGACGCCGGCTCATTTTCCAACAGGCCGCTTTAAATTGCACGTTGTCGGCCTGAATGAGAATTTCGTGAAGCAACTTGGCGGCACCCTATATCTTTTGTTCGCAGCCGTTGCGTTTCTGCTGCTCATAGGCTGCGGAAATATTTCCATTCTGCAACTGGCTCGAGGCAATTCGCGGCAGAACGAATTTGCAGTGCGCGCGGCCATTGGCGCGAACCGTTCCCGCCTGATCCGGCAGATGCTGGTCGAAGCTCTGTTGCTGTCGTTGACCGGCGCAGCGCTGGGCGTGCTGCTCGCCTATCGTTTAACCAGCGTCATTGCCAACCTGCTTCCGAGATACTCGTTCCCGCACGAAGCGGCCATTCAACTCAATTTGCCCGTGCTGTTTTTCAGCGTGACGCTGGCGATTGTGACAGGAATTCTCTTTGGCCTCTGGCCCTCGATGCGACTCTCGCGTCCTGACATGCTTCAAGTGATGCAAGCCAGCTCGCGGCGCATTGCCGGCGGCACAGGCGGACGCACTCTCAATTCGGCTCTGGTTGCGGGCCAGATCGCGCTGACTTTGGTTATGCTGGCTGGCGCCGGGGCTGCTATGCGTGGCTTTCTACGTCTGCTCGAGACGCCGCTCGGCTACGATCCGCACAATGTCATGTCGGTGGGCATTCCCATTCACGACGGCGCCTATCGGACCTGGGAAGCGCGTTCGGCATACTTCGAACAAATTCGCGATAAGGTCGCGACCGTCCCGGGGGTTGCGCTGGCCGCCATTTCGAGTAACGCGACGCCGCCATCGAATGGCTGGAACACGTCGATTGAAATCATGGGCAGACCGCCGAAAGACGAACAAAAGGTGCGCGTCAACTTTGTGAGCCCGGGATACTTTCCGCTGTTGCGGATTCCATTGGCGCAGGGCCGCGTATGGACCGAGATGGAGAACCATAATGCGTCCCATTTTGCAGTGATCAATGAGACCATGGCCCGCCGCTATTTCGCGGACGGAGCTATTGGCCGTTCCATCAGAATTCCGGAGATGAAAAGCGAGCCGCCATTTCGACTCATGCCGGCCGGCGACAATCCGTGGCTGTTGATCATCGGCATCATCGCCGACAAACGCGATGACGGCCTTCGTAATGCTATCCTGCCGGAGATCTTCGTGCCGTACACGTTGAGCATAGGCATGTGGACACAGGTCCTGGTTCGTTCGCAGAGTTCCCCATTGCGGCTGCTCCATGCCATTGGGCGTCAGGTGAATTCGCTTGATACCGATCAGCAGATCAGCGGGGATATTCAGGACCTGGATCACTGGATTCGCGACCAGCGCGAGTGGGAACAAGAACACCTGGTAGCATGGCTTTTCGGCGCATTCGCAATTCTAGCGCTGGCTCTCGCCGCGACAGGGCTCTACAGTGTAGTTTCTTTCTCTGTTGAGCGGCGGACGAACGAGTTTGGGATTCGTATGGCTCTGGGCGCGCAACCGGCCGACGTATTGCGAATCGTATTTGGCTCCGCCGTGGCCAGCATTGGCAGTGGTCTGGCGGGCGGCATTGTCCTGACTATCGCCCTCAATAGCCTACTGGCAAAATGGGCTGAGGGCAGTTCCCGAGACTTCTTTGTTCTGCTTTGTGCAACTGTTGTGTTGAGTGCCGTGGCCATGCTTGCCTGCGCCGCACCTGCCCGCCGGGCCGCTACCGTCGATCCCATGGAGGCTTTGCGGTACGAATAAGACCGGGTGCAATTCCTGCGATAGCGATGAGTGAATACCGTTTGCCGCACGCGTTAGCCGGTGAGCAGCAAAGGCTCGCGCTCATGTCTGCGCTGCTCGATCCGTCCGAGCGCGCGTACTTGAGCCGTCTCGGCGTGGGTCCGGGCTGGCGCTGCCTGGAACTCGGCAGCGGGAACGGCTCAATTGCAAAATTCCTCGCTGAGATGGTGGCGCCCGGGGGTTGTGTCGTTGCGAGCGACATCGACACCAGTTACATTGACGGCCTGCAGGCGCCCGGCCTGGAGGTGCGCCGCATCGATATCCTACGGGATGTTATTGAGGAGAGTTCGTACGACCTCGTCGTAGCGCGCGCTCTGCTTCACCATCTCAGTGCTGCCAACGTCGCCCTGGAGCGTATGGTGAATGCCCTGAAGCCCGCGGGCGTGTTGCTTTCCATCGAACCGGATATGCTTCCCTGCACAGTCACGGAGCCCGTATCGATCGGTACGTTTTGGCAAGGATGGCTGAGGTGGTCCGCTGAAGCCGGTATCGATTACTATCTAGGCCGCAAGATTCCCCGGTTGCTCGATTCGCTGGGTCTTGAAGGGATTGGTGGAGAGGGGCAGACCGCTCACTTCAATGGTGGCTCGAATTGGGCGGCATATTGGATCCAGACCATGTGTGAATTGGGACCCGCGCTGCAGAGGTCCGGCTATGTTACTGAAGACATGCTGCAGGACTTCTGTGCACATTACGAGGACCCACATTACTGGACTAGCGTTCTGAGTTTCACAGCAACCTGGGGATGCAGGCCTCGCAAATAGCCGGTGAACGCACGTGATTAAACGTGCATGGGTAACCTGAATGAATGAGCATCCGTATCGAGCACGTCAGTGACACTGCGTTACTCGTGGCCGCATCACGAGCCTTGGAGTCGGAGCGCGCTGACGGGCTCATTCGGGATCCATTTGCGGCCCGTCTTGCGGGTGATCGCGGAATGGCGCTGTTGAAGAGTGTTCCGATTCCGCAATGGGTAGAACTTGGAATCGGCCTGCGCACGCGGCTGCTGGACGAGCTGCTCGCGATCGCTCTGCAGAACGGGGCGGACAGTGTTTTCAGCCTCGGCGCCGGGCTCGACGCGAGACCGTGGCGGTTGAAACTTGCTGGGGACTTGCAATGGACGGAGGTTGATTTTCCTGAAATACTCGATTACAAGTACTCCTTGCTGGAGGGGGCTGCGCCGCACTGTTATCTGGAGCGCAGAAGTGCGGACCTCAACAATGAATCGGAGCGCCGCAGGGTTATCGCTGATGCCATTTCCGGAGGGCGTCATCCGGTATTGATCAGCGAAGGTTTACTCATGTATCTGCCGGCTGAGACGGTGCGTGCGCTGGCGGTGGAAGCACGCCAAGCCGGCTTCCCCTACTGGCTGTTGGACACGAGTTCGCCCGGGCTTCTCCGCCGGGCGCACGGCGATGCGCTGGAACAGATCAATCGCGTTCGCGCCGAATCGCACGTGGAAGGTCCGCAGATCCGCCAGGTCATTGAACTGCAGGGCTGGAAGCCATTTGAGCGGCGGCTATTCGTCGAGGAGGCCCCAAAGCTCGCTCACGAGCGCATCCTCAAAATCATTGAGGCTGAGGGACGGCCGGCGGAACCGCCCGAGAACGACGGGAGCGGAGTCTGGCTTTACTGTCCGGATTTCGAAGCGGAGTAGCGGCGCATTGGTTCCGGCTTCCGGGCACGCACTTAGATGCGAACTCTCGTTAGATAGCCTGTTTCTTGTGGGGAAAGATGCTGCCGCAGAGGTGCTCTCGATAGAAGGGCGCGAAGTGCGCGTCACGCATCCCGGCAAGCTGTATTTCTCAAAAGAGACGAAGCTCTCGAAGATCGATCTGGTTCGCTATTACCTGTCGATCGCTTCTGGGGCCCTGGCCGGAGTACGCGACCGGCCCATCGTCCTGAAACGTTTCGTGAACGGCGCCGAACAGGAAGCCTTCTATCAAAAACGCGCACCGGCGGACAAGCCGCAATGGTTACGGACCGTCACACTGTCGTTTCCATCCGGCCGCACGGCCGAAGAGCTGGTGGTGGATGACGCTGCCGGGCTCGCCTGGATCGTGAATCTCGGCTGTATCGAACTCCACCCGCATCCTGTACGATCGGGCGATTTGGAGCATCCGGACGAACTGAGGATCGATCTCGATCCCGGTCCCGGTGTGAATTGGGCAGACGTCCGCACGGTCGCGCTTGAGGTGAAATCGTTCCTCGAAGAGGTCGGGCTGCGGGGGTGGCCTAAAACAAGCGGATCACGCGGTATGCACGTGAATGTGCGAATTGAGACGCGCTGGAGCTTTACTGATGTACGGCGAGCCGCGCTTACCGTGTCGCGTGCCATCGAGAGGCGCGCGCCCATGCTCGCCAGCTCGAAATGGTGGAAAGAGGAGCGTCACGGCGTGTTTCTGGACTATAACCAGAACGCGAAGGACCGGACGACGTGCTCGGCGTACTCGGTGCGCCCACTACAGGATGCCCGTGTTTCGACGCCGCTTCGCTGGGACGAAGTCCCCGACTGCGATCCGGCCGATTTCACCGTGCTCACGGTTCCGAAGCGCTTCCGCGAGATCGGGGATCCTCACGCGGGTATGGACGCTGCAGCAGGCTCGCTTGAAAAGCTGCTGGAACTCGCGGCCGAAGACGAGGCCGCGGGGCTCGGGGACGCGCCCTGGCCGCCGCACTTCCGAAAGATGGAAGGCGAAGGAAAGCGTGTCGCGCCCTCACGCTCGAAATCCGCCGCCAGCCAGCCGCGGACCAGGATGCCACTGGTTGTAGTCGCGAATTCTCCCGACAGATCCGCGGCCCTCGCGGGTTTGGAGAGATGGAAGACCAGACATGCAGAGGCGGCCGGACACCTCGCCGTTGAAGACGTATTAGTGGACTCCATGCGGGGAAGATCTTCCACCTGGACGCGGATACGAGTGAACTTGCGGAACGTGCCGGAAGCGCTGCGGCCGCCGCCGGAAACTCCCGATCCGGATGACGATCCCACGCGTGAATGGCGCCGGATGCACGCGGGCGGCCGGCCCGCGAACGAAGAAAGCGGGTAAGAGGTTCCGGATTTACCAGCCTGTGCCGAAAATCTTCCGCACCTCCTCGGGCGGAACGACTTCGAGCTGTTCATAAGTGCAATCGGCCGGGTTCTTGTCCATCCGCCATCGGCGGAACTGAGCGACGTGCCGGAACCGGCTGCCCTGCATGTGATCGTACGCAACCTCTACCACGAGTTCGGGCCTGAGCGGCTCCCAGGAGAGATCTTTGCCCTGGCTCCAGCGGCTTTGCCCTCCTGGCATACGTTGCACGGCCTCCGCGATCGCTGGGCCGTGCTCCGCCCACTGCTTCCATGGATGATTCGCCAGTGCGTTTTCCCGGTAGGGCGCGAGGAAGGCGGCTAGCTCGGCACGTCTTTGAACCGAAAAACTAGCGCACACGCCCACGTGCTGCAACACGCCCGAATCATCATACAGCCCAAGCAGCAGTGAGCCGACGGACTCATCGCCCTTCTTATGCCAGCGAAAGCCCGCCACCACGCAGTCGCAATCGCGCTCGTGCTTCACCTTCAGCATTGTGCGCTTGTTGGGCTCATACATGCCCGAAGCCGCCTTGGCCATAACGCCATCGAGACCGGCGCCTTCGAAGCGCTGAAACCAGTCCGACGCAATCTCCGCGTCCCGAGTCATTGGGGTCAAGTGCACCGGCGGGGCGGCAGCGCCGAGTGCGGACTCCAGAATCCGGCGCCGCTGCTCGAATGCGCTACCGCATAAATCGCGGTCGCCTTCGCAGAGGATATCGAAGAACACAACCGACGCCGGGCTCTGCTCCGACAAGAGCCGCACACGCGATGCTGCCGGATGAAGGCGAAGCTGCAGTTGCTCAAAATCAAGACCGTCATTCTTCACGATGACAATCTCGCCGTCGAGCACACACCGGAGGGGCAAGGAAGCGCTCAAAGGGCCGAGCAGCTCGGGGAAATAGCGGTTGAGTGGTTTTTCGTCCCTGCTCTGGATCAAGATTTCGTCCACATCGCGGAACACTAATGCCCGGAACCCGTCCCATTTGGGCTCGAACATCCACTCGTCGCCTTCCGGCAATTGCTCCACTCGCTTGGCAAGCATCGGCAACACAGGCGGCGTGACAGGAAGATTCACGGAGTCATGTTATCCTGCGCACCTTCCGATGTGTGTGAATTCTGTCTATCGGACGTTGGCCGCATCACGTCCGATACGTGCTTCGATATAGCCTGACGGTTCATCTGTAGGAACGAAGATCACGTTCGGATTATCCAGACCGAAGCGAGCAAGATCGACCAGAAGACAGTGTTTATTCGGCATGGCGAGATAGATCTCGGTCACGGAATCGATCTTCTCCAAGACGCCGACGGCCATAGCGAACAGCGTGTGTTGGACGGAGAGACTCTCATGCTCAGCGAAGCGCTCCAATAGCAGAGCGCGCACATCGTGATGGAGCTCGTTGAATGACAGATCATTCCCGGCATATGTCCACTCAGCCTGGAGCACCGTAGCAAACAGGCGATCGTTCGTCTCGGGCAAAGTTGTCAGCTCATCTTTCAGGAAACCGGCAAACGCCGAGCCGGCTGTCTTCAGGATCCGGAGTCCTCCGATTCCGGACGTAATGCTGATACCGGCTCGGGTTGCGATTAACCTGCTCGTGCGGCGCTCCATTCCAGACTGGAGGAAGGCCGCGATATGCTGGCCGATCTGATGCCACGGCCCCTCTTCTATCTCGACACTGACTTGCGAGACGTGAGACAAGCGGTCAAGGAAATGGCGCGCGATGCCGCCCCCTAACGCTTCAATACTGTCCCATGCGAGCGTTCTCGCGAGAACGTAGACGGCATTCTTCATGGTGTCGGTCGGCAGAACATTGCTGTTATCACCATCGACGTAGGCTGACGAAAAATCGCCTTCGAGCAGAATAGCGACCGACAATTCCTTCACCTCATGGGGTGCTCGGGAGCGATCAACACGGATCAGCCGGACGCGAGTCTTTCCATATTTGTCAGATCTGATAACCGGCAAATTAGCTACCTCGGTACGTTGTGTAGCCGAAGGGGCTGATCAATAGAGGCACATGGTGATGCGACTCGGCATCCCGCACTTCAAACAGGATGCTTACCTCGGGAAAGAATGCTTCAGGGTAGTAAGAGCCCGTCTCGAACACGAGGAGGTAACGCCCGGGCTGAAGGGGTGTACCGGCAGGAAGTAAGGAGGAAATTCGTCCGTCTTCGCCGGTGAGGCGAGATCCTATGACCACTCCGCCCCGGGACAAATGCACTCGAATGCCTGCAGCCGGCCGGCCGCGCGCGGTATCGAGAACGTGGGTCGATATTCCGCTCATTCGCACATCAGCTTATCGAGCCGCAGTGCGGTGATTTGCGCCTGTTCACCGGCCGCGACGCGAAGCTCGGTCGCTTTGTCATTGGGCAGACGGGTTTCGAGACATGCGAGTATGTCCGCCGCGGTTTTCCCGGTAGCGTTGACTAGAAAGACCCAGCCAAAACGCCGTTCGTAGTCTTCGTTTGCTTTCGCGATCCGCGCCAGAACCGCAGCCTGCGCGCCGTCGATTCCGCTCTGCTCATCAGAAGACCACTTGCCTGCGCGCTTCTTGTCTCCGATCTTCGGATGTACCGAAAACGCTTCGAGCCAGTCAGGCGGATCGAGCGTCCACCAGATCGACTCGGCCAAAGCGTGCAGCGCGTCGTGATTTTCGAAGGGCCTGCGCACTAACATGGAGTCCGCCCATCGCTGTGAACCGCAGCAGCGTAAAAGAGCGGCGCGTGCAATTTCGGAATCGGCCGCATTTAACTGTTCCAGCGTCAACCTAGGGTCCCCAGGAACTCGGCCAATATGTTTTTCGCGACGGCAGACCGGTAGACGGCGGTGGAACGGATGTCGTCGATTGGCCGGATCTCCGATTCCAGGGTTTGGCAAGCATGGGCAATCGCCGCCTGCGTGACCGGAGTTTGAAGCAGGAACCGCTCGGTGGCAGTGCAACGCAGCGGGACCGGCGCGACGCTGCCCAAAGCCAGCCGGATATCGAGAACGTTGCCGCCTTCAACCCGCGCCGCGGCTGCGAATGATACTTTCGAGATGGCCTGGGCTCGTCGAGTTCCGACTTTTCTGCCGTAAGAGCGCCATGTGGTCACAGGCCGCGGCAGTTCTATTTCCTGGATCAACTCGTCTGCGCGCATGGCGAGCTGCTTGTACCCCAAATGGAACTCCGTGTAGGGCACCTTTCGCGTGCCGGAGTTTGAAACGAGATGGATTTGGGCGTGATACACCAACAGTGGAGGGGCAGAATCGGCCGCGGGCGAGGCGTTCGCGATGTTCCCTCCCAGGGTGCCTTGATTCTGGTTTGCAATTCCGCCTGTCGAGCGAGCAGCCTGGCACAGCAGTGGGAACTCGGCTTCAAGCACCGGATGACGCTGGATGTGCGAGTAAGTGGCCGCACCGCCGATGTGCACGGCATTGTTAGTGACGCTAATCTGGCGCAGTTCATCCAGCTTCCGCAGGGTCAATAACTTCTTGTACGGGAGTTTGCCCGCGTTGAGCAGAACCATCAGATCCGTACCGCCCGCAATCGGGCGCCAGCCTTCGCCGCTGGCAAGCATCGCTACCGCAGAATCGAGGCTCTCCGGCATGACGAGATCGAATTCAGAGATCCGCGATCTCATCGCCCTCAGAGGCCGCCTGAACGGCATCAATGATCTTCTGGTATCCCGTACAACGGCACAGATTTCCCGCGAGTGCCTCTTGAATCTCTAAGCGCGAGGGATGCGGGTTGCGCTCCAGCAGATGTACCGAAGCCATAATCATTCCCGGCGTACAGATGCCGCACTGTGCGCCTCCACAGCGAGCGAAGGCAGCCTGCACGGGATGCGAACCGCCAGGCGACAATCCCTCAATCGTCCGCACGTTTGCGCCGGCAGCGTGAAGCGCAGGTACAAGGCAGCTGTTCACAAGAACCCCGTCGAGAATTACAGAACATGCCCCGCACTCGCCTTCGCCGCAGCCTTCTTTGGTTCCGGTCAACTGAAAGTCCTCCCGCAGAACATCGAGCAGACGCTTCATCGGCGGTGTTTCGATGGTGCGGCGCGCGCCGTTGATCGTGAGTGAAAGCCTGGAAGTCTTCACGCGATGGTCTCTACCACCTCCGGAGCGTCATGCGCGTGCTTACCGTTTTGACTCAGCTTGCTTAGAATGTCCTCCGGAGTCAACGGCACGTGATCAAAAGCGATTCCGAGCGCGTTTACGACCGCGTTCAGGATCGCGGGCGCGGGACCATCCATGGGAAGCTCGCCGATACCTTTTGCCCCCGACGCGCCGTATTCATAGGGAATCTCTTCGAACAACACCTTAATTGGCGGAACATCCATGGCGGTAGGGATTATGTAATTCGTGAGCTGATTGTTCGCCATCGAGCCCTGATTCCAGGTCACTTTTTCGAGCAATGCAAATCCCAGGCCCTGAACGATGCCGCCCTCGATCTGCCCAGCAGCCAGTACAGGATTGATCACTCTTCCAACTTCCTGAAGCGCAGTAAACTCGTCCACCTGAACTTCACCCGTAATCGTGTCTACGGTCACTTCAGCGACGTATGTTGCCCATGAAAACGCGCCATACGCATCGCCTCGATAGTGTTCATCATCCCAGTGAATGCCGGCAGGCTCATGATATTGGGCTCGCGTGCGCAGAGGTCCACAGACGGACTGGTAATCGCGCAGTTTCGCGCTGAACTGCCCGGGAGAATAGTCCGCCGGCAATTCGTCATCGGACCATAATCGTTTTTTGAATTCGCCAGCCGCCTGCTCGATGAGTTTGCCAACGATCATCGATGTGCGGGAAGCAACCGTCGGCCCGCTGTTGGGTACGAGCGCAGTGTCGGGAGGGCAGATCTCTACCTGCTCATACGCGATACCCAAGGCTTCAGCGGCGATCTGCGTCAGAATCGTGTTCGTTCCCTGACCCATCTCAGTCATCGAGCACAGAATGCGGACGTTCCCCCCGGCGGTTCCTTCCAGTTCTACTACGGAGGCAAGGTGGCGCTCGCCCGATCCTGTAAAGCCGGCGCCGTGCATAAAGGTTGCAAAGCCCATGCCCCTTTTCAATGCGCTTGCGCTGTTGGCCCGAAAGGTCTCGAGTTTTTTGTAATAGCCGGCGGAACGGAGTGCGCGCTCCTGCAGGCCGGGAAGATCCAACGGCTGTGTAATGATCTGGCCTGTTGCGGTCGCATCGCCTGAACGCAGGAAATTGCGTCTGCGAAATTCATCAGGTGTGAGGCCGATCGTATAGGCAATCCTATCCATATGCCTTTCGACCGCGAATAAGCTTTGTGGCGCGCCGAAGCCACGGAAGGCGCCGTGCGGAGGAGCATTGGTCGCAACGGCGGTACTGCGGACACGGACATTTGGACAGCGATATGGGCCGGCAGCGTGTATTGTCCCGCGCGAAAGGACAACCGGAGAAAGCGTGGAATAGGCGCCCCCATCAATGGTGAATTCAATGTCCATTGCGAGCAAGCGTCCGTCTTCAGAGACCGCAGTGCGGTGGCGAGTCCGAGACGGATGGCGCTTGGTGGTGGCGACCATGTCTTCTTCGCGATCGTAGACGATCTTCACAGGCCGGCCGGACTTCCAGGCGAGGAGCGCGGCGTGGCCGGCGATAATTGACGGATATTCTTCCTTACCCCCAAACGCCCCGCCCGTTTCCGTCTGAATGACCCGGACTTTGTGCGACGGCAAATTGAATAGGGTTGTAAGGGCTTTGTGAACGTAGTACGGGCATTGCAGCGATCCCGAAACCGTCACGCACTCAGACGGGCTCACGGTCGCGAGCATGCCGTTGGGTTCAATATAGACGTGTTCCTGGGCCTCGGTCGAGTACTCACCTTCGATGATGCGAGCGGCTTCGGCCCACACGCTATCCACGTCGCCTTTATTGATCAGGTATTGCTTGAAGACGTTGTCCTGACCCCAAATGATGGTGCGCTGCTCAAGCGCTTCGTCCATGTCAAGCACAGCCGGAAGCGGCTCATATTCTATGTGTACGAGTTCTCTTGCGCAGCGTAGCTGATCTTTGTTTTCGTGGGCAAGCAGGAGAACCGGCTCATGCGGATGATTTACCATGTCGCGAGCGAGCATCGGCTGATCGTCGTGAATCTGCGATACGACATTCGATCCTGGGATATCGGCGGCCGTAACGATCGTGAATTCGTCCCAGGGCACTCCCGGAAGAAACGAAATATTGAGTAGCTTGCCGCGCGGAATCGTGCTGCGTATGGTAACTCCGTGCAGCATGCCGGGGAGTTGCACATCGTCGATGTACTTGGCGGCGCCGGTGATCTTCCCGACCACCTCCTTGCGCCGGACCGGCAGGCCGACAACGTGAGGCTCCATGCTTTACTTTACCCGGGGCATGTGAAGACCTCAACGCCGCCGGGGCAGCCTTGGAATCGGCCTTCAGCAAAGCAGATGCTGCCACGGAGCATGACCGATTTCACCTTGCCGCGCAGGCGCTTCCCCGCGTACGGCGTGAATGGATGCCTGAAATGGAGCCGCCCGGCGTCGACTGTGAATTCAGCATTCGGATCAAAGAGGACCAGATCGGCATCGAAACCTGCGGCGATGCGTCCTTTTCGCGAGTCGATACCCGCTAATCGAGCCGGCGCTTCGGACATCCAGCGCACGACATCGGTGATGACGAAGCCCCGCCGGCTGGCTTCGGTCCAGACGGCCGGAAGGCTTACGGATAACGAGCTGATGCCACCCCAGGCCGAGCGAAAGCTCCCAACATTGAAACATTTCATTTCGGGCGGGCAGGGTGAATGATCCGTCGCAATGAGGTCAATGGTCCTGTCACGTAAACCCTGCCAGAGAGCATCTCGGTTCGAAGAGCCGCGAATCGGCGGTGCGCATTTGAACTGTGTGGCGCGGTCTGGAATCGATTCCGCATCAAAGAAAAGATAGTGCGGACAGGTTTCCACCGTGACCGGCAAACGTTCCCGCCGCGCATCTTCAAGTTCATGCAGCGCCGCCGCAGCAGAAAGATGAACGATGTGCGTGCGGCAGCGATACTCGCGGCATAAATCGATGAGAATTCGGATCGCTTCGAGTTCCGCTTCTTCGGGACGGGACTGCAGGTAAGTCGCATAGCGCGTCCAGTCAGCCCCGGTGGCATCGAGTGCGGCGGAAGCGTCGATCATGGGCCCGGGCACTTCAGCGTGCGCGAGAAGCGGGAGTCCCGTTTCGGCTACTTTCGGCATAGCTCTGCGAAGGTCGGCCTTGGTGACCATTTCGAACTCGTCGGTTCCCGGATGAGTGAGAAAGCATTTGAAACCCCTTACGCCTTCCCTCGCGAGAGGAATGATTTCATCCACGTTGCCCGGAACAACAGCGCCCCAGAAAGCCAAGTCAGTGTGAGCCTTACCCCTGAAGGTGTCTCTTTTCTTCTGCAGTGCGTCGACAGTCGCAGTGCTTGGAATGCAGTTGAGCGGCATATCGATGAGGCACGTGTACCCGCCCGCCGCGCCTGCCCGCGTCGCCGTTTCGAAGCCCTCCCACGCCGTGCGGCCCGGTTCGTTGATGTGTACGTGAGAATCGATCAGGCCTGGCAGAACGAAGAGATCTGCTGCGTCAATTTGCTCGCCTGCCGCTTCTGAGTAGTCGTAGCTTTCAATGGAGCCGATTCGTTGATCTTCGATCCGGATTACACCCGCGCGGATGCCTTCGTGTGTAACGATGTGCTTCGATCGAATCGTTTGTTTCACGCTATTCGAGTACCGTGTATTGTCTCATCGTGGAGGCGAAAGTTGCTAGACTTATGCTATTGAGGAACCCGCGCAAGACGGGCACGGTGTCGAGCGTGCCCCGGGAAGCACAGCAGGTTCTTTTTTCTCTCTCGGGGCACGCATCCGCGCCCTTTGCGCTCTAAACAAATGGCGGACGCACCGCATACCTGGATGCGGAAGGCTATTGATCTGGCCATCGAGAATGTTCGCTCCGGCCACGGCGGCCCTTTCGGCGCGCTGGTCGTGAAAGACGGCGAGCTGATCGCGACGGGCGTCAATTCAGTTACCAGCAGGAATGACCCGACCGCTCATGCCGAGGTGATGGCAATCCGCAATGCGTGCCGTAGGCTCGCGACTTTTCAGCTTTCCGGGTGCGAAATTTATACGAGCTGTGAGCCGTGCCCGATGTGCCTGAGCGCGATTTATTGGGCGCGTCCTGACGGTTTCTACTTCGCCTGCGGACGCGAAGTCGCGGCGGCGCATGGCTTCGAGGATGCGTTCATTGATAAGGAATTAGGACGGCATCCGGACGAGCGCACAATCTTTTGCAGGCAGCTCGTTGCCGAAGACGGCCTGCGTCCGTTCGAAGAATGGAAACGGAGTCAGAGGAAGATTCCGTACTGAGCCGGCGATCAGGAAGCGAGCTGCGCCAGCGCTCGTGCGAGAACGCGGACTCCGTTCGCGATATCGGGAAGAGAAGCGAACTCATCGGCCCGGTGGCTCACTCCGGCGCGGCATGGGATAAACACCATTGCAACAGGTGCAATGCGGGACATGAACAGTGAGTCATGGTACGCGCGGCTCACCAGTTCCATATGCGTGACTCCTTCATCCTCGCAACACCGGCGCAAGACGTCGAGGATTCTCCGGTCGCACTGCGCGGGATCATCCGCATTTAGAATCTCGGTGATGCACTGAAGCGCTCTCTTCCTCGAAACGCCTTCAATCGCCTTTCTTATTTCTTCAACCAGCAAATCACGGCGGCTCAGATTGATGTCCCGGATATCGATTCCGAGCGAAACACGGCTTGGAATGCTGTTCACTGCGCTAGGAAAAACATCACAGAGACCGGTAGTGGCGACCGTGTCAAGAGCGCCGCTGGCGCCAGCCAGGCGCTCGACCGCTAATATGATCTCGGCCGCGCCCGTCAGTGCATCATGGCGATTCGGCATCAGAACAGCGCCGGCGTGACCGCCTTGACCGTGTATGACAACGCGCAAGGCGGCCGGCGCAGCGATGCTCGTCACCAACCCGATCTGATGCCTTGATTGTTCCAGGATGGGTCCCTGCTCGATGTGCAGTTCAATGAAAGCGGCGTGGCGGTTCGTGGTTAATCGGACATTCGAGAGCGAACCATGGAAACCGGCTGCCTTTCTCACCTCATCGAGCGTCGAACCAGCCTGATCGCGAAGCTGCCCGGCCTTTTCGGCATCGAGCGCGCCGGATAACAACCGGCTCCCCAAACAGCCAATGCCGAAGCGCGTGGGCTCTTCTGCAGTGAATACCAGCAGCTCGATCGGCCGCTTAGGAGCGAAGCCGCTCGCCTTCAACGCACGGATCGCTTCCAAGCCTCCGAGTACGCCGACCGTGCCGTCAAAACGGCCGGCATTCGGGATGGCATCGATGTGCGAGCCTGTGCCGACAGCCGGAGCGTCGTGGTCGCCAGCGTTCCAGCGTGCGATCATGTTGCCCACAGGATCTTCCCGGACGACCAGCCCCGCCGAACAGCAGAGTTCTTTGAGCCACCGACGCGCTCGGAGGTCCACATCACTGAAAACGATTCTGGTGACGGACGGGGGATCGGAAGTGGAGAAGGACGCCAACTGGTCCAACTCTGCAGCGAGACGCCGTGCGTCAACCTCGATTTGCATCTTTATAGATGAGGTATTTCGCAGGCGACTTGCCGAGCGCGCCGAACCACTGCGGACAGAAAGAGCGCATCCAGATGAAATCGCCCGCTTGCACGGCGTACCAACTGTCTCCCAGGCGATAGATGCCTTCGCCCTCCAGCATCAGCAGGCCATGCTCCATGACATGGATCTCGACCATGCTCAATGATGCTCCTGGCTGGTAGGTCATGGTGTTTACCGCAAAGTCGAAGCACGGATCGTCCGAAAGCAGCCGCCGCACCTGCAGCGCCTCATCGTCCATGAGCGGCGCGGCGGGAATGGAAGACTCGTAACTCACAAGTGGCACAGGGCGTTCGTAGTCTGTCAGAGACTCGTACTCTTTCTCGATGACGGCCATCCGCGCTTCAGCTCGCGCGATGACACTGTGCCGGCAGCCTTCCGGGAGGTAAGCGTACGCTCCGGGTGTTATGTAATGATGTAAGCCAGAGATCTCAACCGCCGCCTCGCCTTCGACCAGATATAGAAATCGCTGCCCCCTTGAAGGCCCCAGCATGCCGCCACGTTCGAGTTCCGCCGTGTACTGCGTGAATCTCGCGCCGAGCGCGGGGCCGCAATGCACGATGGCGGCGGCGCGCTGCATCCCTGGAAGAACCGTTCGAACGAATGTATCAGGCGTCTGCAGCAGATGATCATGCTTAAAAACACTTCTGGTCTGCCCGAGATGTTTCAAGCTGTTCGCTTTCCTTGCTCCGCAAGGTCGCTGAGGAAAAGCGCTCCTGCGCGAATCGCCTCTTCGACGTCTTCCAAGTAGACCGATTCGTCGGGATGATGACTAATACCACCGATGCTGCGGATAAACATCATCGCAGAAGGAACCTTCTCGGCCATGATCATGGCGTCGTGTCCTGCGCCGCTGGTGATTCGACGGGCCACACCGGTAGTGCGCAGGATCGCCCGCTCCATCAGCTTAAGCAGATGTTCGTCCATCGTAACGGCGCTTTGATTCAGCGTCTCATCTATCGCAACCGTGAGGCCCCGGCGTGATGCGATCTGCTCCGCCGCGCTGCATATTTCGCTCACAGCCGGGATCCTGATCTCATCGCACGAGTGTCGCACGTCGAGGCCGGCACGGACCTCACCAGGAACGACATTTCCGGTCCCCGGCACCACCTGAAGTCTTCCAACTGTTGCAACCAGCCCGTCAGTATCGCGCGCACTCCGTTCGACGTGCGTGATCCACTCGGCCGCAGCACTCAAAGCGTCGCGGCGGAGATGCATCGGTGTTGTTCCGGCATGACTGGCGCGTCCCTTAAAGGTCAACTCCAGACGGCTTTGTCCGGCGATTGCCTCGACGGCCGCGATGCGCTCTCGAGCATCCTCCAGCACCGGTCCCTGTTCGATATGAAACTCCAGGTATGCGAATGCGCGGCCGTCAATCTGGGCTTCTCCCAAGCGCGCCGGATCGAGGCCGAAATGCATGATTGCATCACGAATGGTGCGACCGTTTGAGTCCTGCAGATTCAAGAGTGCAGGATCGAAACGCCCGATAGCGGCAAGGCTTCCCAGGAACGGGGTTCGGAAGCGGACGCCTTCTTCTTCCGAGAACGCGAGCACCTCAATATCGAACGGCAGATCCATGGTTCTGACCGCGTCGATAACCGCAAGCGCGATGCATACTCCCAATACACCGTCGTAGGCTCCCGCTCCGGGAACCGTATCAAGATGCGAGCCCATCAGCAGCCTCCGTCGGTTCCTTCCGCCTCCGTATAGACCACGCAGATTGCCGATCGCATCCACGCGCACTTGCATACCGAGCTCTTCCATCCAGCCGGAAAAGGCGCGATGGCAGGCGTGCATCGGATCCGAGAGGAACGTTCGCGTAATCCCGCTGGTCTCGCTGAATCCTGCAATGATCCGGCAACGCGAAATGCACCTTTCAGCGAGTTCAGCGAAGTGCATCGAACAGCAGAGCCTTCCATCGCGGCACATCCAGCTGCCAGCACACGTTTAACTGGGTCCCGCTGTAGACAGTCTCTGCCCAGACTTCCCGATTGCGCGGGTCTGTCGCCACGTTCAGGCGATCGACCACCGTCATCCCACGCGTCAAAGCGCTCGTCGTTTCGACTTTTACAAAATGATCGCTGGACGCGAGACACAGTGACGGATCCAGCAGAATGCCCATCGCTACAGGATCCGGCAAAGAGATACCGATTTCTCCGGTTTGCGTGTGAAGAGCCCTCATCGCGATGCTATTGCAAGTGACTGCGAATTCCGCGAGCTTGGTTCCGAAGCTCTTGAGCCGTGCGATATCGTCGTTCGCAAGCACGGCAGAGCCCCGGCAAAGCTGCCAGCCCACAAGCTCGATCGGAAGACCGGACCGGAACACCGCGCGCGCAGCTTCGGGATCGACCCAAATGTTGAACTCCGCGGCGGGCGTCACATTCCCCTCACAGCACGGCGCACCGCCCATCACCACGCAGCGGGATACATTCGTGACCAGAGCGGGGTCCCGATCCACAGCCAGTGCGAGATTCGTCAAAGGACCCAGCGTGATGATCTCGATTCCAGGAGTTTGCCTGACCACTTTGACAATGGTGTCGGCGGCATGCCCCTGCGCTAGCGATGCGTTCGAGGGCGCGTAGCCGTGATCGCCGAGACCATCACGGCCGTGAAACCAATCCGCAGTCTGCAGATCGCGGATGAGCGGCTTACCAGCACCCGGAACCACCGGAACATCCGCGCCGCACAATTCCACCGTGAACAGCGCATTGCGGCTGGCCTGTTCGACGGGAACATTTCCGGCGACAACCGTTATCGCTTCGACCTGCACTTCACTCGACCGAAGCGCCATGATGAGCGCGACTGCGTCATCAGAAGCAGTGTCGGTATCGATCAGGATGGAACGCCGGGCGCGGCCCATCAGCTCGCTTGCGGACGATGACGCATGCCCAAGAGGTAAACGAGCGCTGCGACCAGAAACCCGACAAACCACGCATAGTCGAAGAGCCATCGCAGTGGGGGTATGACAAGCCCGCAGAGAGCAACAGCGACACCAGCGGCGAGCGCGACTAATGCGCGCGGGTTCACACCGTTTCGATACTGATACATTCCCTCGCGGCTATACAGGCCCGGCAAATCGAGGTCAGTTTTTCGAACAAGGAAATAATCGGTGATCATGATCCCCGCAATGGGTCCCAGCAAAGCCGAATATCCAACCAGCCAACCAAAGATATAGCTATTGAAGTCCTTCAATAGTTTCCAAGGCATCATGCAGAGCCCGGCTACGCCCGTGATCAGCCCGCCTGTGCGGAACGAAATCAGCCGCGGATTCAAATTCGAGAAATCATTCGATGGCGAAACGACGTTCGCGGCGACATTGGTGTTGAGCGTAGCGATAAGCAGAGCGACGAGAGCGATAGACGCGACAACAGGCTGCTGGAACCTGCCCAATAACACTACAGGATCCCAAATCGCCTCACCGAACAGAACAACGGAAGCCGAAGTAACCGCTACGCCGATAAACGAATAGAGTGTCATGGCAGGCGGCAATCCAAGCGCCTGGCCGATCATCTGCGCCTTCTGCGATTTCGCATAGCGAGTGAAATCCGGAATGTTCAAGGCAACTGTAGCCCAGAAACCAACCATTCCAGTCAGGGAGGGGATAAAGAATCGGAAGAATTCGCCCGTCGTCCGGAACTTACTTGGGCTGCTCAAGACCGGGCCCAGGCCGCCCGCCTTACGGACAATCCACCAGAGAAGCAACAGTCCGACCGCCAGCATAAATGGCGCGGCAACGCCTTCGAGAAGACGAATTGTCTCAATACCGTTCCAGATCACGATCAGATTTAAAAGCCAGAACGCGAAGAAGCACACCCACGGTACGGCTGGATGGTTTGCCTGCGCAGGCAACAAGATGCGGAGCATGGAATAGATCGCTTCCCCGCCGATCCAGGTCTGGATGCCGAACCAGCCGCACGCCACAATGGCTCTCAAGAGGGCAGGCACGTTCGCACCGCGAACCCCGAACGAAGCTCGCACAAAAACGGGGAACGGAATCCCATATTTGGCGCCGGCATGCGCGTTGAGCAACATGGGAACAAGTACAATTAAATTCCCCAGAAAGATGGTTCCGATTGCCTGCACCCAACTCATTCCGCCGGCAATCAATCCCGACGCCAGCATATAGGTCGGAATACAAACACTCATAGCGACCCAAAGAGAGGCGTAGTTATAGACGCCCCAGGTTCGCCGGGAGGGCTCGACAGGACCGAGATCGGAGTTGTAGAGACTTGAGTCGAAATGAGCACCGCCCGCAGTGACCGGGCCAACTCTGTACTGCGCTTCCGTACCTCCAGCCATAGCCCAGCGTATCTGTAGTAACGTAGGAATTCAACAAAGTTTCGCTAGCTCCAGGCTCGAGTTCCGGCGCGATGGATGCCTTGTTCGGAAGGCAGCAACAACTAACTGCTCAAAGGGAGTGGAAGAAAACATTGCTTGCACGAGTGGAATGAACCAGGGGCGCCTCACCCGGCGCTGTCAGAACTGCTGCCGCCTTTGAGCGACCACGAAGCCTTAGTTGAAGCGAACCGCTGCCTCTTCTGCTTCGACGCGCCGTGCACCCACGCCTGCCCCACGCACATCGATATTCCCCGCTTCATAAAGAAAATCGCTTCGGGCAACCTCACCGGTTCAGCCGGAACCATTCTGGACGCCAATCTTCTAGGTGCGACCTGCGCACGCGTCTGCCCGGTTCAGGAATTGTGCGAAGGCGCTTGCGTACTCGGCGCCGAGCACAAGCCCATCATGATCGGCCGCCTGCAGCGTTTTGCAATGGACCACGCGTACAACGGGCAGTGGCCTGCTTTCAGTGTTGCTCCGCCTACAGGTAAGAAAATCGCCATCATCGGTGCAGGCGCTGCCGGACTCTCCTGCGCAGGCGAACTCG
>JAFAMM010000377.1 GCA_019233375.1 Acidobacteriaceae bacterium
CATGAAGAGGGGCGCGACAATACACTGTTTGTACACCTGACGCTGGTTCCCTGGATAGCTGCCGCGCAGGAACTCAAAACCAAGCCCACCCAGCACAGCGTGAAGGACCTGCGCGCCAACGGCATCCAGCCCGACATTCTGCTGTGCCGCTCTGAACGGCATCTGCCGGAAGAGGTGAAAGAGAAGATTGCACTGTTCTGCGACGTGGATGTAACCGCGGTTATTACGGCCAAGGACGTTCATTCGGTATATGAGATTCCGCTCGTGTTTGCCGATCAGGGTGTGGACGAGACGATTCTGCGCCTCTTGCATTTGAATGCCGGTCCGCGCAACCTTTCGCGGTGGACCGAAATGCTCGACCGGATGAACAACCCGGTACGAGAAGTGAACATCGGCCTCGTAGGGAAGTACGTCGAGTATGAGGATTCGTATAAGAGCCTGAAGGAAGCGCTGCTCCACGCGGGCATCGCGCACCAGGCACGCGTCAACATTGACTGGATCGAGTCCGAGCAGATGGAGTATCCAGACTGCCGCGAGTACCTCAGCCGTTTTGACGGCATTCTGGTTCCCGGAGGATTCGGCAAGCGCGGCATTCCGGGAATGCTGAATGCGATTCGCTGCGCGCGCGAGGAGAAGATTCCGTACTTCGGAATCTGTTTGGGCATGCAAACGATGGTGATCGAGTTTGCCAGAAACGTTTGCGGGTTAAAGGATGCCGATTCTACCGAGTTCAACCCGGGTACGCCGTATCGGGTCATTTACAAACTGCGCGAGCTGAAGGGCGTGGATGAGCTGGGCGGCACGATGCGGCTGGGCGCTTATCTTTGCCGGCTCGCGGATCGTAGCTTCGCGGAGCAGGCGTACGGCGCGACGGAGATCAGCGAACGGCACCGTCACCGCTATGAATTCAATCGCGACTTTGAACAAATACTGACGCAGCACGGTTTGCGTCTGACCGGTCAGACTCCTGACGGTGTGTACGTCGAGATCTGCGAAATACCAGATCATCCCTGGTATCTGGGATGCCAGTTCCACCCCGAGTTCAAATCCAAGCCTCTGGAACCGCATCCGCTATTTACAGCCTTTCTTTGCGCGGCCTTGAAACAGCGCGAATTAAGGCTGCGCAGGCCGATGGAGGCGGAGTTCTCGCACGCACAATGATGGTTGTGCAGGCCGGTGAGGGATCCGGTCAGGTACGGTTCTCAAATGCCTGTGCTCTAGCGCTCATCGCGGGGCCGTGCGTCATCGAAAGCGAAGAGCATGTCCTGAAAATGGCTCAGGCGATTCGCGGGATCGCAGGCGCTTACGTCTTTAAGGCATCTTTCGACAAAGCCAACCGCAGTAGCGTTGATTCGTATCGTGGGCCGGGGCTGAGGGAAGGCGTGCGCATACTGGCGGAGGTGCGAAAACTCGGGATTCCTGTTTTGACGGACATCCATGAACCTGCGCAGGCGGAGATTGCCGCGGAGTCTGCTGACGTACTGCAGATTCCCGCGTTCCTGTGCCGGCAAACCGATTTGCTGGTGGAAGCGGGTAAAACGGGGCGTGCTGTGAATATCAAGAAAGGGCAGTTCGTTTCACCGGCGGACTTCCGGCACGCGGCGGAGAAAGTGGCCAGCACCGGCAACCGGCAGATCCTGCTGACTGAGCGCGGTTCAAGCTTTGGATACAACAATCTGGTTGTGGACATGCGAGGGCTCGCCATCATGGCGCAGACAGGCTATCCGGTTATCTTCGACGCGACTCACAGCGTGCAGCTGCCGGGCGCAGGCGGAAGCGTTTCGGGCGGCCAACCGGAGTTCATAGAGCCGCTTGCCCGGGCGGCGACGGCTGCCGGAGTGGCGGGTATCTTCGTCGAGGTGCATGACGCCCCGGAAAGGGCGCTATCCGATGGGCCCAACGCGCTGCGGCTGGATCTTCTGGGCCGGTTCTGGTCCCGGGTACGGGCCATCGACAGGCTGGTGAAGGGCTTCGAGAACTGAATTTTCACCCGCGTCACTACAACGCCAGACGGGGTAAACACGTCGTATTATGGGGAATTGTATGTACTACGCACGAAAGCGCCGCCCTCGCGAGTCGGGCTTTTCTTTGATTGAGCTGCTGATCGTCATTGCGATCATCCTGATCATTCTTTCCATTGCTTTGCCTCAGATGAGCAAGTCACGCATGAACGCTCAAGAAATGTCAGCAGTGGCCGAAATGCACACCATTAATCAGGCGGAAATACAGTACCAATCGCAGTACGGGCAGTTCGCCACCACATTAAGCCAACTTGGGCCGCCGACCTCATCGGGAACGAACGAAGGCCCACAAGCGGCAGGACTCATTCCATCCGGCCTCGCGGCAGGTTCGGCGAGCGGCTATAACTTCACGATCACACAGACACCGCAAGGTTATTCTGTGACCGCCGTGCCCCAAGCATTCGGCAGTACGGGCCGGCGCACGTTCTACACAGATCCCAGCGGCATCGTGCGGCAGAACTGGGGACAGGATCCGGCGACCGCCACCAGCCCCGAATTAAAGTAGTACAGTCCGTGATGTGACACCTTTCCGGCTCGGCTGCTGTTTGCTGTCTTTTGCCGTCTGTTTAGGCGCAGGACCTAGCGGGCATCTCCGCTATGCAGGCGGCGCGGGATCTGAGCTCGGCGCGGCACATGCCGCTGCTATTGCTGCTGCTCTGGAAGGTATGTCTATCGACCCGGCTCAGACCTACCGGGTCCGCGATCTCGAACTCACGCGCGGTGACATCAAAATTTACCTCACAGAAGGTGTTCTTTCGTTTGCGACGGCGGTAGACGGCAGGTGTGTCGCTGCCATCTTTACGACTCACGGCGTGGAGGGAGGGGACGCGGAAGTTCTGCTGCTTCCGAATCGAGCCACCGAGCGCGCTTCGCTGGCGGCGTTCGCCAAAACGCCGAACATCGATGAGCACATCACCTCTGCTTTGTTCGTCTTTTCTGACGGCACTGCAAAGGACCTGCAGAACCAGATTCAGCGACATCCGGTGCACGCGGCTCCGGAACTGGTTCCTGATCTCGTCACACAAGTAACGCCAGTTCTGAAGACCATCGCGACGGCGGTCGATGTCCGCCTGGTGGCAGCACTGCTGGATGCACACCAGCCGGGCGATGGATTTTTCTATTCGTTTGTTTCCGGGAAACAGGTAGGCGAGTTTGATTTGCTGTACGACCCGGCGGAATTTGAGCCGGTTGCTGTGGGCCGGACCGATCTGGACAAAGGAGGCGTGCCGAAGTTCCACCTGTGGGCCAGTTTCCGCCCCAGGCACGCGCCGGCATACGTGGCAACGCCGTCGCGGGTTCGCGATTACAGGATTGAAACAACTATCAAGCCCGACCTCAGTATGCAAGTCACAGCCTCGTTCGGGTTCACCGCAACGGCGGCCACAGGGCGCGTGCTTGCGATGGAGTTGTCGCATCACCTGCGGGTGATTTCGGCGAGTCTCGACGGTGATCCGATCGAGATTTTTCAGCATCGCCAGAACAGTGCGACGCTCGACCGCTCGCTAGACAGCTTTTTGCTGATCGCCGATCAGCCGCTTGTAGAGGGAAGAGAGCATCGCGTACAGGTGCGATATGAGGGAACCGTTATTCACCAAACGCGGAACGGAGAGTACTTTGTGGACGACCGGAACGCCTGGTATCCGTTCGTTCCGCCCACCTTTGCTAACTTCGATCTTACATTCCACTGCCCACGAACACTGCAGCTAGTATCAACAGGCGAGCCGGTAAGCGATGAAGTAGCGGGCCCGACCCGAACTGTTCACCGGCGTACGGAGACGCCCGTCGCGCTGGCTGGATTTAACCTCGGCGATTACGCGAGGACGACGGAGAAGAAGGGCTCGTACCAGGTGGACTGCTACGCCGAGAAATCGGCTGCCGCGGAGGTGGGCTCCGGCCTGTTGAACGAAACGGAGCGCGTTCTAGATTTCTACACGCGACGCTGGATGCCTCTGCCGATTCATACGATCTCGCTCACGCCGATCGCGGGCTATTTCGGGCAAGGCTTTCCGGGGTTGATATACCTCTCGGATGTTTCGTACACTCGGCCCGAAGATCGCCCGGCAGCCTTGCGGAACCCCGAGCTGGACTCCTTTTTCTCCGAACTCCTGCTGCCGCATGAAATCGCGCATCAGTGGTGGGGGAACGTGGTTCGGAGCGGCGATTACCGCACGAGCTGGCTGACTGAGGCCATGGCTAACTACTCGGCGCTGCAGTTTCTGGAAACAGAGAAGGGCGCAGACAGCGCGGAAAGCCTTCTTT
>JAFAMM010000433.1 GCA_019233375.1 Acidobacteriaceae bacterium
GTTCTCAGCGTTCTCAGACAGGGTAATGTTGTTGAAGCCCTGATAGCGAAGCGTGGTATTGTAATTGACCGTTCCGGCGATAAGTGCCGGCAGAACGGTTGGGCTCGGCAAATTGATGTCGCGGTAATCATTCTGATGCCGGTTTTGGTTGCCAACGTAGGTGACGTCAACCACCGTTCCGCGCCGGATCTCCTGCTGAATGCCGAAGCTGTATTGCATACTGATCGGGTTCTTATAGTCGGTGTATGCGAGCCCGGTGATGCTTGCCGCAGTGATAGGCGCGGCAAGAGTCTGACCGGTAAGGATGCTCTGGTTCGGATTGGCGAGGGAGACGTTATTGAGCTGTACTGTTGTATCGAAGGGAAGGTTCGGGCCGGCGTTGTAAACGTCATTGCCTTGGATCCGTTCGTACATAATTCCAAACCCTCCTCGAACCACCGTTTTGCCGTTTCCGATTGGGTCATACGCGAATCCGATACGCGGGCCAAAGTTTGCCCAGTAGTTCTTTACTAACCCGCGGGGGATTCCGTTCTGTCCTGCTACGCCGATACCGTTCAGGTAGAACTGATACCCGGCGAGAATCGGGTTCGGGCTTGGACCGAGAGCGGGACTATTTGGACTGAGGTTTCCGGTGGGAAGGACAATTGCTGGAGTGGCAGGGTTGTACAGGCCTTGGTAGAAATTGGACTGCCGGTTGTTCTCTTCATAGGTGTGTGGGATGCCGTCCCAACGCAGCCCGAGATTCAATGTCAGGCGGTTATTCACCTTCCAGTTGTCTTGGAAATAAGCAGCCCACGACTGATTGTTCCAACGGCCTGCATCCTGAACGCCCAACTCCTGGTAATAATTCGCGTACCCGAGCAGGAAGTCAGCGAAATCGTTGCCGCTGTAGTTGCCGTTGAAGTTGTAGAAGCCCTGTGTGGTGCCAAACAGATCCTGAACCTTCTTGTAGAGCGCCCAGGAGCCGCCGAACTTCAATTGATGCGCTCCTTTAATCCAGGAAACGTCGTCGCGAATCTGGTAGTCGTCTGCCTTGTTCGCCCACGGCCAGCTTGCGCTTGTGTATTGCGTTCCGGTAGAACCGGCCAACTGTATGCCAGGGATCCGATCGAGGTTGTTGCCGGGAAACAGTTCCGGAATGTTCAAATCGGATGGACGCTTGTAAACGCCAATCGGCGTGATGTGAATGCGATTGCCGTTGTAGTTGAACGCGGTTTCGTTCAGGATCGTTGGGCTGATGGAGTACGTTGCATGAATGACGCCGCTGTAAGATGGGTTCTTAAACGTGTCCCCGACCGTGGGTACGTTGTCTCCGCTCCATTGAGCCGTTCCGTACGTTTGTGTGATCTGCTCATCGACCCAGTGGCCGAAGAGAGTGAACTTATCGCCGAACCGTTGGTCGATACGTATGATTTCTTCTTGCACGTCTTCCGGCTGCTTGTTGCCGCCGATAAACTGAGCGCCGCTCGTGGGCGCCGGAAAGATGCCGGCGCCCAGTAGAATCTGCGCCTGCGGACTCAGCAGCGAAGCGGGAATCTGATTGTTCGGGAAGGGCTGGCCGGGCGCAAGGCCCAACGCGGCATATTGCTGTATCAGAGCGGGCGAAAGTTTTGAGGCGGCTGGGACGTGAATCGGCGAAGTGATTGCCCCTCCATATTCGCTGGTAAGAGGTACGGTCTGGTTGTAGAGTCCACCCGTCACAAGCTTGCGCCATTCCTGGTTCCAGAAGAAGAATGTCCTGTCGCGGTTCTTGTTATAGACCTTAGGGATGAAAACCGGGCCGCTGACGTTATAGCCGAACAGGTTGAAGCGCAGCTCAGGCGGCTTCTGGCCGGAAGCGTTTGTGAAGTAATTGCCGGCGTCCAGGTAATCGTTGCGGAAGAACTCCCAGGCAGAAGCGTGGAAGAGCTTCGTTCCGGACTTAAAGTTGATGACCATGGTCCCGGCTGAAGACAAGCCGTATTCAGCGCTGTAGTTTGATGTCAGTTGGCGAAATTCGGCGATGGCATCGACGGAGGGCATGATGCTGATATTGCCGGAGCCGCCTCGATCGTAGTCTTCACCACCGTCAACCATGTAGAGGTTGTGTGACACGCGCAGCCCGTTAAAGCTGACGGTTCCGTCACCGCCTACCGGGACGGGATTTTGGAAGTCCACCATGTTGCTGGATGCCCCGGGCGTAATTCCGGCCAGCGAGTAGAGGCTTCGGCCGTTAGTCGCTAGCTGCGACACCTGTTGCCCGGTGATAACGTTGCTGACCTCGCCGCTCTCCGACTGCACCGCTATCGCGTTGGCTTCGACCGTGACCGTCTCCTGGGCGCTGCCGACCTGAAGCTTGAAGTCCAGGTGATCGCGATCGCCGATGTTCAGCACGACATTGTTCTGGTCCTCGGCCTTAAAGCCGGGAGCCTGCACGTGAACGTGATAGTGGCCTATCTGAAGATCCGGAGCGACAAACTGGCCCACGTCATTACTGGTGAGGTGAGTCGTCTGGTTGGTGTCGACATTGGTTATTGTGACGGCGGCACCGGCAACGATGGCGCCAGAAGGGTCGGTGACCGTACCAACGATGGTGGCCCCGGTAGTCTGTGCCAGCGCTGGGAGCACCCCAAGTACCAGCAAGCTGGATATGAGCGCAAACCACTTAGGCATATTTCTGTGTATCCCCCTGAATTGAGATTTGAGCAGCTGGGGAAACCACAGTTCCCCGCACCTACATGCAACCTCGAAGCTCTGGCCATTTATTATGTTCATCCCATGCCATGCGCGCCACGTTAGAGCGGTTAAATAGCAGTTACCGTAAGGTATTCAATAACGTACGGGGAGCACTTAACGCCATTTAACCTGGTATTTGCGGAGCAGCGGGCGAATGATATACTCGCACTACATTAGCGATGGCCTCTCTGAACGAGCTATCGATGGTTGCTGGGGTGCAACTTCAACGCGCAGCTGTGCAGTCTGTGCTTCGGTCGCGGACCTTTGGGAAGAATCCGCGGCTATCGGCCCTTCTCGAGTACCTTTGCGAGCGCTGCTTTGACGGGCAAGCCGCCTGCATCAAGGAATTTAATATTGCCACCGACGTTTTCGGCCGCCCGGCCGAATTCGATCAAAGCCAGGATGCGATCGTCCGGGTCGAGATGCATCGGTTGCGCAAAAAACTTGCGGAGTTTTATGCCACAGAAGGCCAACAAGAAGCGATAGAAATTGTCATCCAAAGCGGGCACTATGTGCCGCAATTCGTCTTTCGAGACAACGGGGTGGCTTCAGCGAACTCCGAGCAACCGCACGCGCCGCCCCTACGCGGCGATGCGGAGAAGTGGGCCGAGGAACCTCGGTCCGCGCAACATCAGCGCCGGCGGCCTTTTTGGCTGATGCTTGTTTTGCTCGCGGTAATAGCGCTCGGGAGCGGGGCAGCGTTTATTTTCGTGTCGGCGAACCGTCGAAACGATGTGCAGCGGGCCGATGTAGGCCGCGCGCATACGAGCGCTCCTACGGCCGCTGTCGCGCCGCCGGTGGCAGTTCCCGCAAGCAATGGTGTTCGTCTTCTGTGCGGATCTTCAAAATCAGGCTGGCGCGATCGCCAGGGAAACGTATGGGGTGCGGACAACTTCTTCTCGGGCGGCCTGGCGGTGGAAGTCCCTGAGCAGCCGATTTACCGCACTCGCGACAATTCTCTTTTCCACGCCATGCGCACCGGCGATTTCTCTTACAAGATTCCCTTGAAGCCGGGCCTTTATGAGATGCATTTGTACTTTGCCGATCAGTCCTACAGCCCTGGCGTGACCCTGGATGGCGGAGAGAGCATGCGGGTGTTCAGCGTTGTTGTCAACGGCAACGTGCTGCTGCGTGATTTCGACATCATCGCCGACGCAGGCGCAAATACGGCAGATGTTCGGGTATTCAAAGATATTCGTCCGGAAAGCGACGGCTATCTGCACCTGAACTTCGTCAGGAGCCAGGGGGCACCGCTAATCAATGCAATCGAGATCGTTCCGGGGATACCGGGATGTATGCGGCCGGTCCGCATAGTCACTCAGGACGAGGCGTTTACTGATCGGGCGGGCGTGACCTGGTCAGCGGACAACTATTTTCTGAACGGGCGTGCGATCGTACGTTCGAACCCTGCTAACGGGCCGGAAGATCCGCGGATTTACGATCACGAGCGCTACGGGAACTTTTCCTACGCTATACCGGTTGCCGATGGGCGCTATCGTCTGACCTTGCACTTTGCGGAGACGTTTTGGGGCGGAAGCAACCCCGGTGGCGGAGGCGTGGGCTCGCGTGTATTCAACGTATATTGCAATCACGTTGCTCTGCTGCGCAATTTCGACATGCTGAAGGAAAATAGCCCGCGAACGGAGATCGTCAAGATGTTCCATAATCTGCGGCCGAATGAGGAAGGCAAGCTGCTGCTATCGTTCGTACGCCTGACTAACTACGCCAGCATCTCGGCAATTGAAGTTGCCGACGAAGCAGACAAAGGCGAGTCCGACACAAGCGATTCAGACAAGTAGTCAGCGGGATATTCGATAAATCAGCGAGAGCTGTGTGCGCCCGATGAGTTTATAGCCGGCCAGCCAGCGGCGGATCTCCGGATAAACGCCGGGCGCCAGCTGTGGATTCATGAGGCCCAAACCGTCCACAATGAATGTCGGTTGCGAGTGCGTCAGCAAAGTACGATTTTGGGCTGCCGGTCCTTCGTAAACAGGCTTGCTTGCGTGCAGGTGCCGGTCGGCAGGGACGCCTGTCAGCGGTTGCGAATCCGAAAACAATCCGCCCGAGATCATACGCGTATAGACGTAAATATCCGGCCGGTATCCCCAGACGAAGAGCGTATCCCCGGGTTGAGCGACCGCCTTGATCTGTTGGGCAACGTGTTGGCTATCGAGATCGAGCACAACATCGGACCAGTGCGGTTCGGTTCCGAGTATGTCGTCGGCTGCGAGCGAAACATAAGCGGGAGCAAAACGGACAAACGGCAGCAACAGCAGGAGCGTTGCGACGGCCGCAGTCAGTTTGGGCCGGTTCCTCCAGGCCAGTACGAGTCCGCGCCCGCCCGCGACGGCCATCGGCGGCAAAAGCTGGAGAAAGTAGTGTGGAGCGAACCGTTCGCCGAGGCATACGGCCGCAAACGAGAGGAGCAGCCAGGTGCCGGCCCTCCACAACTCAGGACGGCGAGCATGCACTAACTGGTAGATTGCTCCAGCCGTGAGCACTGCCTGAAAACCCAGCCAATCGAGGGTTCGGCGCAGCCCGAGGCCGATGGGATTCGAAACGGGCGCGTGTGCGGCGTAGATCAACCCCCAGCGCCAGACCTGCTCCGAGTAGCCCTGCCAGGCGCCGGATGCCACGGCCGCAAGGAACGCCAGAGCGAGTGGGCCCAGAAAGCCGCCGATCAGCAACGGGATGGCGCCAGTCATCCAGGCAATGCATGTGGCGAGCACGAAGACGGCCTTGACGTTGAATAAGAAGGCAATCCCGCACCACACGCCAGCGGCGAAAGCGCGCTTGCGAAATGCGCGTTCGATGGCGGCGATATGGGGGACGATCATGAGCGCGTCCGCTGCAAATGGAATCACTGCCGATGCAAGATAAAAGGTGAGAAAAAAGGTGAGCAGAAAGGCCGCGGCGCAACCCTCGGCCTCGCCCCACCATTCACGCGCGAGCCGGAAGGTCAGGACTGCTGCGGCAAATACATAGAGGGCATCCAGGAGCCGCAGAGCCCAACCGGCATATGCTCCACACAACGTGTAATACAACGCGCACAGGGGCGGCTTGTCATACCAGAAATCGCGGTAAGGAACTTTTCCGTGCAGCACATTCAGGGCAGCAGCGAGGTGGTAGTCTTCATCGGCCCAAAGAAGATGGACGTGGCTGAGGCGTAGGCAGGCGAGCGCGGCGATCAGAACCCACAGGCCTGTTCGGCCGAAAATGTAACCCGAACGCTCGCGGAAGACATCACTCATTCACCGCGTATCATAGGACAGAACACAGAGAATGCCGGGATGTAGTGTCAAACGGAGCCTCCAGGAATGAGAACGCTTCAAACCGTGGAGATCT
>JAFAMM010000463.1 GCA_019233375.1 Acidobacteriaceae bacterium
CGGTCATTCACGGGCAGACAATGGGACCAGGCGCCCACGCCCGCTCCCCGAACTTGCCTCCATTGTATCTGTTTTCTTTCATTTACGCCACTGTAAGCCAGTTCAATCAGGCATCCGCGCGGGATACTCCGCCAGTTCTTTACGGAACAAACCGCTTGAAAGAAACGTTTCAAAGCTGTAAGTGTCTTAACAAGAGTTTCTCCATGCGTGACCACATCCGCATCCTCGGCGTTCTCAACATCGTGATGGGCGCGATGGTCGCCATAATCGGAATTGTTGTGTTTTTCGTTACGAGCGCTATCGCGGGATACATCGCCTCGTCGATCAACGCAAGCGCTCACGACGCCGTAGTTGCCGCTCCGATTATCGTGGCCGCAGGCATGGGCGTTGCGGTTTTCTTCTGGTTGCTGGCTCTTCCGGCGATTCTCGGAGGCTGGGGTCTCCTCAACTTCAAACCGTGGTCCTGGCTGCTGATGTTGATCGTATCGATTCTGCACCTGTTCCATTTTCCGTTGGGAACGGCTCTCGGCGTGTATGGTCTTTGGGTGTTATACAACGATGACGCCCGCCGGTTACTCGGTAGACGTAGCGTCGGGTATGGCGTGCCAACGACGGGTGTTCAACCTGCTCCGCCGCCTACTTACCCGTCTCAACAGCCGCCGCGCCCGGTTTGACCGCTGCTCGCGCCTCAATCAACTCGCGCGCTAACAGAAAGACAGTGCGCAGCATGTCCAGGGTCAGCTTACCCGTAGACGTATTCTGCTGGCTCGGATGATAGGACGTGATTACTGCCGGGCCGCCGGGATGGGTTTCGAACGTGGCCGCATGCGCGAACGGGAACCGTGCCCTCGAGGAAATTAGACCCAGATCCTGCAGAAGTGAGAGATACGCGTCAAAGCCGATTCTGCCCAGTGCGACTACAGCTCGCACGTTCTGCAAAATTTCGATTTCGCGGGCCAGATACGAACGGCAGTTCAGGATCTCCTGGCGGGACGGCTTATTGCCGGGCGGCACACAGCGAACGGGCGCGGTGATGTAAGCATCCGTGAGGCAAAGCCCGTCCTCGCGTGAAGCGCTCGTCGGCTGATTCGCGTATCCCGTTTCGTATAGCGCGCGGTATAGGAAGTCGCCGGAGCGGTCGCCGGTGAACATTCTGCCGGTTCGATTCGCGCCGTGCGCACCGGGCGCGAGGCCGATTATAAGCAGCCGGGCCGCCGGATCTCCGAAGCCTGGAACCGGCCGGCTCCAATACTCCTGACCTTTGTAAGCCCGGCGCCGTACGCGGCCAATTTCTTCGCGATAGCTGACCAACCTCGGACAGCGGAAACAGCGCACCACGTCGGCATTAAGAAGTTTTAACTCAGATGGATGGACGGCCGAACCGCTGGTTTCCCTTACTTTCTGACGACGGATCACGTCATTTGCAGAGTAGCGCGCTTCCGGCGGCTCACAGACCGCTGACCAGCCGGAACCGGCTCTCCTCGAAAACGTGGGCCGGCCGCCCCTGGGAGGACGACTTGCGGAAATACTCGACTGAGGCGGCGAGGGATTGCAGCGAAATACGCGAGAGATCTGCTGGCGGCTGGGTCCGGAACATCGGCAGGACGTCTCCGAAGACTTCGACGACTTCCTTATCTCGCCAGCCCTTTCGCGCCTCGGAGCAGACGATTTCCAGTGCTTCGTCACTGCTAAGAGCAGACTTGTAGCAACGCGAGCTGGTCAAGGCGTCGTATACGTCCGCAATCTGCAGGATCCGCGCAAGCAGCGGGATCTGTTCCCCGCGCAAGCCGTCGGGGTAGCCGCTCCCGTCCCAGCGCTCGTGATGGTGGCGGATAATCGGCAGCACGTCGGCGAGTGAACGCATGTGCCCGCAGATGCGCTCGCCGCGCTCGGTGTGGCTCTTCATAATGGTCCATTCTTCCTCGGTCAACGGGCCGGCTTTGAAAAGGACACTATCGGGAATGGCTATTTTCCCGATGTCGTGCAGGTACCCGCCCCGCTGCAATGCCGAGATGTCGCGCGGGGGCAGACCCATGGCAATGCCCATGGCGCACGACATGAGCGAGAGGCGTTCACAATGCGCCCCGAGCGTCGGGTCACGCTCCTCAACGGACTGCGCGAGGGAAAACAGCACGGCCTCCGAATCGTTCAACGAATCTATCATGGCCTTGTGCCGCAGGCTCGCCTGGACGCGCGCCCGAAACGCCTTCGGCCGGAGAGGCGCTATGAGGAACTCGTCTGCGCCCGCATCCATCGCGCTGACCTCAGCCTCGATATCGTCCGAATTGGCGACCACAAACACGGGCAGGAGTTGAGTTGCGTGCGCCCGTTTCAACATCCGGCAAAACTCATTGGCGCCGACTTCCGGAGCCAGGAGGCTGATGAGCACCAGGTCCACCCCGTGCAGCGAAATCGCGGTAACCGCCTCGGATGTAGAACTCGCTTCAATGACGTCGTGTTCGAATTCGCCTAGTGCGGTCCGCATGGTGCGGCGGTTCTTCGGACAGGCGTCCACCAGCAGAATCCTCGCGCGCGTGTGCGCCGCTTTGGAACGAACGCCCCCGGAGCCCGCCAGAAGCCATGACCGGGTTGGGCCCGGCTCAAATTCATGCCTGTCCGCGATAGACTCGATACCCATGCAGTAAACGCTCTGGAGTTCCTATCGACCTAAGTGCGCTGAAGCTTTAGAAAATCTTGCGTTTTGCGCAGACGAGCCGGATGTGTGCCGCGAGATGGCGCCGCCTCTATAACTCTCATCGATTGCAAGGAGTGGCAGTTGCACTGATTTCTTTCCTCAGAGCTCCCTCTTCGGCCTCCCGGATGTGCCTGAGCGGCGCACAGCAAGGTTCCGGCTCGGGCCACCCGCCCTGCCCTGCCAAGTCCCCGTGCCGTGTGCAATTTAGCGATAAAAGAAGTGCAGCGGAGAAGTGTATTCCGGCATCGAACGAAAGTCCACGGACAGCCTTCTCTCATGTTTTAATTGAGTTGAACGTGGTCCGTTCACGAGCGTCCCGCAGGCGTTCCATCCCACCAAAGGAGTAGTTCCCTGAGCACAAAAGTTGCACCCCTCGCAGCCCCGGTACGTGAACCGGCTGATCGATGGACCACCACGGACGCCGCCGAGTTGTATGACGTAGCCAGCTGGGGCAAAGGCTATTTCTCGGTTGGCGAGAATGGCCACCTGTTTGTCCATCCCACCAAGGAAGCGGCACGCGCGATCGACCTGAAGCAGCTGGTAGACACGCTGCAGTGGCGCGGCATCTCGCTGCCGATTCTCATTCGCTTCGCCGACATCATCAAACACCGGCTCGGGGAAATGCACCAGGCCTTCGACGTTTCTATCCGCGAGCACGGTTATCAGGGAGGCTACTGCTGCGTCTACCCCATCAAAGTCAATCAGCAGCGCCAGGTGGTCGAAGAGGTCTTCAACTTCGGACGCGCTTACCGTTTTGGACTGGAGGCCGGCTCGAAGCCCGAGCTGCTTGCGGTGCTGGCGATCGCCGATAACGATACTCCGATCATTTGCAACGGGTTCAAGGATGACGAGTACATCGAAATGGTGATGCTCGCAAAGAAGATCGGCCGCCGCATCATTCCCGTGGTTGAGAAATTTACAGAACTCGAACTGATCGCCAAGCATGCCCAGCAGGTCGGTGTGAACCCGACGATCGGTCTGCGCGTAAAGCTCGCCAGCCGCGGTTCAGGGCGCTGGAAATCATCCGGAGGCTACCGTTCGAAGTTCGGTCTCACGGTCAGCGAAGCGCTCAAGGCGGTGGAATTTCTCAAGGAGCGGAATCTCGAATCGAGCCTCCAGTTGCTCCATTTTCACCTCGGTAGCCAGATTACAAACATTCGCCAGATCAAGGCAGCCGTTATTGAAGCGGCGCGCATCTACGTAGATCTCAAAAAGCTCGGCACCGGACTAACCTATATGGATGTCGGCGGCGGCCTAGGCATTGATTACGATGGTTCCCAGACCGACTTCGAATCGAGTGTCAACTACACGCTCGAAGAGTACGCTCGCGACGTCGTGTATCACATTCAGAGCATCTGTGATGAGGGCGAAGTTCCTCATCCCACGATCATCACGGAAAGCGGCCGGGCCGTGGCTGCCTATCACAGTCTCCTGGTATTCAACGTTCTCGGCGTGAGCGGCTTCGGTGAAGAGGAACTGCCGTCGAGCGTGCCCGAAGACTCCGAGCAGGCACTCGTCGACCTGTTCGAAACTTACCGGTCCATCAACAAGAAGAACCTGCTCGAGGGATATCACGACGCTCAGCAGGCTCTCGATTCCGCCCTGAACCTCTTCAGCCTCGGCTATCTTTCGCTGCAGCAGCGCAGCTTGGCCGAAAGCTTTTATTGGGCAATCTGCCGCAAAATTCTGAAGATGGCCACGGAGCTCGATTTCTTCCCCGAGGAACTCGAAGGCCTGGACGCCATGCTCTCCGATACTTACTTCTGCAACTTCTCGCTTTTTCAAAGCATGCCGGATAGCTGGGCCGTCAAACAGCTTTTCCCGATCATGCCCATTCACCGGCTGAATGAGCCGCCCACGCGGAAAGCCATTCTCGGCGACATCTCATGCGACTCAGATGGCAAGGTGGACCAGTTCATTGACCGGCGAGACGTGAAGAAAACACTCGCGCTGCATCCCTTTAATAACGGCAGCTACATCCTCGGCGCGTTCCTTTTAGGTGCTTACCAGGAGATCCTCGGCGATCTGCATAACCTGTTCGGCGATACCAATGCCGTTCATATAAGCCAGGATGAGAACGGCGAAGTGGTTCTCGAAACGGTGGTCCAAGGCGATACGGTGCGCGAAGTTCTCGATTACGTGCAGTACAACGGACAGTCGCTGCTCGATGCATTTCGCAAAGATGTCGAACTCGCGGTACGGGAGCAGCGCATCGGCTACGAAGAATCCGGCCGTCTTCTCAAGTTCTACGAAGAGGGCCTGCAGGGCTATACATATCTGGAACAGTAGTGAGCGCTGAGCCGGCCGCCACCGGTCTTCGTATCGTCCTCGTCGAGCCGCGCAATCCTCTTAACATCGGCGCTGCGGCACGCGCGATGAGTAATTTCGGCTTTACCCAGCTCCGCCTTGTGAAGCCTTATAATGTCGCGTTTCAAGAAGCGCGCTCCGCGGTCCGGTCGCGATATATCCTCGAAGCCGCAAGCGTCACGGCTTCATTGCCCGAAGCGATTGCCGATTGCGCTCTCGTGGTCGGCACCACCGCGGTCGGGCACCGAGACCTCCACTTGCCGCTGTATCGCCTCGAAGCGGCGGCGCCGATGATTCGTACGCAAGCCGCGGAGTCGCCCGTGGCTCTTCTTTTTGGTTCGGAGAAATTTGGGCTATCCAATGAACATCTGAGCTTCTGTCATTGGCTGCTCCGCATTCCCACGCGCGAGCAGCACGGGTCTATGAACCTGGGCCAGGCCGTCGCCATCTGCCTCTACGAACTGCAGCGCGATTCCGCCGTGGAAACTCAGCATTTCGCCGGACCGGACCCGATACTGGCCGCCGATGAAGAACGGATCACGGCATTGCTGCTCGATCTATTGGAGCGTTCCGGGTACGTGAACGAACGCACCGCAGCCTCGACCGAGCTCAAACTCAGGCGGCTGGTCCGGCGTCTGGGTATTCCCGCGAGCGATGCCGAAACCTGGTTGGGTATCTTCCGGCAGATCCTGTGGAAGCTGAAGCAGGATCACCCGGCCTAGCCGGTTTTTTCTCCTTGAACGCTCAAAGAAGAGAGGCCGGCTATCGGGGGAAATCGGTCTGGTTTCCTTTCCGACATCCAAACATTCGAAAAAACTTTCCTAGGGCTGGCCCTTCCCGCCGCCCGCTCCGTAGATGTTGCCCGTCGTGTAACTGGCGTCTGCGGCCGCGAGTTGCACGTAGATGCTCGCGAGTTCCGCCGGTTGACCAGCACGGCCCAAAGGATAGTCTTTGCCGAAATTGTGCCATTTCTCTTCAGTCGCGCCACCGGAGATTTGCAGCGGCGTATAGATTGGGCCAGGAGCAACGCCGTTGACGCGAATCCCCTTGGGGCCAAGCTGCTTAGCAAGCGACTTGACATAGTTCATCGTGGCCGCCTTTGTCTGAGCGTAATCGTATAGGTTCGGAGAGGGATCGTAGGCTTGTTCGGAGGTGGTGCCAATAATGCAGGAGCCAGGCTTCAGATGCGGCAACGCGGCTTTGATGATCCAGAAGGGTGCATAGATGTTGGTCTTCATGGTCCAATCGAAGAGCTCAGTGGTGAGGTCAAGTATCGATTCGACCTGGTGCTGCCGCCCGGCGTTCGAGACAACGATGTCCAGTCCGCCAAGCGACGAGACAGCCTTGGCAACGAGCTCGTTACAGAACTGCTCGCTGCGGAGATCGCCGGGAATAGAAACGCCCTTGCAACCTGCCGCCTTGATGAGAGCGATCACTTCCTGAGCATCGGGCTCCTCCGCAGGTAAGTAATTGATGGCGACGTCAGCGCCTTCGCGAGCATACGCGATCGCAGCGGCGCGTCCCATACCGGAATCGCCACCAGTGATGAGCGCCTTTCGGCCAGCGAGGCGGCCGGAGCCCTTGTAACTCTTCTCACCATGATCAGGAGGAGGGACCATCTTGCTGGCGAGCCCCGGCCAAGGCTGAAACGGACTTGTATAAGGAGGCTTAGGGTACTCACTGGTCGGATCCTCGAGCGGTTGAGCCGCGTTCATCGTCGTCGAGGCCGACTGCCCCAGTGCAGCCGATCCGGCGGCTAAACTCGCGCCAAGTCCGGCGACCAAATTACGCCGTGACAACGCATTGTCATCATTCATTCTGTTAGACTCCAGTCACACCATAGACATCGCGGGTTGTTCAGCGAGACACTGTGTAAAGAACCAGACAGGAATGATTCCGAGCTGTTAGAAATACGCCGGGTCTGAGCTCGGATCGATCAGGAAAAGGAGCTCGGCAGTGCTGTCATAGCTCTCTTGACGGCCAGCGTTTGTATAACCGTTTCGCAGGTGTGAACGGGACTT
>JAFAMM010000487.1 GCA_019233375.1 Acidobacteriaceae bacterium
CCAGCTTCTTGGGGTAAGGAAAGGTCTGTCCGAAGTTATCGCCGGGAAAGAACCACGCACGGACCGCTCGCGGAACACCTGCCGGGGTTTCCCAAAGTGAACTGTGTATTTCCCTCCAGGCGCAGCCGGTAATCCGGGATTGCCAGAATGGTCGTTTCAAGATGCTGCTGATCCTCGTCGTAGATCTGCACGATGTGGCGATCGGGCTGCGAATCCTGCAGTTTCCAAACATAGGTGCCGGGGTCCGGGACTTTGTTGCCCGCAATGATAGGTTCTTTTACCGTGACGATCGTCATCTTGTTCCAGGCATCGCCATGCGCTTTCGGTACAAACGCCGTTGCCATGAAAGCCACCCCGGTTACCAGTAATGCGCCGATATAAAAAACGCGAAACCGGTTCTTCATCCGTAAACTCCTCCAAACCACTTATGTGCTTCCGCTGCGTATGATTCGCAACTTTTCTTCTGAATAACCGCAAGTGCCTCACCAAACGGGCTGATAGCCGTCGGTGCAACACCTTAGTGACGCGCACCCGATTTATAAGGGTGCAAAAAGTACAAGCTACACGGCACGCCCCGGTAGCATGTCCCAGCGATCCCCCGGATGTACGATCATAGGGACGAGATCGCATTCCATCTCACGTGCGCGGATTGCGGCCGCGCGCAAATACTAATCGCGATAAATCAGGCAACACTTATTGAGGATCTCTATGGCCAACGATCAGAACGCCGTAAGAACGCTTGCGATTGATGTAGGTGGCACGGGCATCAAAACGCTTGTCCTTGATTCCCGAGGCAAGCCGATCGGTGAGCGCGAGAGGACGGAGACACCGCACCCCGCAACTCCCGAAGCCATGCTCGAAATCATGCATGCCATGGCGCAAAAGGAGCAGCCATTTGATCGAGTTTCGGTCGGCTTCCCGGGCGTTGTAAAGCACGGCGTCACCATGACCGCGCACAATCTGGATCCAAGCTGGGTAGGGTTCGAGCTTCAGAAAGTGCTTGCCAGGAGATTGAGAAAACCGGTGCGAGTAGCAAATGACGCTGCCGTACAGGGCTTCGGAGCGATACGAGGGCAGGGACTCGAACTGGTCATCACTTTAGGCACCGGCTTTGGCTCCTCCTTGTTCATCGATGGACACCTTGTACCGGGTCTCGAACTTGCCCATCACCCTTGGCAAAAAGGCAAGACCTACGAAGATTACCTCGGGAAAAAGGGCCTGGCGAAGCTTGGCCGCAAAAAGTGGAACAAGAAATTGGAAGAGGCGATCGCGCAGATCGAAGCCCTGTTTAACTACGACCATCTTTATATCGGAGGTGGAAACGCGGTCAAAATCGATTTTCCGCTGCCCGATCATGTGAGCCGCGTGCCCAACGAAGACGGACTGCTCGGCGGCGTCGCGCTGTGGCGCGATTCGTGAACCGTCCTCAGTGTTTCGTCGCAGCCCGCAATGGCTGCGCCAGGAACGGCCAGTGTGGCACGAAGTGGAAGTGATAGCGGTACACGAGCAGCGCAATCGCGCCCGCCATCAACAGCAGCACGCCTGCAACGATAAGAATGACCGTTGTCCAGGGCAGCCTTCGTCCTTCGCGCTTCATGACAAGGATGTAGCTCGCCAGAATGCCGACATAGAACAGCAGCACCATCGGAACGGCGAACAACATCATGTTGAAGACATCGGGCGTCGGCGTCACGATCGCGGCGATGATGGTAATGGCCAGAATCGCGTAACGGCTATGGCGTAAGAGAAAGCGCGGCGAGGCCAGACGCAGGAGCGTCAGGAAGAAAATGATCACCGGCATCTCGAACACCAGGCCCACGCCCAGCGTCACGTTCACGAAAAGATCAAAGTACTCGTTGATCGAAACGACCGGCGTTACATGGACATCGCGCCCAATCCCGAGCAGAAACTCGAGCCCGTACCGAAACGCGACGAAATAAGCAAAACAGCCGCCCGCGATAAACAGCCCCGCCGTGCATGCGATGAACGGGACAGCCCATTTCTTTTCGCGCTTATAGAGCCCGGGCGAGATGAATGCCCACACCTGATACAACACCCACGGCGACCCCACGAAAATCGAGCACAGCAGCGGCAGTTTCAGGTAAATGACATTGAACTGCTCCATCGGTGTGATCTGCGCCAGATTGGGCGGATTGATCCCCAGGTGCTTGAGTGCGGTGACAGCGGGGGCCGATACCACGTTCCAGAGCTGCTTGCAGAAACCGATGCTGACCATAAAGGCCACAATCAGGCCCATCAGCGCGCGGATAATGCGCGTTCGCAGCTCCTCGAGATGCTCCATAAAGGACATACGGAGCATGCCCTTTTCTTCCTCGTCGTCCTCGTCATCACCCTCATCCGATGGCGGAGGGGGCGGGGGCGGCCTTCGCGGACCTTGTGTTGTGAGAGCTGTTGGAGTAGAGGCGCTCTCCACAGCATTCGTTGCGGGAGGGCTGCTTTCTGCGGAGACGGGTTCCGCAGCCGTTGTCAGTTGCACAGGAACTGGAGATTCGGATTCTGAATCGGGCGAACTTGGTCCTGCGCCGTTTGGAGTTCCGTACTCCTTAGTGTCGTCGAGCATTACTACCTGACAGCCTACGCAGGCCGGTGCTCTTCTTCCGCAGTGTGTTCAACCGGCTGCACCCCGTTTTTGCGGGCAACTGCTCCTGCCACGGGTTCTGTGGCCGGCGGTGCGGAATCCGGCAGAGACGAGTCCGCGCGTGGCTCGCTCTCGTCCGGCTTCTCAGCGGATGCTATCGCCTCGCTAGCCGTAGGATCCTGCCCGTATCCGTCATACGAATATGGATACCGCGGAGACGAATAGTCAGGCTTATAAGATGATGCGGGCGTCTGAATTTGCTTATCCAGGTTCGCTTCGCGCTCCAGCTCGCGCATATGTGTCTCGAACGTAGTTCGTAGCTCATTCTTCGCGCGCCGGAATTCTGTCAGGCCTCGTCCCAGAAGACGGCCCAGTTCAGGAAGTTTCTTCGGGCCAAACAGCACGAGCGCAAGGATGAAGATAAAGATCATCTCTTGCATGCCGATCGGTCCCATTTTGCTTCTCCTGAACGCCGCGGAAATACCGCCGACGCCTTTATGATAGCCCAGGGTTACGTGCTTCACACCGCGTCCCTGCTATGATCACGGCCACTATGCCACGGATTGTCGTGCTATTCGTGCTCTTTGTTCTTCCGGCCGCCAGCAGCGCGCAAGTAGATTTACAGTTTGTTCACAACGATCATGTCTCTATCACGATCAATGGACAGCCGTTCTCTAACCTCTATATAGGCGCGGAGCACACCACGCCCTTTCTCGCACCCTTGCGCTCGCCCGACGGCGCGATCGTGAGCCGCCGCTTTCCCATGGAAACCGTCCCGGGCGAATCGCGGGACCATCCTCACCATCGCGGGCTTTGGATCGGCTACGGCGACGTGAACGGTATCAATTTCTGGGAGACGGAGCCGGAGTCCACCACGAGTAAGGGCAATCCACCGGTGAAAGGCAAAGTGGTGTTGCGTCACCTTGATGCGCTTGAGCCGGGAAAACAGTCCGGCCGCGTAATCGCGACGTTTGAATGGCAGGCGCCCGGCGGCGGCGACATCCTGGAGGAGCGCCGGACCATGACGTTCTATGCTGCCCGCGATGTCCGCCGGATTGACATCGAGGCCGTTTTTACAGCGCGGCAGGAAGCCGTGTTCGGCGACACGAAAGAAGGCTTCTTCGCGATTCGTGTAGCAGACAGCATGGCAGGCAAGAACGGCGGTGTCATACGGAATTCCGCCGGAGCAGAAACCGAGAAAAACGTTTGGGGACGCCGCGCCGAATGGGTGGATTACTCAGGAACCGTGGAGGGTCATAAAGTGGGCATCACCGTTTATGATGATCCTCGCAACCACAACCATCCTCCGCGCTGGCACGTCCGCGATTATGGCCTGTTCGCCGTAAATCCGTTCGGGGTCAAGGATTTCGACCCTCACTCTTCTGAACGCGGCGGCTTCACGCTGCGGGCCGGTCGGCCTCTGACCTTTCGCTACACGGTTATGATTCATCCCGGTGATTCTCCCGTTCCGTTCGCCGCTCAAGCCTCACCAAACTTCAACGCGCAGGCAGCGACAAACGCCTGGCTCGCGAGCGTGCCGCCGGAAGCAAAGGCAAGGTCGGATGCGTATTTTGAGGGTGGCTATTGGCTCATGCTTTGGGATGTTCTGTATCTCATAGCCGTTTTGGCATTTCTGCTTGAAAGCAGATTTTCGGCGCGCATGCGGTCGCGGGCGGAACGGATTACCCGCCGGTTTTGGTTGCAAACGTTCCTCTATTGGATTGAGTTGACGATCGTAACTGCCGTTTTCATGCTGCCGCTGACGCTATACGAAGATTTCTTTCGCGAGCACGAGTACGGCTTGTCGAACCAAACTTTCGGCGGATGGCTGCGAGATGGCCTCATGGGCCTCGCCATCGTCGCTCTCCTGGGAGGACTGGCTGCAGTGGCCATTATGGCGGTGGTTCGCCGCTATCCGCGCACATGGCACGTCTGGGGCGCGCTGGTCGCGGCCGCCTTCTCCGTTTTTGCCATCATGATCAGCCCGGTGTTCCTCGCTCCGCTTTTCAATACTTACCGGCCTCTTCAACGCAGCCCGATCCGAAGTGAAATCCTCAGCCTCGCTCGCGAGAACGGCATTCCCGCAACCGATGTGTACGAAGTAAATGCTTCGAAACAAAGTAACCGCGTGAGCGCTAATGTGAGCGGCCTTTTCGGCACAGACCGCATCACGCTCAATGACAATCTGCTGCGGCGCTGCTCGCAGGGGGCGATTCTTTCGGTCATGGGTCACGAAATGGGCCACTACGTCATGCATCACATCGCGAACTCGGTGGTCTACTCGTGCGTTGCGCTCGTGTTGCTCTTCTGGTTGCTGAAGTTTCTTCTGGAGCGAATGCTCGCGCGCCGCGCCGCTCGATGGAGCATACGCAGTATCGCCGATCCCGCGGTCATACCGCTCGCGGGCATCGTTCTTGCTGTACTGAGCTTTCTGTTCACTCCAATCAGCAATACATTGACGCGAATGCAGGAGTATGAGGCGGATATCTTTGGCCTGAACGCCGCCCGCCAACCGGATGGCGAAGCGCAGGTGGACCTCATGTTAGGCGAGTATCGAAAACTCGATCCCGGCCCTATAGAGGAAGCGCTGTTCTTTGATCATCCGAGCGG
>JAFAMM010000192.1 GCA_019233375.1 Acidobacteriaceae bacterium
GCGAGGTGTGCGGTCTTGAGCATGGCTGCTCCCGCCCGCTCCAATTCCGCCAGCGCGCGTTGCGCGTTGTGCGGGTCGAGTCCTGCGACCGCATCTGCCAGGACATATACCTTGAACCCCTCCCGCAACCCATCCAGTCCCGTCGTGCGGACGCAATAATCGGTTGTCAGGCCGGCAATGTAGATCTCGTCGATTCCTTTCGAATGGAGTTCCTCCGCAAGCGAAACTCCGTTTGGAAGCGTGCCTTCGAACGCGGAGTAGCCGTCATCTGCCGCGTTCTGGGCCTTCGAGACAACCATCAAGCCTGCCGGCCACCGGATGCCGGGATGCAGTGCCGCGCCCGGCGTGCCTGCCACGCAGTGCACACGCCAGCGCCCCCCAAAGTCTTCGAAATGAGCCGAAATAGGAGGGTGCCAATCGCGCGAGGCATAAATCGGTTCGCCTGCCTCGCTGAATTGTTCGATGGCTTGGTTGATCAGCGGGAAGATATGTTCCGCATCAGCTACCTCCAGCGCGCCGCCGGCGCAGAAGTCGTTCTGAACATCAACGATCAGCAAGGCCCGTTTGAGCATTGCCGGTCTGCTATTTGCTCTCGGTGTTATCGTACAGGCCCTCGATATCGCGCCGAAGCTTGCTCATTGACTGGTTATCGATATACACCATGTGTCCGGCGTCGAAGTGGTCGCGGCTGATGTTCTGATGGGCCGCCGGGCTCAACCCCATGTGATCAAACGTATAATCCACCGCGAAGTAGGGAGTGGCGGCGTCGTACATTCCTTCGGCGATAAACACGCGCATATACGGATTCTTCGCGAATGCCTTCCGCAGCGCGGGTGCGGTATCGGCGAATCCGGACCAGCCGGTGGTTTGAAAATCCCAACGGCCGATGCCGCCGCCCAGCACGTAGTAGGTCAGATCGCTTTGATACCCGAGCTCCTCTTTGACGTACTGCCCAAACACCGCGGTGTAGGGCGGGCGAATCGCGGCCTCGCTCGGGTCGAAGTCAGGATCTTGCTCGGTCTGCTCGGCCTCCGGCGCGGTAAAGCGGCCATCCAGGCGCCCGACCATTTTGCCTTCGTTGCGTAGCAGGTCGGTATCGAATCGCGAGAGGTCCACGCGTAAGTCGCAGCGCAATATATATTCCTTGCTCAGGCCCGTATAGCGCGCCAGGTGTTCCGCCACGCTGTTCTTCTCGCCCGCCGGCAGGCTGTCGCCCTGCTGTAAGGCCAGCAGATAATCAGTGGAGGCCCACTTCTCCACTTCTTTTCGGAGAGCTTCGGGATCCTTCGCCAATTCCGGCGCCAGTTTGTGATGATAAGCGGCGATCATCGCGTACGTGGGCAGATACAGTACATAGGGCAGATCGTTCCCCGGCGCAAAACTTACCGTTCCGAAATTCAGAATGGTCGAGATCAGCACCACTCCATTCAGCGCGATGCCGTGATCCACCAGATAGCCGGAGAGTCCCGCGGCGCGCGTCGTTCCGTAACTCTCGCCCGCCAGGTAAAGCGGCGAAGTCCAGCGCGAGTTTTTCTGCAGGTACTGGCGGATGAATTCACCGAACGCTTCGATATCGCCGCTTATGCTCCAGAACTTCTTTCCGAGTTCCGCTGTCTCGGCGCGGCTGTAGCCGGTGCCGACCGCATCCACAAACACCAGGTCGCTTTTATCGAGCAACGTGTTCTGGTTGTCTTCCCACGTAAAAGGCGGCGGCGGCATGAAGCCGTTCGGATCGAGCTTCACCCGCTTCGGACCGAAAGCGCCCATGTGCAGCCAGATGGTAGCCGAACCAGGTCCTCCATTGAAAGCGAACGTGAGAGGCCGTCTTGGGCCGCCGTTATCCGCCGTGTAAGCCACATAAAACATCTGGGCTTCCACCTGCTCCTCATCATTGCGAATGGGCAGCCGCCCCGCGGTAGCCGTGTACTCGATCGTTCTGCCGCGCACGGTGATTTTATGATGCGTCACCGAGGGCTTTTCCTCGGCTGCCTTTGCCGGGGGCTTTTCCGCTTTGTCCGCTTTCCTTGACTCGTCGCCCGCAGTCTTCTCCTGACCGGCGGCCGGCAACGCCGCAACTAAAATGGCCAGGCACACTTGGCACACCGCATTGACTCTGCGCATGGTTTCCCGGCCAGAGGATAGCACGCGCTGCGCCGCTGACCATTGACTGTGATAACGTGTCGCCAGCGGCCTCTTCTGGCGGGTAATCAATCAATATGCCACGTACGCGCTCTGCAAAATGGTTTAATGCGGCTGGTTTTCTCTCGTTAGCGATTCTCATGGCTTCCCTTGCGAGTAGTTCTCATGCTCAATCTGACAATTCGCGCGCGGGGCTTTTGCTGGCCGCCTGCAAAGGCGATCGAAGCCTGGCCATTATCGATGCTTCCGCAGGAAAACAGGACGCCTTGGTTCCGGAGGGGGGCACAACCGGGCACGAAGTCATCGCGTCTCCCGACGGCAAGCTTGCCTATGTTCCCATCTACGGCAACTCCGGCGTCGGCAAGCCCGGTACGGACGGCCGGAACATGGTAGTGATTGATCTGGCGGAGCACAAGGTCATCGGCAACATCGATTTTGGTCATGGCGTGCGCCCGCACTGCCCGATGTTCGGCCCCAAAGACGGCATGCTGTACGTCACCACTGAACTCGACAAGACCATCAGCATCATTGATCCCAAGACACTCAAAATCGTAGGCACGATTCCTACGGGTCAGCCCGAATCGCACATGCTGGCGTTATCGCGTGACGGCCGGTACGGCTACACGGCGAACGTCGGTCCGGGGACCGTTTCCGTGCTCGATATGCAAGCGCGCAAGTACCTCGATGTCATTCCTATTTCCCGCGAAACACAGCGCATCGCGATATCGCCTGATGATAAATGGGTGTTCACGTCAGACCAGACGCAGCCGCGCCTGGCGGTGATCGACACCTCCACCCGTGCGATTGCGCACTGGGTAAAGCTGCCCGGCACCGGCTACGGTACCGCGCCGACGCCGGACGGCCATTACCTGGTGGTAGCAGTTCCGCCGCTGAACAAGGTGGCGGTGGTGGATCTTAACAGCTGGGAAGTGGTCCATACGGTGGATGTCCCAAGCTCGCCGCAAGAGGTGCTGATGCGGCCCGACGGCAAGATCGCCTATGTGTCTTGCGATCACAGTAATCAGGTAGCGGCCATCCGCGTTTCCGATTGGAATGTCGACAAGTTGATCGACGCGGGCAAGGGAACGGACGGGCTCGCCTGGGCCGGTCAGTAAAATCGTTTCTTGGTGGCATGAGATCTTCGCGGTACCTGTTTGCGGCCGTTTTGTGTGCCGGCATAACACTCGCCGGCCAGCAGAATCAGCAGCCGGTAAACACTAAAGTTTCAGAAACCCCGGCGAAAACTACCCCGGAGCCCCCTGCGGCGGCGCAGGCCCGCATTGCGCGTGGGCGCGAGTTTCTTGGTCTTGGTCCGCCGCCGGACCAGGCCGCGGCGGCGCGCGGCCAAAAAACGTTTGCCGCTACCTGCGGATTCTGCCATGCTTCGGACGCCAGTGGCGCCGAAGGGCCGAATCTGATCCGCTCCGCCCTCGTGCTGCATGACGAAAAGGGCGAATTGATAGGGCCGTTTGTGCGCACCGGACGGCCGGACCGCGGCATGCCCGCGTTCCCGAACCTGACCGATGCGCAGTTGTATGACATCGCCGAATTTCTACATCAGCGCGTGGAGGACGCAACCAACCGGTTCGGTTACAAAATCCAGAATGTGGTTACCGGGAACGCGGCTGCCGGAAAAACCTACTTTGCCAGGCACTGCAGCGAGTGTCACTCCCCGGCCGGAGATTTGGCGCATATCGCGAGCAAAGTGGAACCCGCCGACCTGCAGGCGCTTTTCCTGTATCCATCTCAGACCATCGGCGCCAACGGCGAGAAGACCACCACGCCGACGCAAGTTGTGGTCACGCTTCCGTCAGGGGAAACGGTCTCGGGCACTCTCAAGCGCATCGATGACTTCAATCTCTCCCTGATCGATTCCTCGGGCGCGTACCATTCCTGGGCGCGTAGTGAAGTGAAAATCGATATCAAGGACCCGCTCGCCGGCCACCGCGAGCTGCTCGCCGGATACAGCGACGCCGATATGCACAATATCCTGGCGTATCTCGAAACACTGAAATGAAGCTGCGAAGATTCTCTCGTTTGTCCGCGCTGGCGCTTCTTCCGTGCCTAGCGGGCGCTCAAATGCTCAATCCGGCAAAGCTGCTGGAACCCCCGAGGGATACCTGGCCAACCTACAACGGCGACTACTCCGGACGGCGCTTCAGCGAGCTTTCGGAGATCAATCAATCGACCCTCGGGCGGCTGGCAATTGCGTGGATCTACAACACCAATGTCACCACGCTCCGCGGCATCGGCCATGTCGAGGTGAAATCGACGCCGCTCGAAGTGAACGGAATTCTGTACTTCACGGTCCCGGATAACGTCTGGGCCGTCAACGCGCGCACGGGCGAAGAGATCTGGCACTATCGCTGGGTCGATCACGGCGGGCACCTCGTAGGGAACCGGGGCCTGGGCATGTACGGTAACTGGCTGTTCTTCATGGCCCCGGATGGCTGGTTCATTTCGCTCGATGCCCAGACCGGCAAAGAGCGCTGGAAACTTCAAGTGGCGGACGTGAAGCTGCAGTACTTCACCACGATGGCGCCCATGGTGGTCAAGAACCACGTGATTATCGGCGTGGGCGGAGACGCCATGGACGTCCCGGGATATCTGGAGGCGCGGGATCCGGAGACGGGCGCGCTGCAGTGGCGCTGGAATACCGAGCCGCGAGAGGGCGAACCGGGCGCAGAAACCTGGCCCGACGAAAGCGCTATGGAACACGGTGGCGGGATGACTTGGATCCCGGGCACCTATGATCCGGAGCTGAATCTTCTGTACTGGGGCACCGGCAACCCAAATCCCGTATATGCCGGCCAGGGCCGCAAGGGAACCGACCTCTGGACCTGTTCGATTGTGGCCCTCAATCCCGATACCGGCAAACTCGTCTGGTATTTCCAGGCGTCGCCCCACGATACGCACGATTGGGACGACGTGGAGACGCCCGTTCTCTTCGATGCGGACTGGGGTGGAAAACCGCGCAAGCTGCTGGCGCAGGCGGCGCGTAATGGTTATTTCTTCGTGCTTGACCGGACCAGCGGGAAGGCGCTGGTGAGTAAACCCTTTGTGGGCGCAAACTGGTCTCAGGGCGTCGATGAAGCAGGGCAGCCGGTCCCGAATGTTGCCAAGGAACCGAAGACTGACGGAGTGCTGCTGAATATTCCGGGAGGCGGCGGAACGAACTGGTTTCCTCCCAGCTTCAACCCGCAAACAGGTCTGTTCTACGTGAATGCGGTCAAAGGGTACAGCCTGGCGTACCTGACCGATACCCGCGAGAAACCGGAGGGCTATGGCGGGAACGGTCAGACGCTGTACTCGCACGCCACACTGCTGGCGCTCGACTACAAGACGGGCGAACCCCGCTGGTCGCACGATTTCCCGGGCCGCGGCACCGCCGGATCCGGTGTGTTGAGCACCGCCGGCAAGCTGCTGTTCAGCGGCGATCCATCCGGCAATCTCATCGCCTGGAATCCCGCTGACGGCGAGATTCTCTGGCATTTCCATCTTGGCTCTAACGTCAGCAACGGACCCATGAGCTTTGAGCTGGACGGCCGGCAATATCTTGTGGTCGGCGCGGGCGATTCGCTGTACGCTTTCGCACTGGTACAGTAAGCGCGCTGCGCAACCGCAACTTCATACACCGGCATTACGGGACAATCTGACCCGTTTTCGACCCAACGGGATATTTTCACTCGCGCTTTAATTCGCTATAACTCAATTAACTCACTTAGGCGAAATCAAGCAATTTGGCCTAAGTGAGTTTTGAATTACTAGAGATCAGTCACGTCCGAAGTTTTTGTTTTCAACAACGGCAGTTCAAAACGGCCTTGAAGCTCCCGTCTGCCAACGGGAACTCGACCGGGAAAGGAGGAGCAACGACCGTGAAGATCAAGAGCAAGGTGAAAGCTGGCCGCGCCCTCTGGGGTGCATAATTCCCTCTTCGGCGACAAGGGCCGAAGCTTTAAGAAAAAATGCACAAGGGGGAGCCGCCATCTCGCCTCCCCGTTGCGCATAACTGGCCAACCCGCGCGCGGCTGCTGATGAACGGCAGCCGCAGTAGTCCCTTAAGTAAACGGAGTATTAAGGCGTGAGCTTCCATCGAGTGAAGCGGAGCCTGCAGGCGGATAACGGAGTGTGCTCGTTGCTCGGCCTGCTGGTGGCAATGGGCTTGCTCACCGCGTGGCTCTTCTGGGCGTTCACCGCGCGTGTTCCGCGCTACGAACTGGCCGACAGCGCACGTATTGAAGCAGACGGCGCGGCTTATCCGGTTCAGTCGAGCGCCAGCGGACGCGTCGTATCCTCCTCTCTGATCCTCGGACGCACCGTTCGTGCGGGCGATATCCTCATCGAACTGGATAGCGAAGCGCAAAAGCTCAACCTCGCGCAGGAACAGACCCATCTGGCGAGCCTGAAGCCGCAACTGGCCGCTCTCGAAGCGCAACTGGAAGCGGAAGGGCAAGGCAATACCGAGGAGCACCGCGTTTTGGATGTATCTATGGAAGCCGCGCGAGCGCAATACCGAGCCGCAGACGCCGAAGCTGCGCTCGCTGCAGAGCAGGCTCAACGGGCCAGTCGCCTGCACGCCGACGGGATCATCTCAGATGCCGATGCACAGCGCGCGCTGGCCGATGCGCAGAGCAAACGCGCAACAGCCGATAATCTGAAGGCCGCCGGCTCGCGGCTGCAGCCCGAGCTGAAAGTGCGCGAGCGCGACCGTCAGGCCAGGCAGCGGCAGATTCAGGCCGATATCGCTAAATTGCAGGCCGAGGCGGCCTCCTCTGAGGCGGCGATTCGCCGTTTGCAGTTCGAGCTGGATCAGCGCCGGCTCCGCGCTCCGGTCTCCGGCCAGTTGGGCGAGTGCGCGGTGCTCCGTCCCGGCTCTTACCTCGCCGAAGGGCAACGGCTGGGGATCATTATTCCGCGGGGGAGTCTTCAGGTCGTAGCAGAATTTACCCCATCGGCCGCAATCGGCCGTTTGCGCCCCGGCCAGCCTGCTGTCGTGCGCCTGGAAGGCTTCCCGTGGGCGCAGTATGGCACCGTGCCGGCATCTGTGACGCGCGTTGCCGAAGATATCCGCGACGGCAAGGTCCGCGT
>JAFAMM010000145.1 GCA_019233375.1 Acidobacteriaceae bacterium
GCCGGTATTGGAGGCGTGGGTAGCGCTCGCGGGCTCCGAGCCGAAAGCATCTCGTGAGGGAGGAAGCATTGAAGTGCAGGTGGCCTCTAACGCCGAAGGCCGGGCGCGGGGACTTGAGGAGTGCAGCTTTCGCGTGGAATCCCGAAACTGGCATGTCGATGCGATGACGCTGTCCTTCGAAAACGCCACATTTCAAATCGATGAAGAGGAGTCCTCGATTCTCGATCGGCGCGACGTTCCTGTGGATGTGCTGGCGCGACTGGAGCCGCCCGAGCCGAGTGCGGCTGCTCCTGTCATACACGCACCGAGCGCACGTCGGAATGCCGTCCCGACCGTGAACCTGGATGACCTGGAAATGACCGTCCGGTACGAACTGCATCAGATGGGAGCAGACCTGGGCGATAGCATCGAGATCTCGCGCTCACAGAGTGAGTTAGTTGTGAACGCATGGGGCGTTTCTTCTCAACGGAAGGATCAGCTCACGGCTCTGCTGGCCAACAAACCGGGAGTCCAGCTCGAATTCCAGTCGCCGGCGAATGGCCACCGGAACCCGACTCATGCAATAACCGCCGTTCCTCCACGGAGCGCGCAACAAGACAACCGCTTGCTCGCGTTCTTTGGAGGGGCGGATGCGGAAGAGAACTACACCCGTGGGGTGCTGCAGAGCAGTACGGATATATTGGCCCACCTGTATGCACTGCAAGAACTGGCGGTTCGCTGGCCGCCCGGGCAAGACTCAAACCTCTCTTCTGCTGCGAAGACTCAGTTTGCCACAATGGTCCGCGATCACGTGCACGGCGTTCAAACGGGACTTTCGGAGTTGACGCCGCAAATTGATTTTCTTCTGAAAGGTTTCGGCTATGAGGCGATTCAGACGATTCCCGCGGCTGGCAGCACAAGCTGGCAAGCTACTACTGCCTCAACTCTTGAGAGAGCACGAACGCTCGATCACATTTTGCGCTCTCTTTTGACTACGTCGGAGACGCCGATGAATGTAGACGAGGCGCTTCCCAAGCTCAAGCAAAGTGTCCAGGAGCTTGAAAGCGGTGCTCACGAACTACTTGAAATGACCCAATAGTCCAACGAATGTTTGATCCCTAGAGTTCGCATTGGAGCTAAAATCCCTTCGTAGTGCACACGGGGAGGGGTCTCCATTTCTGCTGTCTGCTAGTCATCTCAGCCACTTCCCTGTTCGGCCAATCGGCTGAACTGAGTGGATTCGTCAAAGACCCGAGCGGCGGATTTGTTACCGGCGCACAGTTACAACTTCGTAACACAGATACTGGCATTCGATACCAAGAAATTACGGACAGCGAAGGTTTCTACAGCTTTGCCAGTGTGAAACCCGGAACCTATGAGGCCAGCATCCAGGCAAACAAGTTCCGGACCCTCACGCAGCAATCGATTGTTCTGAATGTCGACGAGCGCGCGAGTCTGGATTTTTCATTGCAGTTGGCGATTGTTGCTCAGAGCGTAACCGTAAATTCACAAGCGCCGCTCTTGAATTCAACTGACCCGGCCGTCAGCACGCTGGTGGACCAGCAGTTCGTGAGGAACATGCCGCTGAACGGCCGGAGTTTTCAGTCGCTGATTGCGCTCACACCGGGCGTGGTGTTCGTGCCGACCACAAATTCCGCTGGTGGGACCGCTGCTGGCCAGTTCAGCGTAAACGGCCAGCGTGCGAATGCAAACTATTTCATGATAGACGGCGTCAGCGCAAACTTCGGGGTGGTTACAGATGTGGGCTTTGGCCAGACGTTGGGAGGCGCGATTCCGAGCTTCAATGCGTTCGGAGCCACCAGCGGACTGGTCTCCGTGGACGCTATGCAGGAGTTTCGAGTGCTGACTTCTACATTCGCGCCCGAGTACGGCCGCACGCCCGGGGCGCAGGTCTTGATTTTGACCCGCTCCGGTACAAATCAATTCCACGGTACCGCGTTCGATTATCTGCGGAACGACATTTTCGATGCCAGGAACTTCTTCAATATGGTCCCGCAGCCCAAGCCGCCGCTGCGCCAGAACGACTTTGGAGGTACTGTGGGCGGTCCCATCCGTAAGAACAAGACCTTCTTCTTTTTTTCGTATGAAGGGCTACGACTACGGTTGCCGGAGACAAGCACCGGCTCTTTTCTGGCGGCTGCGGCCCGCGAAAATGTGGCGCCGGCTTACAAGCCCATACTTGCCGCGCTGCCTCTCCCAAACGGTCCGGTGAATTCCGACGGCATCACAGCAAACCTGACCACCAGTTACTCCGATCCATCGAATCTGAACGCCACCAGCTTGCGCATCGACCAAACGTTCAATGAAAGAGTCACTTTTTTCGCACGCTATAACCATGCACCTTCGGACTCTTTTTTTCACTATTTCTCGGAACTAGATGACATGACTGTCAATACAGATACCGCGACAATCGGACTGACCATTCTAGTGACTCCCACCAAATTGAACGAATTCCGGGCGAACTGGAGCCGCCAGACCGCGGACGAATCGTCGCGCATGGTGCCGTTCTACGGTGCTGTACCGCCGCCGTTGTCCGCTCTGTATCCTCCCGCCTACAGCACCAGCGATCAGTTCGTGTTTGTGCCTCCAACAGGTGGCGAGGTCAGAACTGGCTATCTGGCCGCGAATGTTCAACAACAGTGGAACCTGGTTGACACGTTCTCCGTGACTACAGGCGGGCATCAGTTGAAATTTGGTCTGGACTTTCGCCGACTGAATCTGACCAGCGGATTGTTCAACAGTTTCCTGGCAATCGCTAATAGCTATTCCAGTTTGCAATCCGGCATTGCGGATGTCGTTGCCCAATCTGCGGAGGAGAGCATTCCGGCGCGCGTAGACAACTATTCATCATTTGGACAGGGTGTCTGGAAGCTTTCACCGTCTCTCACGTTAACTTACGGCCTGCGCTGGGATATCAATACCCCGCCGGCATCCACGGCAGCGGGAAAGCCCTTGTACGCGCTGACCGGGGTTTTCGATTCCCAGCCGTTTGGACTAGCGCCCGCCGGCACACCACTCTGGCATACGAGGTTCAACAATTTCGCCCCGCGTGTGGGCGCTGCCTGGCAACTCTCGCCCAAAACAGTCCTACGCGGTGGATACGGCCTCTTCTATGACTTAGGTTATGGGGGCGGCATCTTCAATACCGGGAGTTTCCCGTATGAGCGCGACAGTAGCGTCAGCTCGGTACCGTTCAACCTCAACAATCCGGCATTCACTCCCCCGGCCCTCTCGGTGGTGGCTGGCCCCGACACTGCCTGGGTATACGCGGTGGACCCTCATCTGCGCACGCCACTCACGTATGAGTGGAACGTCACCATTGAGCGCGCCTTTGGCGCGAACCAGCGCCTTTCTGCCTCCTATGTAGGTGCTTACGGGAAGCACCTTCTACGCGAGGACAGCATCCAGCAAACCCCCGCGACTTACCCAACAATGTTTGCGACCACGAACGGTGATTGGTCTCATTACTCGGCGCTGCAGGTCCAGTTTCAGCGACGCATGGCGCGCGGGCTTCAGGCGCTCGCCTCTTATACGCTTGCAAAGTCTACTGATACAAATTCGACCGACGTGTGCCAATGCAGCTATACCAATACGTTGAGCAACGTGAATCCTGCTGCCGATCTGGGACCTGCTGACTTTGACGTACGCAACTCGTTTTCGGCGGCGGTCTCCTACCAACTCCCAGCTCCGCCGGGGCGACTGGGACATACCCTGTTCGGGAACTGGACTCTGGACACTCTCGTACGCAGCAGTTCGGCGCCGCCCTTCAGCGTAATGGCGATCGCTGTTTCTCCTGTGTTCGGCCGTTACTACACGCGGGCCGATATCGTTCCTGGCGTGCCTTTCTATGTACCCGATGCGAATAATCCGGGAGGGCGGCGGCTGAATCCAGCGGCTTTTTCCGTGCCCCCCGGCGGAGAGCAGGGAAACTCGCCGCGCAACCACTTCCGCCTATATCCGCTGACCCAGGCCGATATCGCACTGAGCAGACGCTTCAAGCTTTCCGAACGTGTCGTGCTCTACGCACGCGCGGAATATTTCAATGTGTTCAATCATCCAAACTTCGGTTTGGGCTTCCTCGAAAATTACATTAACTACGGCGGCGGCACTCCGAATCCAAATTTCGGAATCACGACAGCAACGTTGAATAACACCTTGGGCGGGCTCAATCCGCTTTATCAGGTCGGCGGTCCGAGATCCGCGCAGTTCACGTTGAAGTTCATGATGTGATTTGTCCGTAGAGTCAAAATTGCCGACACTTGAACCAAAGCGTGCCAGGCAGTGAGGTTGGTACATATTCCATGAGCTGTTTCGTTCGACATTGGAGTGGATTGCGATGATGGCGGCTGTGGTCTCATCCACCAGTCATACTAAGTGCATGCCCGGTTACGGGAATGATCTCGAGCAAATCGCCGCCGAACTGAACCGCGCGGCTTCTGGCGCGCGTCAAATGACGCCGGATTCACCGATGAGCTTCTCCCAGGCGGACATGGGTCTGCTCGACACAATATTGACGCAAGCAGTACGGCTCGGCGCGTCCGACCTGCTGCTCATCGCGGATGTTCCAGTAACGTTGCGTGTCGGCGGCGCGCTCGGACATGCGACCGGTTCCCCGCTCACGGGCGAACACACGCGAAATCTACTTTTGCCGCTGATGTCCTCCGCGCAGAGCCAGGAACTCAATCGCAATAAATTCGTGGACTTCTGCTTCAGCCGCCCGGGCATCGGTCGTTTCCGCGCGAACGTGCATTTTCAGCGCGGAACCATAGCGGGCAGCGTGCGGCTGCTGCCGGAGAAGATTCCAACCATCGAATCGCTGCACCTGCCGCCCGCACTCGGGAACTTGGCCCGACTGCGACAGGGATTGGTGTTGGTCACCGGTCCTACCGGTTGCGGCAAAAGTTCGACGTTGGCCGCTCTTGTGGACCTCATCAACCACACGCGCCACGTTCACGTGGTGACCATAGAGGATCCGGTTGAGTACGTGCATTCGAATTGCAAAGCCATCATTGAGCAGATCGAGGTGGGTCGGGATGCGCCAGATTTCGCCGCATCGTTGCGCGGCATCTTGCGTCAGGATCCGGACGTGATCCTCGTTGGTGAGATGCGTGATGCCGAAACCATTGTGATGGCTCTCACGGCAGCGGAAACAGGTCATCTGGTGCTCTCGACGCTGCACACGAACGACGCTTCACAAGCGATCTCGAGAATTCTCGATTCGCATCCGCGTGACAACCAGGCGCAGATCCGGCAGCAGTTGTCGCTTGCCCTGCTCGCCGTGATCGCGCAGCAACTGGTTCCGGGAATCAGCGGCGGACGCTATCCAGTGGTCGAGATTCTGCGGGCGTCAAGCGGTGTGCGCAGCCTTATTCGCAAGGGCGACGACCATCAGCTTTACTCGGCGATCTCAACCGGCCGCAACGAGGGCATGATTTCGATGGAGCAGTCGCTCGCTGAAATGGTGAAGAATGCGCGCATTTCGCGCGATACGGCAATCGCGCATTGCTTCCGTCCGGAAGATCTGACGCGCTATCTCTGAGTTGAGGCTGAGCGGGTAGACGCTCGCCGTCCGCGTAGGGGCAAACTATTCATAGCCGCGCATTGGCCCGGCGGCATTAACGCTCGGCCGACTTCATCATCAGTTCTTTCAACCTGTCATGCGGCAAACCTTGCACCGTATGCCCATCGATCCCCGTCATCGTCGGAGCCGCCACCATCGCATTCACGATAGCTTCTTCGGTCGCTTCCACCGTGGCTTGGAACAGCGGGGTGATGCGCTCATTCGAAACAGTTTGAACAGAATTGGGCCCGGGCTCCCGATCAGCGCCGGGATTCGCCGTTGAGAACGCGATGAATATATCACCGGAAGAGTTGCCCGATACAGAACCGGTGCGCGCCAGGCCCATAGTCCCGCGACGCGCCAAGCGCTTCAATTGCGTCGGCAGCAGTGGCGCATCGGTCGCCACCACGATAATAATCGAACCTACATCTTGATCCAGGTTGCGACTGCCGCTCGCTTGCGCGACAGGCGCAGGAATAGCCTTGCCGACGGGCACGCCCGCGATCGTCAACTGCGAACGCCTGCCGCAGTTACACTGCACCAGCACGCCGACGGTATAGCCGCCCTCCTCAGTCGTAAGCACACGTGAGGCGGTGCCGTCCCCTCCCTTGAACCCATAGCAGATCATGCCCGTGCCGCCGCCCACGCTTCCTTCCGGAACGGGCCCGCTGCGCGCAGTGTCAAGCGCGGCGAAGACGTCGCCCTCTTTAACGTGGAAGCCGTTGATGTCGTTCAAATCGCCATCCCACGTCTCGGCTACCACCGGTAGCGACCACGGCTGCGTCGCGATGCGCCCGTTTTTGACAGACCAGGCGATAATCGCGTCGCGCACCAAACCGACCGAGTGAGTGTTGGTGATGGCAACAGGCCCTTCCAGAAAACCGGATTCTTCCACCCAGGTCGTGCCGGTCATCTCGCCGTTTCCGTTTTGCGAAAACCAACCTGCATAAACCGGATCGGCATTCGCGCGTCCGCGAGGGAAGATCACGGTGACACCAGTCCGCACAGGCCCTTTCCCGACCACCAGCTTGCCTTCCCCGCGGATAAGAGTCGTGTCGCCGACCTCCACCCCTTTGACATCCGTTATGGCGTTTAAAGGTCCAGGCTTGCCCTCGAACGGCACTCCCAACTCCCTGGCGCGGACTTCCGCGGCACCAATCCGGCTGGATATGGCGCAGAGCAGCACAGCAATTGTTGTGAGGGTGCGATTCCTCATCTCGCAAGAATAGCGTGCTTAGGCACTAACGGGAACCGCCGCGTTCAGCTCCTTGACTATGTTGGTGACGAATGATTTTGCGTCTCCGAATAGCATCAGCGTCTTGCTCATGTAGTAGAGGTCATTATCAATGCCTGCAAAACCGGGGCTCATGCTGCGCTTGATGACCATGACCGTATGCGCTTCGTAAACATTGAGAATCGGCATGCCGGCGATGGGGCTGCTTTTGTCCAAACGCGCCGCGGGGTTTACCACATCATTGGCACCAATCACCAGTGCCACATCGGTACGCGGAAACTCAGAGTTAATATCGTCCATTTCAACCAGCTGGTCATAAGGCACGTTTGCCTCCGCCAGAAGAACGTTCATGTGGCCGGGCATGCGTCCCGCTACGGGGTGAATTGCGAAACGAACTTCGATTCCGCGCTTCGTTAGCAGATCGCTCAACTCGCGCAGCTTATGCTGGGCCTGCGCTACGGCCATACCATAGCCGGGTACGATCACCACGCTGCGCGAGCTGTCCAGGATCTCCGCTGCTTCTTCGGGGCTTGCCGAACGCACCGGCCTCTCTGTTGTTTCCTTCGCACTTTTTTGGATGGTACCGAATGCGCCGAACAGCACATTGCTGAACGACCGATTCATCGCCCGGCACATGATCACCGCGAGAATGAAGCCCGATGAGCCGTCGAGTGCGCCGGCTACGATCAGCAGTTTGTTATCGAGCGCGAAGCCCATCGCGCTCGCCGACAATCCCGCATAAGAATTGAGTAGTGCAATCACGGTGGGCATGTCAGCTCCGCCAATGGGAACGATCAGCAAAACTCCAAACACCAGCGCGAGAAGGGTAAAAATCGGAAAGAGCCAGGTCTGCTCCGGTGCAAAAATCAGGGCAACTCCGGCCGCGACCGCCAGAGAAAAGATGCCGAGATTTACGATGTTCTGGCCCGGGTAGGTCAGCGGGCGAGTCGGTAAGATCTCCTGCAGCTTACCGAAAGCCATCAAGCTCGCCGTAAAAGTAAGATAGCCCAGCAGGGTTTCCATCACGAGCGCGACCATGACCACGCCGTGCGGCAGCTGCCGGTAATACTCGGCTGTTCCGATGAGCGCGGACGCAAGCGCGCCGCACGCGTGTGAAAACGCAGTCCGCTGAGGCACGGCGGTCATCGGCATGTAATAAGCGATGGGAACGCCGATGGCCGAACCGATGAAGAATGCAATGAAGATCCACTCGTAGCTGACCACTTCGAAGCGAAGCAGCGTGCCGACAACCGCCAGCAGCATCCCGATTTCTCCGGCGACCACGCCCCGGCGCGCGGTCACGGGTGAGTTCATCCACTTGATGGCGAGAATAAATCCGGCGGCGGCAAGCAGGTAGAGAATCGGCAGCAGCGTCTGCATTACTTGTTCTCCGGAGCCCGCTTCTTGAACATCTTGAGCATCCGGTCCGTGATGAGATACCCGCTAACCAGGTTCGTTGTGGAGGCGACGACCGCCACGAAGCCGAGCGTGCGGGTCAGCGGCGAGGCATCCTTCGCGCCGGTGATCAGAATCGCGCCGACCACTGCGATGGCGGAGATCGCGTTCGTCAGCGACATCAGAGGCGTATGCAACAGAGGAGAGACCCTGCGAATCAGCTCGAATCCGAGGAACGCCGCCAACATGAACACCCACAGCGCGAGTTCCCAATCCTTCATACATTCACCTCGCCGGAAACGCGCGAAGCGTCTAACAACTCGGCCACTCGCGGATGAACCACCCGGCCGCCGTGCGTGACAAGAGTTTCGCGAACGATCTCGTCATTCCGATTCAGCAAAAGCTCGCTCTTATCCGTGATGGCTTTGATGAGCGAACAGATGTTCCCCGATAACATCTGGCTGGCGTGATAGGGCGCGAGCGACGGCAGGTTCAAGGGACCAAGAATAGTTACTCCGTTGTGAATCACGGTTTCGCCCGGGCGTGTAAGTTCGCAGTTACCGCCGCGTTCCGCCGCGACATCGACAATGACCGAACCGGGCGGCATGGCTGCGGCCATGTCCTCGGTAATGAGGACCGGGGCCTTGCGTCCGGGGACCGCGGCCGTGCTGATCACGACGTCCTGCTCACGGAGGACGTCGGTCAGCAACTGCCGCTGCCGGCGGTAAAACGCCTCGTCCATTGCTTTGGCATAACCGCCTTTATCCTCGGCGGATCCGGTTTCTACATCAAGCATGATGAACTTCGCGCCGACGCTCTCTACCTGCTCTTTCACGGCCGGCCTCACGTCATATGCGCACACGACGGCGCCCAGCCGCCGGGCGGTTGCAATTGCCTGCAGACCGGCCACACCCGCGCCCAGCACAAAAACCTTGGCAGGCGTAATCGTTCCAGCCGCCGTCATGAGAAGAGGAAATATCTTCGGGAGTTGATTTGCGGCGAGCAAAACCGCCCGGTAACCGGAGATGGTCGCCATGGAAGATAAGGCGTCCATGCTCTGCGCGCGCGTTATGCGGGGAATCAACTCGAGGGCGAGAAAAGAGACCCCCGTGGTGGCCAGATCAGCGCACTCGCTCAGCGCGGTCAGAGGCTCACCGAAACCGATGAGTACCTGCCCCGGGCGCAACAGCAAAATATCGGAACGGCCTGCGTCCGGGTTCGCACCAAGACAGCGAACCTGCCCGATGATGTTTGCGTTCCTGAAAACATCTTCCCGAGTTGCAATACGCGCGCCGCGAGAAACGTACATCTCATCGGGAAAACCGGCTTCGGCGCCCGCGGATTCTTCGACTACTGTCTCAATACCCGATTTGCGTAGCACCTCACACTGACGCGGCGTTATTGCGACACGGCGCTCTCCCGGGAATGTCTCGCGGGGAGTTCCAACAATTGCGGGCACACAACCCTCCGTCTGTGAGCGTATTCCGTTGGACGGCCGTTGGCAACTGTTGGTTACCTTGCAACTGTTATATAATGGGCGGCAACAATAAAAGCACCTGGCTCTGCACTGCCGGTTAGATCTCGAGTGAAGCCAACAAACGTTCAGGATGCAAGCTACTTCCACCGTGTCGTGGACTGTCAATGGGCGTGTCCCGCGCACACTAATGTCCCTGAGTACATCCGTTTAATTGCACAAGAGCGGTACACGGACGCATATGTACTCAACCGTCAATCTAATGTATTTCCAGGAGTACTAGGCCGTACTTGCGACCGCCCCTGCGAGCCCGCATGCCGCCGTACGCGCGTAGACGGGAAACCGGTAGCGATCTGCCGCTTGAAGCGCGTCGCAGCGGACCTGAAGGGGGACATCGCCCCTTTCCTGCCCTCAATCCCGCAAATCAAGAGCGGAAAGCACGTCGCCTGTATCGGCGCGGGTCCTGCGTCACTTACAGTTGCAAATGACCTGTTACCTCTTGGTTATGAGGTGACGATCTTCGAAAAGCAGGCCATGCCTGGCGGCCTGATGCGCTCCAACATCCCGGCTTTTCGTTTACCGGAGCGGGTACTTACAGAGGAGATAGATCTCATTCTGGACATGGGCGCCGAGGTCCGCTATAACTCCCCGGTACGGAGCCTCAGAGATCTATTGCAGCAGCGCTTTGATGCAGTTTTTATCGGGAGCGGCGCCCCCCGCGGCAAGGATCTCGATGTTCCGGGACGCCACGAAACAGACCGCATCCACATCGGTATCGACTGGCTGGAATCGATCGCCTTCGGGCACATCGATTCCATCGGAGAGCGCGTCCTGATTGTCGGGGTAGGGAACACTGCCATGGATTGTTGCCGGTCTTCACGCAGGCTGGGCGGCAAAGACATCAAAGTGATGGCAAGGCGGCCCCGGCAATTCTTCAAAGCTTCGCCCTGGGAACTCGACGATGCCGAAGAAGAGGGCGTCGAGATACTGGTGAATCACGCGCCGAAAAGCTTCGTCATCGAGCACGGTGTTTTGAAGGGCATGCTGTTCGATCGTTTGGAATGGGATGCGGACGCAAAACGATCTCGCACTCTCGACGAAGTCTTCCTTCCTGCCGACGATGTGATCCTTGCCATCGGGCAGGAGAACGCATTTCCCTGGATCGAGCGCGACCTCGGTATTGAATTTGACAAGTGGGATGTGCCGGTTGTGGACGCCACCACCATGCAATCCACCCGGCCGGGCGTTTTCTTTGGAGGCGATTCCGCTTTCGGACCCAAAAACATCATCTGGGCCGTTGAACACGGCCACCAGGCCGCCATTTCAATCGACCAGTACTGTCAGGGCGAGCCCGTAACGGAGCGCCCGCCCTACGGCATGAATCTGGTCACGCAGAAAATGGGCATAAGCGAGTGGAGCTACCGGAATGACTATAATCCGGCCGCGCGGCAAAAGATGAAGCACGTCGATCTCGTCGAGCGCTTCGAAAAGCTGAATGTCGAAGTGGAACTCGGCTTTACGGCCGAACAGACCGCCCGCGAAGTCGAACGCTGCCTCAACTGCGACATGCAGACCGTTTTTACGGAGAAGCTTTGCATCGAGTGCGACGCGTGTATCGATGTCTGCCCCGTACAATGTTTGACCATTACCCATAACGGCGATGAGCCCGAAATTCGCACACGTCTTTCCGCGCCCGCTTTGAATCCCGATCAACCGTTATATGTGTCAGCATTGCTGCCGCAAACCGGTCGAACCATGGTCAAAGATGAAGATGTTTGTGTTCACTGCGGCTTGTGTGCGGAACGCTGTCCCACGGCGGCATGGGACATGCAGAAATTCGAGCTGATTATTCCTTATGCAGGCGTGAAGGCGTGCAGCA